>JBGPCQ010000013.1:0-34237 GCA_041481895.1 Geobacteraceae bacterium | reverse complement strand
TCTTCAGGAGCAGCCGGCAGAGCGCCACCCGCCGCCGCTCTCCACCGGAGAGGACCTGTACCCGCGTGTCGCCCGGCGGGCAGCGGAGGGCGTCCATCGCCATTTCCAGCCGCGCATCCAGGTCCCAGGCGTCCAGATGATCGAGCTTTTCCTGCACCACCCCCTGCCGCGCGATCAGCTTGTCGAAATCTGCGTCGGGATCGGAGAATTTCGCGGTGATCTCATTGAACTCGGCCAGGAGAGCTACGGTCTCGGCCGCCCCCTCCTCGACGATCTCCCGCACGGTCTTTGCGTCGTCGAGCACCGGCTCCTGCTCGAGAAACCCGACCGTGTAGCCGGGGGAGAGAACCGCCTGACCGTTGAACTCCTTGTCCACCCCCGCCAGGATGCGGAGGAGCGAGCTCTTGCCCGAACCGTTCAAGCCGAGTACGCCGATCTTGGCGCCGTAGAAGTAGGAGAGGGAGATGTCCTTGATGACCGGCTTCTTGTCGTAGAATTTGCTCACCCGCATCATGGAATAAATTATCTTGGTTCCTTCATTGCTCATCGGTCATCTGCTCCTCTGTATAAATGGATGGAAGATACATACCAATAATATACCGGGGACGCAAGTCTTTATGCCATCCTCCTTTACCAGAGCGTAAAACGCGGCAGGTAACCCATCTTCCCGAGCAGCCGCCAGAGCCCGACCGATCCCATGAGCGCGATGAGCAGCCCGAGCAGCCGGAACAGCCGGTCGCGGACCACGCCGGAGATCGCTGCCGAAGCCGATCCGAACATGAGGAGCGCGGGCATGGTCCCGAGCCCGAGGGCAGCCATGATCGCCCCCCCCCGCAGGGGATTGCCGCTTCCCGCGGCGACCATGAGGGGGCCGTAGACGAGCCCGCAGGGGAGAAAGCCGAGACAGAGACCTAAGGGGAAGGCGGAAAAGCGGGATGTTCCGGAAGCGAACGCTTTGAACGGCCGGGCGAGAAATCTGCCCGGCGCCATTTCCAGGGAGGAAAGGTTGAACCAGGGCACGCGGAGCGCGGACGCCAGTCCGACGCCGATAACGAAGATATTGGCGGCGCACAGGAACCAGAGCGCAACGGACTTGAGCGCCAGCAGGTCAAGGGAAGAACCGATCAGGCCGGCAGCGACACCAAGGAGGGTATAGGTGGCGATCCTCCCCAGGTTGTAGAGCGCCTGGGTGAATATCCTCGACCGCACCACCCCGTCGGGTCCGGTCATGGCCAGGGCGGCAACGATCCCCCCGCACATGCCGATACAGTGGACGCTCCCGACCAGTCCCGCACAGAAAGCAAGCCAGATTTCGATCATCCTCGTGCTCCTGACATAAACTGATCTCTCTGACGATTCGCGCTCAAAAATGCCCGGATGCACGGCGGCAAGGAGGAGGCCCGGAGGCGTACATCAGTACGCCGAGGAGCCGACGACGCGGCCAACACCGCAGACGGGTGTTTTTCAGCGCGAATCATCGTCGTCCAGCATGCGGTGCTTCGGCCGCTCCACGTCGTCGAACTCCCCCTTCTTTACCGCCCAGATAAAGATCAGCCAGCAGCCGCAGCCGAGAAAAAGGGATAATACAATTAAAGCTATGATTGAACTATCCATGCTTAGTACCTGTAAGTCTTAAAGAATTGCCTGCAACACAGAGAGAACTCAGGGCCATTGCCGCGGCCGCATAGACCGGGGTCAACCTGCCGGTCATGGCAAGCGGAATGCCGACGATATTGTAGATAAACGCCCAGCCGAGGTTTTGCCTGATGACCGCCATGGTGCGCCGGGCGGTTGCGTGGGCAAAGGCGAGTCTTGCCAGGTCGGGCCTGGCCAGAATGAGGTCGGAAGTCTCCAGGGCAATGTCGGTCCCTCCGGCAATCGCGCACCCCACGTCGGCCGCGGAAAGAGCGGGCGCGTCATTAATGCCGTCCCCGACCATTAGGATCGTCTCCCCTTTTGTGCGCAGTCTCTCGACAAATGCCGTCTTTTCCTCCGGCGTCATTTCACCTTCCCATTCCCCGATCCCGAGGGAACCGGCGATGAAACGGACCGTTTCCCGGCTGTCGCCGCTCAGGAGAATACACCGGATGTGACGCTCCCGGAAATGGGCTATGACTGCCGGGGCATCGTCGCGCAGGCGGTCCCGGAATACGATTGCGCCTGCATAACGGCCGGAACAGGCGATACAGGCGACCGTTCCTCCTGCCGGGACGTCGATCTCCGCCGGGAGACCTTCGACCCCGAGGCGGGCCAGAAAACGTGGGTTGCCGACCGCCACCATCTTCCCCTCGTGGAGTCCCAGAACCCCGCCCCCCGGGACAGTCCGCAGGTCGTCTCCGACGGCGGGGACGATGCCGTTCATAAGCGCATAGTCTCTCACTGCGCGGGCCAGGGGGTGCTGCGCGGCGCATTCCACGGCGGCCGCCATTGCCGCCAGTTCCCGGACAGCGAAGCCGGGAGCGGGATCAATTGCCACAACAGCGGGCTCACCGCGGGTAACGGTTCCGGTTTTGTCGAATACCGCAACAGTCACCCTGCTCAATCGTTCGAGGATGTCGCCCCCCTTGAAAATCACCCCGGAGACCGCCGCCGCACCGGTGCCGGCGAGGATCGCCATGGGGGTCGCCAGCCCGAGCGCGCAGGGGCAGGCAATCACCACCACCGCCAGGGCCGTCATGAGAGCACTGCCGGTCTCGACGTGCAGCGCATACTGCCAGGAGAACGTAGCCGCGGAGAGGAAGAGGACCGCGGGGACGAAAAAGGCTGCTGCACGGTCCGCCACCCCCTGGATCGGCGCCCGCCGGCTCTGGGCCTCTTCCACGAGCCGCGCCACGCGCGCGACGAAACTGTCGGACGCCGGGTGCTCACAGACGATCCGCACTGCGCAGGTCAGGTTAATGCTTCCGGCAATCACCCTGTCCCCGTCGTTTTTGACAACGGGGAGCGATTCGCCGGTGGCCGGAGACTCGTCCACATCGGTCGTCCCCTCCGCGATCCGGCCGTCAACGAGAAACCGTTCTCCCGGACCGACCAGGAGCAGATCGCCGGCACGGACATCCGCCACGGCAACCGACTCAACCCCGCCGCCGGTGACCCTTTTCGCCTCGCCCGCCGTGAGACCGAGCAGCCTCTCCACCCCTGCGGCGGCGCGTTGTTTCGCGCTGTTTTCCAGCAAACGCCCCGCCAGGATCAGCGTCACGATCATTGCGGCGGTTTCAAAGTAGACCTCACCGCCGGTCAAGGTTGCATAGATGCTGTATCCGTAGGAGGAGAGCGCCCCGATTGCAATCAGGAGGTCCATGTTGGGAGCCCTGTTCACGATCCCCCGCCATCCTCCCCGGAGAAAAGGCGCGCCGGCATAGAAAACCACCGGGGTGGTGACGAGCAGGGAAAAGAGCTGCATGGTGAGCTTCATGTCCGGGCCGATTCCCTGGAAGTAGCCGGCATAGAGGGCGAACGAGTAGGCCATGAGCTGCATGGTGAGGAAAAAGGCGGTGCCGAAGCGGACAAGAAGGTCCTTCCGCTCACGGTGCGACCTCTCCTCGGCAGCAGAACTGGTATAGGGGCGCGGGACGTAGCCGAGCTCCGCGATCCGGGTGAAGATGGTCGACGGCGACACCGTGCCGGGATCGAAGAGCACCCGCGCCCGGTTGGTGGCGTAATTCACCCTTACAGCGGACACGCCCGGGAGCTGCCCGATGATTTTCTCGTTGAGCCAGACACAGGTGGCGCAGCGGATCCCTTCGATGAGGATGTCGATGGCGCTCGATTCTCCCTTCGCGTAAACATACCGGGATAGGAAAGAATCATGGTATTCGCCCTGATAGGCATCGGCGCAGATTCCCGGCTCCAGCCATTCCCGGCGCCGGTAAAAATCACCGAGCCCTGCGCCGGTTATCAGGAGCCAGGCGCCCAGGCAGCCGCGGCAGCAAAAATCGAGCGATTCCCCTCCCCGGCTCCCTGTCACGAGCTGACCGGGAAGGATTTCCGCGTTGCAGTGGAAGCATGTCGCCGAGTTCTCCATCAAGTGGCACTCACCGCTTTTCCGGAGAATACGACTTATCGCCGTAGTGAAGGCCGTGCTGGTAATAGTCCGCGTCCACCACTCTGCTGACCCGGCGCGCAGCCAGCACCATGCTCGCAGCCGTGGCTATGAGAAAAATGCCGATAAGCCCGGCGATGGCGATCTTCCAGGATTTACCCCCGTCCCGTTGCTTCTCCGTCATGCTCTCTCCTTTGAGTTAACCTGCAGACAGTCATTTCACTAAAAGTCGTACGGGAGTGACTGCCACTATTTTACCATCTTTCATTAAATGCAGCTCGATATCCCGCTCGGCAGCGGGAACAGGGGCGACCTTCACCAGGAAATCGACCCGCCGGTTGGCATTAGGCTCCACGGTGATGGCTTTGACCGGTCCGAGGAGCTCTGTCCTGAACCCGGCCACGGGAAGGATGGCGAGGTCGAAGGTGGCCGGGACGGTAGAGCGGTTCTCGAGATAAGCGGAATAGAAATTGACGACCGCCCCTTCGGCAAGCAGTCTCACCTCGCCGCCCCCTCCCCGCTGGACCTTCATGGTCGCTTCCCGGCGCACGGCAATGCCGCCCCCCATGAGCGCGCAGAGGAGCAGGATAATCCCGCCGAGCAGCAGCGACCTGGCGTTGACGGGCCGCCCTCCCCCTTCCGCCCTACTGCCGAAGGTGTAATGGATGAGCCCCGGCCGGTCGCCGCCGGCCATGACCGAGCGGCAGGCATCGAGGCACCTGCCGCAGTTTATGCATTCGATCTGGAGTCCGTCTTTGATGTCGATCCCCATGGGACAGGACCTGAGACAGGCGTCGCAGCGGATGCAGGAACCCGCCAGGGAAGGGTCGAACTCCAGGGTAAGGGTATTCCTGTCCATGGTCATCAACTGGATACGGCCGTAGGGACAGACCGCCGTGCAGAATTTTCGGCGGACCAGAACGAGATCGAGATAGAGCAAAAGGGATACGGAACTGAGCGTAATTCCCGCAACCAAACCGATCTCTCCCCCAATGAGTCGCGGGAAAAACTCACCGGGAGGGATAAAATACCAGACGAGGTTTGCCGCAACGGTGCAGGAGACGAGGAGATAGAGGAGATGCTGTACCGTGCCCGGGAGAAACCTTCCCGGCAGTAGTGCGGTAATTTTCCGGTCAATGAATTCTGCCAGGTCCGTCACCGTGGTTTGGGGGCAGAGCCAGCCGCACCAGACCCTGCCGAACACCATGGTCATGAAGAGAAATCCGAAAACGAGCATGAGCACGGCGATGAGAAAGAGGTAAAACTCCTCGATACGGACTCTGGCGCCGAAAAAGAGCAGTGTGCGGGATGCCGCATCAAGGCGGACGAGTGAATCCCCCCCCGCACGCACGAAGGGAATCCCGAGAAGCAGGAGCGTGGTGAGCCACTGCACTGCTTTTCTTTTCGGCCCCATCAAGGGAAGTGGCCTGCCGGGTGTCGTCAAAGAGAGAGAAGGTACTGCGTCAGCCCCTCGATCTTTTCGTGGGAGAGATCGCTCTTGAAGGCGGGCATGCCGCCGGGTCGCCCTTCGCCGATGGATTCGGCGACAGTTTTGGCGGTTTTCCCGAATTTGTACTCCTTCCGGGTCAGGTCGGGACCGATCCCCCCCCTGGCGTCGGCGCCGTGACAGGCGGCGCATCGTTCGGCGTACTCCTTTTTGCCCAGGGCAAGGTAATCCTCCTTTTTCCCTTCCTTCTGGGCGCCGGCTGCCGGTGTTTCACTCCCCTTGGGCTGGTTGGCCAGATTCTCCATTTTGTCCTTCTTCTTCAGGGCGAATTCCCCTGCCGAACTCCAGCCGCTGAACAGGTAATAGGCCATGAAACAGACCCCCCATATGACCAGCATCCAGGTAAGGCCCCTGAACACCAGAGGGGACTTGGTTTCGATGCGATACTGTATACCGTCAAAATCCTTATTGTCGTCAGCCATGAACAGCCTCCCTGTAAAACAAGTTTCGAGTTCAGAGTTTCGGGTTTCGGGTTCGAACTTTGAACGCGAGACTCGAAACACGAAACGGTATGTTAGTCGTCATCCATCATCCGGTACTTCGGGGCCTCACCCGGTTCCTTCCGCTTCCTGCTGCAGGTCCTCGCCACGATCGCGACGAAGACCAGGAACATCAGTAGGGTAATCCCGAGATAGTAAACACTCGCCAGGTCCATATCATTGCCTCTGGTGATATTTCAGGTAGTTGACCACTTTCCAGACCTTCTCTTTGCCGAGGTTCTCACCAAAGGCAGGCATCCCGGCCGACGGCGAACCGCTGTATATGGTCTTGAACACGTCGGCATCCGGCTTGTCGATATCGGCCAGGGACGGCCCGATGTTCCCCCTGAGCGCTGCCCCGTGGCACTGGGCGCATTCCTTGTCATAGATGGCTTTACCTTCGGGCAGCACGGTTTTGTTCTCCTGATAGGGGTTCTTCAACTCGCCGACCACCGCAGCCAGCGCCGTCTTGCGCCAGGGGATGTCGCTGCCGAGCTTCTGCAGATAGGCAACCATAGCGTCCAGTTCGGTCTTCCCCTTGAGCGCCTCGATGTCGGCAGCCGCGTAGGTGAATTTGAGCGCCTTCATTTTCTTCTCCGTAAGGCCCGAGTCGAGAGGACGCTGCAGGAAGGCATACTTCGGCATGTTGGAACGGGGCACCATCGACTGGGGGTCCGCCATATGCCTGGAGTGCCAGGCATCGGGATATTTGCCGCCGACCCGGGCCAGGTCGGGCCCGGTACGGCGCGAGCCCCAGAGGAAAGGCTGGTCGTACACGAACTCTCCCGCCTTCGAATAATCGCCGTAGCGCTCCACATCGGCCAGGAGCGGCCGGACGGTCTGGGTGTGACAGTTGTTGCACCCTTCCCGGATGTAAATATCCCTCCCCTCGAGTTGCAGCGGGGTGTAGGGCCTGACCTCGGCTATTTTCAGTTTCGGGTCGTTGATCCACCTGAAGGGAGCTATCATGGTCACCACGGTCCCGATCATGATGACTACGGTGGCAAGCAAAAGGAATATGACAGGTTTTTTCTCGAGCATGATTTCTCCTTTCCTAGGCTTTACCGATTGCGGCAACAGGCGTTCCGCTCGACACGGTCTTCAGGATGTTGTAGATGAAAATCAGGAGACTGACAAGATAGATGACACCACCCCCCGCCCTGACATGCCAGTAAGGGTACATCTCGACCAGCGTCTCCATGAAACTGTAGTGAAGGCTCCCGTCCGGATTGGACGCGTGGAGCATGGTCGCCTGCTGAATGCCCGCGACCCACATGGAGATGGAAAAGATCAGCTGCCCCGTGACGGCAAGCCAGAAATGGAGGTTGACAAGACCGACGCTGTAGATCTCCCTGCCGTAGATCCGGGGGACCGTGTAATAGATGGCGGCAAACAGGATAAGCGAAACCCACCCCAGGGTCCCCATGTGCACATGGCCGGGCACCCAGTCCGTGTAATGGATGAAGGCCGAGAAGGTCCGTACCGCCTGGGAAGGCCCCTGGAGAGTCTGGAGACCGTAGAAGGTTATGCCGAAGATGAGAAACTTGACGAGGTGGTTTTCACGCATCTGGTGCCACTGGCCGTTCATGGAGAAGTAGCCGTTGAAAACCGCCCCCCACGAAGGGGCGATCAGCATGATGGAAAAGGCCATGGCCAGGGTCTGGACCCAGTCAGGAACCGGGGTCCAGAGGAGGTGGTGCGCTCCGGTCCAGAGGTACATGAAGATCAGGCTCCAGAAGGCGATCACCCCCATCCGGTGGCTGTAGATCGGTACTCCCGTGGATTTCGGGAGGAAATAGTAAAAAAGCGCCAGGGGGGGGGCGGTAAGCACCATGGCCACGGCGTTATGTCCGTACCACCACTGGACATTGGCGTCATTGGCCCCGGCAAAGGCCGAATAGGACTTGGTCAGGGAGACCGGGATGCCGGCGTTGTTGACCAGGTAGAGCACGGCGACCCCGACCAGGCAGGCCATGATGTACCAGAGCGAGATGTACATCTGCTCTTCCTTCCGCTTGATGATGGTCATGATGATATTGATGCTGAAGATCACCCAGAGGACCACCACCAGGAGGGCCACCGGCCATTCGAGCTCGGCGTACTCCTTGGAGCGGGTCATGCCGAGCGCAAGGGTGACCGCTGCCAGAGCAATGACGATGTTGAAGAGCCAGAGCTGGAAACGGGCAAGGCCGGGACTCCAGAGCCTGGTCCTGGTCAGTCGCTGGGTTATGTAGAAGAAGAAGGCCATGAAGCTTCCGATCCCCCACCCGAAAATGCCCGCATTGGTGTGGATCGGGCGGAGCCTGCCGTACGTCAGGTAGGGGGGGAAGTTAAGCTGCGGCAAGGCAAGCTGGAAGGATATGAAAACCCCGAGCAGCACCGCCACCAGTCCCCAGACGATGCTCCAGGTTATAAAACCCTTGACAACATCATCCGCGTAACCTTCCTGTTGATTCATGATGACCTCCTGGTAATAAAATATGACTTTCTACTCTGGACGCGAAAAAACCGTAAGGGGCATGTTGAGGGTGAGAGAAACAGAATCAGCACTGACTGGAAATAATTATAGCCGATAATCCCTCTATGAAAAGCCTGCCTGTCAGGATTTTTAATCTTACCGGATAAAATACCAAGCGGACCTTATTTATCCCATAGTCCGGCAAATAAATCGCCCGTTTCGGGCTGTTTCTGCAGTGTTCACGCCGTACGCGGCAGATCGCGCGAAATCACCCTTTCCGCGCCAGTTCCGCAAAGGTAACGCTGTCGAGTATCCCGACAACCTGACTCTGCACCTTGCGCCAGACCGGGTGAACGTTGCACTCGGCTCCCCTGTCACAGCTGCCGGCACCTATAAGGCACCGATTGGGGACAATCGGACCTTCGACCGCCTCGACCACCTCGCGCAAGGTTATTGCCGCGGGAGAACGGCCAAGGGTAAAGCCCCCGCCGGTCCCCCGATAGGAATTGACGATGCCGATTTTTGCAAAACTCTGGAATATCTTGGCAAGAAAGGTCTGGGGCGCTTCTGTGGCCTCGGCAATCTCACTTATGAGAGAGACCTTTCCCGGAGGCTGCTGGGCCAGGAAAATGATCCCCCTGATTGCGTATTCACCCTTGCGGGTCAGCTCCATCATAAATAACCTTTTAAGACCTTTTTTATCCTTTTATAAATCATGATACGACTGGTGTCAAGGATAATTTACCGTATGCACTTTCATATTCAAGCACCCGAGGAGCCCGTACCCTTCTCTACTTCCCGTACTCCTTCAGCGTAGCCGCCTGCCATTCCCTCACTATGCCCGGGTAGTCCAGGCCGTAATCGGCAAACACCCTGGCGATGGCAGTCTCGATAGTCATTCCCTCTCCGAGGTTCACCAGAATTTCCCTGACCTTGTGCCAGCCGTAGGAAGAGATCATGAATCTGACCATGGCGTAGCTCTGCTGGTAAGCGAGTGCGGCGTCCTTGCTGTTCAGCGCCAATAGTGACTTCTCCATGCCGGCAAAAGAGAGAAAGCTGCCGGTTTTCGCAGCAGCCTCGAGCGCGGCCAAGGGTGAATCATACTCCTTTCGCCCCTCGAACTCGGCGAGACCTTCGTTGAGCCAGGTCGGGCAGTTCTTCCTGGTCAGCTCGCCGACAACCACATGGGTATACTCGTGGAATAACACTCCCCGGAGCATCGGAGTGATGTCATGTGCCCCCCCGATGGGCAATCGCACCTTACCATCATACAGGCCGCCCGACCATTCGGGACTGGCGGTCAGGCTCCGGTAATCCTTTCTGGTATAGAGGATGACCGGAACACGGACGGTCGGATAATAGAAAAAATCGGACCCGACGCGATTGTAAGCGGTTTCCAGGGATTCCAGCACACTATTTGCCAGGTCGGACTTTGTCCCCTCATCATACGAGATCACAAACATCGACCTGTAGCCTTTTTCCATGGGAGATTCGACCACATACTCCCGGCGGGCCTTTTCCGCCAGCTCGCGAATTGCCTTGTTCCCCGGCTCGAGATTCAGTGCCGAGTTCCACGCTTCGAGAGCCCCTGCAAGATTGCCGGTGTCATAGTAAACCCGTCCAAGGAAATAGAGGATTGCTGCGGTTTCACCTCCTGATTGACGAGTCTGATCCAGTACAATTGCAGCTTCATCAAAGCGCTTTCCGGAATAGAGGGCAATCCCCTTCAGCGTGCCGAATTCCCGATTGTCAGGGAACAGCTTGAGGGCATGGTCGAAATTGTCCGCGGCTTCATCGAACTGCTTTCGTTCCATCTGCCGGTTGCCGACGGCAGCGTAAGCTGCGGCAAGGTTTTTTCTGACTGCTTCATTATAGGGAAACAGGCTGAACGTCTTCTGCAGCTGCTCGAGCGCCTTCTCGTACTCTCCCTGCTGCAGGAGTTTAACGGCGGAATCATTGGAGCTCAGGAGTTCGTCGGCGCGCGATTGCGAGAAGGGAACGGACACAAGAAGCAGGACAAGAAAAAACAGAAGGGAACTATATCCACCGGAAAGGGAGAACATCTTGACGCAATGACGCAAAGGCGCACAGGACTTCTTTTTCACAAGTATTTCTCCCCATGACGGATGGCGTCTTTGCGACTTTGCATAATGACCCGCCGTTACCAGTTTATCATACATCGCAAAAAAAGCCGGGATTCCCCGGCCTTATCTGTTCAGCGCCTTTCGTATGCCTGCTGCGATCCCCGCCGCGTCCAGTCCGCATGCGGCGCGAAGGTCCTGCTGCTCCCCCTGTTCCAGGTAGCGGTCGGGGTAGCCGAAACGGGTCACCGCTACCCCCTCCAGACCTTCTTCCTCGAGGAGTTCCATGACCGCCGTTCCGAATCCCCCCTGAAGGGCATTTTCTTCCACGGTAAAGATGTGCCCCCTGGTCACGGCCATGGTGAGGAGCAGTTCCCTGTCAAGGGGTTTGACAAAACGGGCGTTAACGACGGCAAGGTCGATCCCTTCCGCGGCGAGGACTTCCGCGGCATCCAGGGCAGGATGGACCATGGTGCCGATGGCGATAACAGCGCCGTCGCGGCCGTCGCGAAGGACCTCCCCCCGGCCGATCGGAAGCTTTCTGAAAGTCTGGTCGAGGGGAACGCCGACCCCGTTGCCGCGCGGATAGCGGACTGCTATCGGCCCGTCATGGTCTAGTGCCGTCTGGATCATATGCTGGAGTTCATTTTCGTCCTTCGGCGCCATGAGGGTCATGTTGGGAAGGTGCCGCAGGAAGGTAAGGTCGAATATGCCATGGTGCGTCGGACCGTCGCTCCCCACGACCCCGGCCCGGTCGATGGCAAAGACCACCGGAAGGTTCTGCAGGCAGACGTCATGGAACACCTGGTCGTAAGCCCTCTGGAGAAAGGACGAATAGACCGCGAAGACCGGTTTGAAGCCTTCCGCTGCCAGGCCCGCGGCAAACGTCACACCATGCTGCTCCGCGATGCCGACGTCGAAAAAGCGCTGCGGGAACTCGCGCGCAAAAGGTGCAAGGCCGGTTCCGTCCGGCATGGCCGCAGTCAGGGCAATGACCTTTTCGTCATCAGCGGCGATTTCCTTGAGAACATCGCCAAAGACGGCCGTATAGGAAGCCCCTCCCCCCTTTGCCTTCAAGACCTTGCCGGATGCCGCATCGAAGGGGCCCACGCCATGGAAGAGTGACGGATTCTTTTCGGCAGGGGGATACCCCTTGCCTTTCCTGGTAAGCACATGGATGAGCACGGCATCGTCGAAGCGCCTGACGTTCTCCAGGGTTTCCTGGAGCGCTTCCAGGTTGTGCCCGTCGATCGGTCCGACATACTCGAAGCCGAACGCCTCGAACAGCATTCCCGGGGTAAAGAGTCCCTTCAGGGACTCCTCGGCCCGCCGGGCGACCTTGAGCATCCCCTGCCCCAGCCCGTCCAGTCCCCCCAGGAAACTTTCCACGTCCTTCTTGATCTTGTGAATGAATTCGTTCGTGATGGTGCGGGACAAAAAGTTGGAGAGAGCTCCGACGTTTTCGGCTATGGACATCTCGTTATCGTTGAGAACGACCACCAGGTCCCTGTTCAGATGACCGGCCTGGTTCAGCCCCTCGTAGGCGATGCCGCCGGTCATGGAACCATCGCCGATCACTGCGATAACCTTGTTGCCGGCCTTTTTAAGATCGCGGGCCACCGCCAGACCGAGGGCTGCCGAGATGGAGGTGGAGGAATGCCCGGTATCGAAAGCGTCGTGCGGCGACTCGGCGCGTTTGGGAAAACCGCTGATCCCCCCCTGGGTGCGGAGTGTGGCGAACCTCTCCCGGCGGCCGGTCAAAAGCTTGTGGGCGTATGCCTGATGGCCGACATCCCAGACAATCCTGTCCTGCGGGGAATCGAACACCCGGTGGAGCGCTATGGTCAGCTCCACGACGCCGAGACTGGGGGCAAGATGGCCGCCATTGGCGGCACAGGTGGCGATTATCATTTCCCGCAACTCGGCGGCCAGAAGAGGGAGGTCTTTTGGAGAGAGGCTTTTAAGATCGGCAGGAGATTCGATTCCGTTCAGTATTTCAGCCATCAGGATTTCCTGGCAACGATATATCGTGCGATTTCTCTCAGCGGTTCAGCTCTATCGTCGAAGCCGTGCAGGGATTCGAGAGCCATCTCCACGAGTTCCGTGGCCCTCTTCTTCGACTCGGGCAGTCCGACCACGGCCGGATAGGTCGCCTTCCCCCTGGCTTCATCACTTCCGGCGTCTTTGCCGATCTGTTCGGTTGTGCCTTCGATATCCAGGATATCGTCCGCAATCTGAAAGGCAAGTCCGACCACCTCGCCATATCTCGTCAATGCAGCCAGGGCTTTTTCATCCGCCGCTCCGAGCAGCGCCCCCGCCTTGACTGACGCCTTGATGAGGGCGCCGGTCTTGTGGGTATGAATATACTGGACCGTCGGCAAATCGATGTCGAGTTTCCCCTCGCTCTCCATGTCCACTACCTGCCCGCCGACCATTCCGTAAGAACCGGCACAGTGTCCGATCTCGCTGACAACGGCAAGGAGAGTTGCCGGCGGAACATTTGCGGCATAAACAGGATTGCTCATGGCGATAAAAGCCTGGGTCAGAAGGGCGTCTCCTGCCAGTATGGCGACCGCCTCCCCGAAAACCTTGTGGTTGGTCGGGTTTCCGCGCCGGAAATCATCATCGTCCATGGCCGGCAGGTCATCGTGGATAAGGGAATAGGTATGGATCATCTCCATGGCGCAGGCGGCAGGCATGGCAAGGTCAATATCCCCCCCGACAGCATCGCAAGCCGCGAGCATGAGGATCGGCCGTATCCGCTTGCCTCCCGCAAAAACGGAATATCGCATGGATGCATGCAGTGAAACCGGGAGGTCATCCTCACCCGGCAGCAATTTTTCAAGAGCATTGTCAACAAGTTTACAGCGTTCTTTAAGGTAGTGCTTCAGGTCCATACATTCTCTCGGTGAACTTGGATTTATGGTAGGAACAGGCCCGTCTGTCTGTTTGATCCCGGGCGAACAGGCGGGTTCGCCCTACGATTCGTCTTCCAGCCGGAACTTTTCACGGGTAAAAGCGCCGTCTTTCTGCTTGATGAGCACTTCTACGCGTTTCTCCGCATCATTGAGCTTCCGCGAACAGAATCCGGACAGCTTGACGCCTTCTTCGAAGGCCTTGAGCGAATCATCGAGGGAAAGTTCGCCCCCTTCGAGTTTTTTCACCACGTCTTCGAGCTTTTTCAGCGCAGTTTCAAATTTTTCAACAGACATAAATCGTGTTCCCTTTTCAGTTATGAAAGTAATTATACAGACTAAGAACCTGTCCGTAAATAAATATTACAGCCCCCCATCACGCTCGGTGCGGCTGGATTCCACAATGCAGAGGGCGCCGCCTCGTTGGAAGGTAATATCGAGCCGGTCACCCGGAGCAACATTCCGGCCATCCCTGACCAGGGTCCAGTCCGGCAGCCTGCTCACAATTGCATAACCGCGGGCCAGTGTCAAAAGCGGGGAAAGTGAGTTCAACTTTCCCGCACTGACCGCAGCAGATTCGCGATTTCTGTCGAGCAGCCGCTGCATTGCCCTCTCCCCTCTCGCAGCAAGGGAGATCAGGAGTTCCCTCCCCCGCTCCAGCTGAACCGAGGGATTTGTCAGCCGGAGACGATTCCGTGCGGAGAAGAGCCGGTCGGTGCTGCGCTCGATTCGTCCGCCCATGGCGCGGCAAAGCCTCTCGTGCATATCGTCAAGCCGTTGGGCCAGATGTCCCAGCAGCAGGGCAGGGTCTTTGACGGAACGGGCAAGGGCACCAAACTCCGCTCGATTTTCGGCCAGACGGTGCTTGATCGCCTGCCTGAGCCGATGCACCAGGGCCTCCAGTCCGGCATCCAGTTCCTCCTTGCTCGTGACGACGAGCTCCGCTGCAGCAGACGGCGTCGGGGCACGAAGGTCGGCGACGAAATCGACGATGGTAAAGTCGACCTCGTGCCCCACAGCTGAAATAATCGGGATCTTCGACGCATGGACAGCCCTCGCCACCACCTCTTCGTTGAAGGCCCAGAGGTCTTCCAGGGAACCTCCCCCTCTCCCCACTATCATTACATCAATATCACGGTACAGGTTGAAGTCGTTTATTGCCGCCGCAATCTCTTCCGCTGCCCCTTCTCCCTGGACCTTGACCGGCCGGAGGAGAATCTCGATATTGGCAAAACGGCGGTCAAGAACATTGAGAATATCATGTATCGCCGCTCCGGTAGCTGACGTAACAACACCTATCCGCCGGGGGAGCTTGGGAACGGGCTTTTTATGGGTCTCGGCAAAGAGCCCCTCCATTGCGAGACGCTCCTTGAGCTGGACAAAAGCTAGCTGCAGAGCACCAATCCCCTGTGGCTCCATGTATTCAACGATAAGCTGGTATTCTCCCCGCGGCTCGAAGACCGACAGCCTCCCCCGGACGATAAACCCCTGACCGTCCCTCGGCCTGAACTTCAGGGCTCGTGAGGAGGCCCTGAACATAACGCAGCGAAGCTGGGCGCCGGCGTCCTTGAGGGTGAAATAGAGATGTCCCGAAGACGGCATGGCAAGATTGGAAACTTCCCCCTCCACCCAGACATGTTCAAAGTTCTCCTCCAGCACCCCCCTGACAAGGGTGGTGAGCTGGGTCACCGTCAAAACTCTTTTTTCAGCGAACAGTTCCATGACATCCCGATCCGGCCGCGTTTCATACACAATATCAGATTACCAACGTATCTACCATACCCCGCAAACCATGTCAAACTAACCGTTGACCATGCGGGCTATTAATACTATCATTGCTCCCATGATATGCCATCCATACGTGATAACGGTTTCCTCGGAAAAGGGGGGAGTAGGGAAAACCACCCTGGCTACCAATCTCGCCATTTTTATCAAAGCTCTTGATGAGGACCTGCCGGTTTCCATACTCTCATTCGACAACCACCACACCGTCGACAGGATGTTCGAAATCAAGGGGCAGCCACTCACAGGGGACGTTGCCGGATTCCTGCTCGGCGCAAACGGCAGTGACCTTCTTCATACCGGTCAGTACGGGGTCAATTACATCCCTTCGTCAAAATCTCTGGGTGAAGTAAAATCCACCATGCATGGCGCGCTGGTGCTCGCCGGCCTGATCGCTGCTTCGCGGATACCCGGCATACTCATCATCGATACCCGGCCTGACCTGGATATCCTGACCCAGAACGCCCTCTTCGCTGCCGACAGGGTAATCATTCCCGTTAAGGACATGGCCTCCCTGGAGAATTGCCGCAATATCTTCGATCTTTTTGAAAAAAAAGGCTTCGACAAAAAAACCCTTTCCCTGATTCCCTGTATCATCGATTCCAGGATCAAGTTCGAAAGTCCTTTCCGCGACCAGCGCTCACTTCTTAAGGCCTACGCAATCAACCGCGGCTACCGGTGCATGGATATCTACATTTCCAAGAGCCCGAAGGTGGAAAGTCTCGGGACAAATCCGAGCGGCAAGGTTTACCCGATACTGACGTACGCCCGCCACACCGAGGTGTATAACCAGTTCACCCACCTGGCACGAACGATGCTGGATGATTACAGAGCAACCCTCTCCCCCCGTTCACTTCTCTTCCATCAGTGGCTTGCCGCCGAGGAAGAACGCAACAGGTCCTCTTTTTCCGCCAGGCACGCAGGTCTCCGCCCGGACTGCCTTTTGTGCAGACGTCCCCTTGGAGACGGGAAAGCCGGTGCAATCGGCTATTATTTCGAAACATCCGACGGGTCCGACTGCGGTTTCCTGGAAGACGCCTGTTTTTCCGGGTTCCTTCTCTCTTCAATCTTCCATCTCGGCGACAATCTTTCACCCGATGACCCCGGATACCTTATGGTGAAGGAAGCGACAAAGGGTTCGTCGTTCGTGTTCAGACCATCTAAAAACGGAAACGGCTATATGGTGGAATTCACCCGTTTTGACAAAGACGGGTCTCCTCTTTCGAGAAAACTCTATCCCTTCCGGGAATATGAGGGGGGCATTTTGAGCAGGGAGCGCAGCAGGCTGTACACTCTCGTAATGGAGACCCTTGCGGGGCACGATGGGAGACCACGGGAGGCTTTTCTCCTGGTGCGTCCCGTAAACCCGGACGCACCGGAAAAGATTCTAGAGGAAGAACATTACCAGAAATTTTCGCTGTTGAAAAACAGGATCTCGGAACAGATGGGCCGACCTGCCCTGCCCTGATTCTGCGCAGCTACCGGAACAAAGACATGAGATTCCCGGATAGACCACGCTTTCCGGTTCCCCTATTTCGCCATGTCCGATGCATGGACAAAGGTGATCCCTTCCGACTTGAGAGCGGGCAGCGTCATGGCCAGGGCCTGAATAGTCGATTTGTGGGGGTGACAGATACCGATGGCGCCGCCTCTCTTTTTCGCAACGCCGGCCAGCTTCTCTATCTGGGACTTAATTGCGCCGATATCCGCCTCATTATCGAGAAAAACAGTGCGCGCCGCGGTGTTAATGCCCATCTCCCTCGCAAGTCCGACCCCTACCGAAGCAGGGGTCGTCTTGCTGTCGATAAAGAACATCCCCTTTTCCTTCAGTATGTTGAGGACAATACGCATTTTTATTCTATCCTCGGTAAACCGCGAACCCATATGATTATTGGCGCCGACAGCATAGGGGACCGAATCGATAAAGCCCCGCAAGCGCTTCGCAATCTCCTCATCGCTCATGTTCAGAAGAAGGCCGTTTTTCTCGAAAGGTTTCCCCTGGACCCCTTTTGGCTCCATCGGGATATGCACCATGACCTCCCCCCCCTTTCGATGAGCGGTCTCGGCGACTTCCGTGACACGGGCAAGACCGGGAATGATGGAAAAGGTTATGGGCACACCAATGTCGAGAAGCGCCTCCGCTTCATGCCTGCTGTTGCCCATATCGTCTACTATGATGGCAACCGCCCCATGACCCGGTTTCAACCGTTTTTTCACCTGCATGGTTCCCGGTCCGGGAAGCGCTGCAGACGAATAATCTCCCATCACGCCAGGCAATCCCGCCACTCTCGGCGGCATTTTCTGCCTTTCTTCAGATCGGGTCCTGTCCGCAGGGGTTACCGGAGTTGAAACTCTGAGCCTCTCCAGAAAATAGATGGTCCCGGCAATAACAATAACCGTTACCAGGAACGCAACCGTAAGGGCTCGTCGTTTAGGCTCTTTTTTCCGCCTGTTTCTAAACACTTTCCTGGTGCGTGCCACAACAGCTTCCTTTCCAATTGTTATCGGGATACGGTACAATGCCATATATACCACATGGCATCACCTCATTAAAAGGGATTATATCCTGATCAGTAACAATCCAGAGGTCATTTTTTCGAATCGTTACGGGTTCTCTCGTTAAGCCGCCACAAACCGGCGACACCAGTTAGATCTTGATTGTTGTTCGCCGAAACAAAAAACGCCTCCGGAGGACTTTATTCCTTGCCGAAGGCGGATTCTGTTCATTGTTCAGCAGTGGTATAAGCTACATCACGGCTGTCAAACTTTATTTATGACTGACTTCAGGATTTCCCACCCCTTGAGAAGGTCAAGTGCCCGCAGTAACTGATAGTCAGACTTGATCTGCTCGTCTGATTTGTATGCCGGAAGTTTCGTGTCTTTTTTCTCGTCAGTACCACCCTTGCCCTCATCGGTTTCGAAATGGTTTTCCAGGTCTTTTTCCCGTATATGCATGATTTCCTTTTTCTCGGCTACCGGTAAATCCTTTCTTTCAACCACGATATCCGGCGTGATCCCCTTGGCCTGGATTGAACGGCCGCTGGGGGTGAAATAACGGGCCGTGGTAAGTCTCAGGCCCGAGTTGTCGGTAAGGGGAATAATGGTCTGTACCGAACCCTTGCCGAAACTTTGTGTCCCCATGACAACGGCCCGCTTATGGTCCTGCAGAGCTCCGGCAACGATTTCGGAGGCACTTGCACTACCGCTGTTGATCAGCACCACCATGGGATAGCGGGGCTCCTTGTCCGCTTTACGGGAAGTGAACTTCATTTTGGAATCTTTTTCACGACCTTCTGTATAAACAATCAGCTGCCCCTCATCGATAAAATGCTCGGCGACCTTGACAGCCTGGTCAAGGAGGCCGCCCGGGTCGTTGCGCATATCGAGCACCAGGCCGCTTAGCTTGCCGCCGTTTTCTTCACGCAGGGACTTCAGGGCCTTCACCAGGTCATCGTCGGTCTTCTCCTGGAACTGGGCAATCCGTACATAGGCGTATCCATCGTCGAGGGTTTTAAACTTGACGCTCTTCACCTGGATGACATCTCTTACCAGGGAAAACTCTTTTGGTTTATCGAATCCTTCGCGCATTATGGTCAGGGTAACCTTGGTCCCCTTGGCCCCCCTCATCCTCTTCACGGCGTCCATGGTCGTCATGTCTTTCGTGAATTTATCGTCAATTTTGAGGATGTGGTCACCCGCCTTTATCCCGGCCCGGTAGGCAGGGGTATCTTCTATCGGGGAAATTACCGTGAGCATACCGTCCTTTATGGATATCTCGATGCCGATGCCGCCGAAGGCGCCTTTTGTTTCAATTTTCATCTCCTTGAACGTCTCGGGAGACATGAATGAACTGTGGGGATCGAGTGAAGCCAGCATTCCGTTTATGGCGCCGTAAATGAGCTTTTTTGTATCAACTTCTTCCACATAGCTTCTCTTGACGATGGAAAGAACGTCGGTAAACAGCTCTATCGACTCATAGTCGCCTCCCCCCCCTTGCGCAGCGCACATCCGCCGGTTGCCGAGGCTCAGGACGACAGCAATCACCGAAATTCCGGCAACGATCAGGGCAATCTTTTTCTTATTGAAACGTTTAAACATCTGACCTCCTATAAAAGGCACGGGCCTTTTCCTGTTAGTTGCAACGTTCCATCCTGAAACTCCGGATGAATACTACCTGAACCAGGGTGCGGGATCGACCGGTTTCCCCTGGTATCGTATTTCGAAATAGAGCATTGGACCCCGGATGGAATCGGTATCGCCGACGCTTGCCACGATTTCGTTCCTTGCAACCGGAGATCCGACTTTTTTCATTATCTTTGCTGCGTGGGCATAGAGGCTGAAAAATCCTCCTCCATGGTCCACAATGAGCAGGTTGCCGTACCCCTTGAAATAGTCGGCAAAAATTACCTGCCCGTCATAAACCGAATGTATGTCGGTCCCTGTCGAAGCAGCAATGGATATCCCGTTGCTCACCGTATAAGAATTGAATTCTGGATGCTTGTGCCTGCCGAACCTTCCGATTACTTCACCTTTTGCAGGCATCGACAGGTGTCCTTTCAAGGATCCGAATCCCTTGTCCGGCACCGCAGGCAATTGGGGACCTCCACCCATGTTCGTTTTATTTTTTCTAGTATAGCTTTTTCTGCTTTTTGCTTCAAGCTTTTCGACCATGGCATGCAATCTCCTGGCGTTGGCTTCAAGCTCCTTCAGAGATGTCAGGTAGCTCTTTTTGTCGGCCCTTACCTGGACGAGATAGGATGCCTGTTTTTTCTTTTCACTCTCAATCTCCCGTTTCTTGGACTCAATGCTGGTCTTTATTTTTTCCTTGCGCACAACATCACGTTCAAGTTTGGCTTTCAGCTGCCGGAGTCGGTCGATTTTTTCATTATATTCAGCAAACAATCTTCTGTCATTTTCCACTACCGAGCGCATGTAGCGCAGATTTTCGACCATCTGCGGAAAGGATTCCGAAGAAAAAAACATTCTGGCATTACCGATTTCACCAGCCTTGTAAAGGGCCGAAAGGCGCACCCGTATCTGCTGTTTCTTGCGTTCCGCATCATTTTTGACCGCTTCCACCTCTTTCTGTGTGCGGTCAAGCTGATGTTCTACTTCCTTGAGATCCCGGCCTAGGAGAACAAGGCTCGCTTCTTTTTCATGGAGGCTTTTTTCGATTTTCCCCAGTTCTTTACTGACCTGGGTTTCTACTTTCCTGGTCTTGTTCAAAAGAAGTTTTTTTTCTTTAATCTCTTTTCTGATCCCCTGCAGGTCTGCAGTCACATCCGCAGAAACAGGGTGTGAAAGAGTCAGGAAAATTGAAGCGTATATGGCGACCCGTAACCGTTTCATCGTCAGAAGTTAATGAACCGTTTCAGGGAAGTCAGGCTCCCCAGGAAACCGAGCAGCATCCCCCCAAAGAAAATACCGGCAATATATTCCGCTGGAAGAAAAGAGAGGCCGGCATCCGAGGGTTTAAAACTGAGGAAATTCCCGGCATTATGCAGAAAACCGAAATACGACGCCATAAGGATAACAAGGGTCAGGAGTGCGCCTGCAGCACCCTGAATTATCCCTTCAAGCAAGAATGGAGCTTTGATGAACAGCTTGGTCGCACCTACGAGCCCCAGCAGTTCAAGCTCATCTTTTCGCGAATATATAGTCAGTTTGATGGTGTTGGATACGATGAAAACGACCGCCAGCACGAGAAATCCTCCGAGGAGGGCGCCGACGAGTCTCATAAAATTCATGAAGGTAGTGAATCGCTTGACCCATTCCTCTCCATACTGGACTTCTTTTATCGCAGGAATCTTTTTCAGCAGGGTCACGTAGGCTTCCACAGCCAGGTTGTCGCGGCTCTGCCTGTGGAGAGAAATTTCTATGGATGCCGGCAAAACATCAGGCGTAACACCTTCGAGGAGTGACTCCTGCCCTTTCAGCCTGGCGCGGAATCTCTTCACAGCTTCTTCCTTCGTTATATAGTCAATCCTTTCGGTTCCAGGCAAAGACTGTATCCGTGCCCTGAGGGTCGACAGTTCCTGCGGGGCCAGTTCCTGATCGAAATACGCAGTGACCTGGACCCTGGTGCTCCAGTTGTCGGCAAGTCCTTCCAGGTTTATAAAAAGAAGGAGAAAAAAAGATATAATCAGAAGCGCCAGGGTTATTGTGCCGATGGTCAAAACGTTGACAAATATATTTTGCCTGATATTTAGTATCGCCCTGACAATAAAATAGTTAAGCCTTCCCAAAAAACCTTCATGAACCAGCTTGGGTCTTTTCGAGGACTTATTTCGGGACATTGGAATCCTCCACGATAAGACCCTTCTCAAGCACTACTACTCTTTTATGGCTGTTCTCGATCAGCCGACGGTCATGTGTCGCAACGACCACAGTGGTACCGCGTATATTGGCCTCCCGGAATATGTTAAGAATCTGCTCCTTGTTTTCATCATCCAGGTTCCCGGTCGGTTCATCGGCCAGGAGTATTTTTGGATCGTTGACAAGAGCCCTCGCCAATGCCACCCGCTGCTGCTCACCGCCGGAAAGCCTCAAAGGGGTCGTATGTATCTTCTGTTCCAGCCCCACCTGCTTGAGAATATGGTAGACTTTCTTGCCGATATCCTTTTTCCCCCAGCCGAGAACTTCAAGGCTTATGGCAACATTCTCCAGCACGGTCCGGTTCGGCAGCAGCTTGAAATCCTGGAAAACGACTCCTATGGCGCGGCGCAAGTAGGGTATCTGCGCCGAGGCAAGCCTGGTAATGTTCTGCCCGTCAACCACTACCTGTCCGCGAGTTGGTTTCAAAGCAGCATACAGGAGTCTCAGCAGAGTGGATTTGCCCGCACCGGAAATCCCGGTCAGGAAAACAAACTCCCCCCTCGGGACAGTGAGAGTTACGCCGTTCAGCGCGGTCGCGTCGCGCTGATACGTCATGAAAACATTATGGAGCTGAATCATACCAGTACCCCTTGAAGGTGCAGCCTGACAAACCAAGAGCCGCGTTAAAGCGGCTCAAGGCAATCTGCAAGAACGCCGGTGGAGCATCATTCATCTGCAACGCAATGATCTGGTATTTACCAATCATTGTAGGGTTTATTATCTGTTCCTATCTTGTCGGAACCGCTGTGCACGTCGTACACTGAGCCCTGGCTTTGGCTGCCTGATCCTTCGGGTGGCGGCGGCGGAGCGGTAACTACCCAGTCTTTGCTCGGGTCAACAGGATCTTTCGGTATGTCCCGAAGGTAGTTCTTTTCTTTCAGTTCCTGAATCGAATCGGGATACTTCCCCTGGTCGGCGTAAAACTGGTCAATGGTGGAGCGGAAATTATAGAGGTCTTCACGCAGTACGGTCTCGCGTGCCTTAATAACCGCCCATTTGTAATTGGGAACAGCTATCGCGGCCAGAATGCCAATGAGTGACACGACAATCATGAGCTCTATGAGAGTAAAACCCTGCTGCCTGGTGAAAAGCCTGTTTGACATGAATTACCAGTCCTTGTAGTTCGTTCCGTCAATGGCCTTTTCTTCACTCTTTGAATAGACATCAAAGACATCTTCATTGCCCCAGATTGTGCTGTCCGGTTTATCGTTGTATGAACGGAGCCCCCATTCGGGAGCGCCATCTTTCAGCTTCGGGTTGAAGGGATCGGCCGGGATTCTCCGCAGGAATTTTTTCTTGGTACTGAGTATCCCGCCAAAATCAGTCCCTTCGACCAGTTGCTGAAGAGTTTCCGGATAGCCTGATTTGTTAAGCACATCCATTTTTTTCCCTTCAACGATCGCCTTATCGTAGGCCTTCTTATACTCGTCAAGGGCAGTGCGCATAACTCTCAATTCTCTCCTGAGTTCGATCTCTTTTACACGCCTGGCAGTCATCTGCGCCGAAGGGAGTATTAATGCGGCGAGAATAGAGAGTATGATTAGGGTTATAATCAGCTCAACGATGCTGAGACCCCGAAAATTATTACGCAGTTGTATCATGACGGCTTACAAAAACCCATCTATTGTACCTCGGTCGCAGTACTGAACAAGTCGGCAATAAAGGGTTTGCTCCCTCCCGGAGCAAGAAAATACGCGTTACTTAATTCCAGCTTGGCAGACCCTTTTGTCAATGCTTTAAAGGTAAGAACAGCCAGTGTGCCGGACCCGCTTGCCCCGCCGACATTGCCGATTCTATAAAGATTAAGATTGACCATGCCCTTATCCCTGTTGAAGGTATGCTGAAATGACGTCGGCTTGCCATCACTCTTCAGAAAGCCCCCTTCTCCAGCCCCGGCAAATTCCAGCAAGACCGGGTTGAACTGGAGAACAAACATCCCATTATACATGTTTGTGACATCCGAAACAACAACATCGACCTTGAATTCATCATTAACTTTGACTGTTTTGGGAGCCGCTATTTTCAGAACTACCTTGTTTTCCGACAGGTTTCCCGCTCCCGGCAATGGGGGCACGGCCTGCGCAGCAGGTGCAGGCGGCGCTGCAGCCGGCGCCGGAATAACCGGAACGGCAACCTGTGGAGACGCCGGCGCAGCAACCGTCGGTTGAGCCTGGGCTGCAGGCGCAGGCGGAGCTGCCTCGGCTGACGGCCTTCTCATGCGCCTGCTGTCAGGAGTTGTCAGAACTGGAGCAGCAGCGGAAGCTTCCCCTGCGGGTTTGGATACCGCCGGAGCGCCCGTCGGCGGAGAGGAAACGGCAAGCTCGGCAGCGGCCGGGACGATTTCAGCTTCCTGGTTGAACGATGTATAATTCTTGATGGTGGACGGCTCATCTTCCTTACCGGACCAGAAGGCAGCGACACTTGGCTCCGGAATCGCCAGGCTCCGTATAATGCGGGGAGTTATCGCAAGGATGAGCTCTGTTTTATCGTTAGTGTCATCATGGCTGGAAAATATCGATCCGATTATCGGGATCTCTCCGATAAATGATATCTTCTGCTTGCTCTTGTTCTTGGTGTCCTGGATAAGACCGCCAATAATGCTGGTCTCGCCATCCTTGAGACTCAGTACCGTATCGAGGTTGCGGGTGCCGATGGTCACGACCGTGGTGGCGGAACCTGTCCCGCCGACAGTATCCCGTGAAAGTATGGAACTGACCTCCATACTTAATTTAATGGATATTTCATTGTTGAGCTGGATCGTCGGTTCGGCATTCAACTTTACGCCAACATCGACGTACTGCACGTTTACACTGACCCCCCCACCGGTGGGAGAGGATGTGGTTGTAATGGGGACCCTGGTCCCGACATTGAATTTTGCTTTTTCCTTGTTTTTTATCCTCATTTTGGGGTTGGAAAGGGTTTCGCCGTTAGAAAGCGTTTTGCCGAAATTATAGGTGGCGTTCGGTACGGTCAAAAAGCCGCTGAATTGTTTGTATTGAAACAGCTGAAGGAGATTGGACGGGTTTGCCGGATTACTTACGGTAGGTGTCGATGTCGCGGCAGGCAAGGTATCTACGAAAGGAGTGTTGTTATTGAAACCCTGGGCCGAAATAGCATACCTGCTGAGCAGAAAGCCGAGGTTCTCGGCATTTTTCTTGGATAGCTCTATGACCTCAACCTCGAGAATTACTTCTGCATCGGGGATATCATTGGCTTCGAGTATTTTTCCCGCCAGGGCGATAACGTCCGGCGTGTCGCGAATGACGATGGCGTTCATCTCCTCATTGACGTAGATCTTCTTAATCTGCATCATTGTCCGGAGAAGATTTATCGCCTTTTTGGCATCGATCTTGTTGAGGTAAAACGTCTGAAGATAGAGCTCCTCATATTGCTTTTTCTTTTCCGGGTTTTTCGGATAAATAATAACGTTGCTTTCATTCAGAATTTTTTTGTCCAGCTTATTGAGTTCCGTAATTACGTCCAAAGCCTGGTAAAAGGTCCCATTCTCCAGATAGATGCTGAAATTGGTGTCTTTAACCCCTTCATCAAAAATGAAGTTGATTCCCGAAAGTTTGGTTATGATGTTGAAAACTTCCTTGATTTTTGCATCCTTGAACTTCAGAGTTATGGGCTTGGTTGACTTCAGGTTCAGCTCAAAACCTTCAAGTTTAGACCGGTTATTTTTCGTAATTCGATCAATGCCGTCTTTTGCTTCCTGGTTCGCCGGATCCAATTCCCACGCCTTTTTATACGAACGGAGGGCTTCGCGGGTTTTACGGGTTTTTTCAAACTCCTCCCCCTCTTTATAGAGTGCCTGGGAATTTACGAGCTTATTAACTTTCCCGGCTTGCTGCTTCGCACGTTCCAACGACGGGTCAAGGGTAAATGCGGTCTGATATTCCCGTAAGGCATCACCATAATTTTTGACCGCTGCGAATTCATCCCCCTTGACCACGTGCAACCGGGCAGCCTCTGCACAGGCTTTCAGGAACCGTAAACGGTATTCGCTGATCTCGGGGTTGGCCGTTGACGCTTCAGCATATTTTATCACCGCCTGGTCCAGGTCACCTGTTGCTTCAAGGTTTTGCCCCTTATTGAAGGAAGTTCGTCCGGAGACACATCCACCAAAAACGGTCAACGAAAGGATCAAGATGGATATTATTTTTGTCAATTGCATCGAATTATTCTCCTTGAGTGGTACGAACACATTTACATCAGGGGAAATATTCCATTCTTACTTTGGCCGAGGTTTGAGAGGCATATTTTCAACAAGCGGAATAACAATTTCATCCCCCCCCGAGGCGGAGTTTAGAGTCAAGAAATCTTCGCTTATATTCGTCACTATATAACTATTCGCTATATTATCACCCTTTTTTACCACGAAAATTTCTTTGTCTTTTGAAAGGAAAACAAATTTACTGGAATCCTTTTTCATAAAGCCCAAAAAAGTAAACCTGGCAATCTCTTTTATCGGAAGAACCGGTTGCGGTGTCTTCGGCGGCGGCGACGGCGGGGGGGGCGGCGGCGGTAATTTTTTGGCTGTTGCATAGGGACGCAACCAGAAAATATTCCGCTTGAAACCGGTGAACCGTGGCAACAGCTTGTCAAGAAGGTCAAGTTTGAGCCTCTTCACATCACTCTTCGTTGTATCAGCTTTTCTTGCCTCGGCAGGACTGCCGGGAGTAAATTTCAACTTTGCTACGGTTTTTTGCTCAGGCATGCGGAAGTATGCGTAAATCGCAGCTACTGCCAGCAATGCCAGCAAGACAAGAAGGAGCACTTTTTGCCTGTTCATTGCTCCTCCAGCCTCAAATATACGGTCAATTGAACCTTGAGATCGATTGCATCTTCAGTCGAATTTTTGTTATTGAGTGATATATTTTCTATCGCGATAATTTCAGGCATCCGTTCAATATCCGAAAGATAGCTTTTTACTGCAGCGTATTTACCCGCAACACTGAAATCCAGCGCATACGCAGCCAGACCTGGTTCCTTGAGTTGCAACACTTTATAGGAGACTCCTTTAAAACTGAGTGAATTGTTTGCAGCCGCCTCGAATAATCTTCCAATAAACCCGGCAAACCCTTTTTTCGGTATAATCCTTTCTCGCCACGTCTTTAAATCTTTCACTCCCTGTTGATAGACCGCAGTCGTATCCGGAACGGCGCCGCCGGTCGCAATTTTACGCTTGTCAAACCATTGGTTTTGCAGGCTCTCAAAGCGCGGCTTCTGGTAAACGGCAGAAAATAGGTAGAAACTGATATTCACCAGGAACAGCACGACAATCAGGATAAAAGTCCTGGGTTGGATCTTGATGACCTCTTTAACTATCATTATATTCATTTGTTGGTCACCTTGCAGGTCAGGCTGAAGCTTACTCCCTGCGTAGTGTCACTCAACTTTACATTCCCCTGGCTCGTCAGATAAACTTCGGTAAAATATTTTGAATCTTCAAGATGTTCCATGAAAATCCGCAAATTTTTGAAGCTTCTGCCCACCCCTGCGAGCTTGAGCATCTGGCCCTTTGGATCAGGTTCGATGGAGGAAATTGCAACTCCCTCAGGCACCACTATCTCCAACCTGTCGAGAAGGGCCAACCAGTTGAACATCTTTTTTTCGATTATTGCATTGGCAAAGTCAATTTTTGCGAGAACTGCCGTATATTCTTTTTCCGGTACGCCTTTGCCGCCGGCTTTGACCCTGTTGTCCATGGCCGCAAGTCGGCCGGATAAACTTTTTATTTCACCGGCTCTGGTCGAAACATTGGTAATATTGAGGAATATGAGGAACACACCCAGCACAACGACAGCTAGTGTGCATAATTTAAGCAGCTTTGTATTTATGTAGATTTTTGTCGCAAGGTTTATCTTGAATAGCATTAGAGGTTCCTTACAGCTGCGCCGATAGAGGCCGACAAGGCATGCAGATTCATTGCATCCACTCTGAGTCCTTCCTTACGGGTGACGACTCGGCCTGCATCAAGAAGGACAGGTTCCAGCCCGGCCGATTCGGCAATAACCCCACGCACTATCTCAATATCGTCCCGGGAAGCGACAAAAAATACTTCATTCATCGAGTATCCCGGGTTTTTGTCTCTGTAGAACAGCAGAGAACTGTTAATTTCGCGATAAAAACGATTTGCGCCGCTGAAACCGCTGGGAAGTTCTTTTGTCCGATAGAAATCAGGTACACCGTTATGAAAAATCAGGATACTCAGTATTCCCGTGCGCCAACAGATAAGAGCCGCATTCTCTATACTCTCCAGACGACTGGCAAAATACCGGTAGATATTGAACGTCGTAAAGTCGATGCGATTCGGCTGGAGCCCTGCTTCCGACAGTAAATCTTCATACTGGTTTACAACCTGCCGCGATATTAGGGAGACCAGACTGGAAACATTACCCGTCTCCCTCTCCTGCACTACTTGATAGTCCAGGTGCATGTCGTTGATATCAAAAGGCAGATTCTTTTTCAGCTTCCACCTGATTATGTCGGCTCCTTCTTCCTTTGTTTTGAATCTCGTTTCAAGGTCAAGCAGAACAACGCGCCCAGCTGAATCGGGAAGAGAAACCGATACCCGGGAGGTACCGACCAGCAGCCTTACATGCGCCTCGCGGATTTTTGTTACAAATGAAGCAGGGTTCAGTACATTCAGCTCTTTAAAGGAAATACTCATGGTTTCCGGAGGGAATAAAACCTCATAACATGCCTCAAGTCTCGGCCTGTGGGGCTTCCCGCTGACGGAAACCATGCGGGCCCCGTCCTTTACTATTTCTATTCCCAGCGCATTATGTGAAAAAAACATTGACCACCTGTCATGCTCTGAAATCTTCGGTGCGGGCTCCGAACCTGCCCTGCCGTGCATACCCCGTAACCAGTGTAAGGGTTTACTCAACAAACGTTACGCGGTTAATCTCGCGCAACGTCGTACTGCCGGCTAAAACTTTCTCCACTGCGGATTCACGCAGAAAAATGGTTCCGGCTTCCCTGGCCGCCTTCTTTAACACGAGTGCTGATGATTTGGCAATGATAAGCTCTCTGATTTCATCATTCAAATCCAATAGTTCGACAATGGCTTCCCTGCCCCGATATCCGGTGCCATTGCATTCATCACACCCCTTCGCGTCATGAAAATTTGCCTGTCGGCATTGTTCGGGGTCGATTGCCGACTCGAGCAGCATTGCATCAGGAATTTGCACGGGGTACCTGCATCTGGTGCAGAGTTTGCGCACCAGCCGTTGCGCCATGACGCAATTGAGGCACGACACGAAATTATAGGGATCGATCCCCATGTGAATGAAACGGCCGAGAACGTCAAATACGTTGTTGGCATGGACCGTGGTAAAGACCAGATGTCCGGTGAGTGCTGACTGTACTGCTATCTGGGCAGTTTCCGGATCCCTGATTTCACCCACCATTATTTTATCGGGGTCATGCCTGAGTATGGAACGGAGCCCCCGGGCGAAGGTCAGTCCTTTTTTCTCATTGACCGGTATCTGGACGATCCCGCGCAGCAGGTATTCAACCGGGTCTTCGATGGTTATGATTTTCTCCTCGCCGGTATAAACTTCAGTCAAAGCCCCATAGAGGGTAGTAGTTTTGCCGGAGCCTGTCGGTCCTGTGACGAGGACCATTCCGTAGGGCTCCCGGATCATCTTGCGCAAACGCTTTATCTCTCGTGGCGGCATCCCAAGCGTCTCCAGGGTCAACCCCTTGAGATCGGTGGCGATACTCTCTTTATCAAGGATGCGGATAACCGCATCCTCTCCGAAGGCACTCGGCATTATGGATACCCGGAAGTCTATGGACTTGTCGCTTATCCTGACTTTGAACCTGCCGTCCTGGGGAATCCGCCGTTCGGAAATGTCCAGTTCGCTCATAACCTTGAGGCGTGAAATAATCGGTCCCTGAAAGTGCATGTCAATAGTATCGGTCGCCTTATAAAGAACACCATCGATTCGATATTTGATGACTACCCCTTCAAAAGCTGCTTCAATGTGAATATCGCTGGCGCGCCTGGTTAGGGCATCAATAATCGTTGAATTAACGAGTTTGATAATCGGACTTGTATCTGCGGAAATATTCTCGACGGATAAAACTTCCTCCCCTTTATCGGTCTCCTTTACCAGCTGCAGCATGAAATCTTCGGAAACTTCCTTGAGAACGCGACTGGTCCCCTCTCCTCTTTTCAGGAATTGAGCGATATCCGGTTCGGTCGCGAGTTTTATAATGAGCGGCCTGTCGAGGAACAACTCTATCTCATCCAGATTGACTATATCGGTCGGGTCGGAAATAGCCACTACGAGGGCCTCCCCCTGCAGTGCGAGAGGGATGAAATGGTAGCGATACATGGCGTCGGGTGGAATGGAGTTTAAAACAGCTTCATCGAGCTTTAATCCCTGGATGTCGATATATTCCAGCCCGAACTGCTCCGCCAGAGCGCGTGAAAAAGCCTCATCCGTCATGAGTCCTTCACTGAGGCATATTTCTCCATACCGCACTCCTTCGGAAGCCAGCCTGTCCATGACATAGATGTGCTGCGAAGGTGTCAGTATTCCCTTGTCTACGAGTATCTCGCCTATTTTTTTTCTTTTAAAAGGCTGGTTCATAGTCCACGCGTTAAAAGCTGAAACCGGTTTTCATAAGTCCCGCCTGCATTCTATCAATTGATAGTTCCGCCCAGCTTGAATATCGGCAGATACATGGTAATGATAATCGCACCGACAATTATTCCCATAACTATCATGATCGCGGGTTCGATTGCAGTCGTAAGTACTTGCAGATGGGATTCTATCTCATCTTCAAAATACTCGGAAATTTCTCCCAGCATCTCTTCAATGGAGCCGGTAGTTTCTCCGACACCCAGCATACGGATGGCAAGAGGCGGCATGATGTTTACACTTTCGAGCGCTACCGAAAGACTGGTGCCTTCCTCGACTTTTACAACAGCTTCCAGTAACTTTCGTTCGAGCACCTTGTTGTTGAGGGTACCAACCGACATTTTCAGCGATTCAACGATCGGGATACCACTCCCGAGCACTGTAGCAAAAGTCCTGGTGAATCCTGAGACCGCGTATTTGGTGATAATCTCCCCCAGGAAAGGCAACCTTATTTTAATGCCGTCGACTTTGTACCGTCCCCCTTCAGTCTTGTTCCAGCGACGAAACATCGATATTAGAGCGATGATACCTGCTACAATAAACAGAAAATAATTTTTAAGAAAATTGGTTACAGTTATAAGAATCTGGGTCGGCACAGGCAGTTGGGAACCGGCATCCGTATATACCTGGCTGAAAGTCGGGACGACGTAAATAAGCAAGATGGTGACAGCTATGATTGCCACTGTAATCATAATTATCGGGTAAAAAAGAGCAGTTACAACCTTTTTTCTGAGCACTTCAGTTCTTTTTATGAATTGTATATAGCGCCTGATGGTAAGGGGAAGATCTCCCGTCTTCTCTCCGGCACGTATCGAAGCAACATAAAGATGTGAAAATGCAGAAGGAAATTTCTCAAAGGAATCCGAGAGCGAAGTCCCCCCCCGTATATCTTCACGTATTTCATGGAGGATTCCGGGCAGTTTTCCTTTCCCCGACCTCTCAAGGATGGCGTCAAAAGCTTGAATAATGGGAAGACCGGCCTTTATGAGAACCAGCAGTTCCTGATTAAATGTCAGGAGTTCTTTATTGCTGACTTTTTTGCGGGTGATCCCTTTATCCAGCAGGAACTGAAAAGGCTTTTTCTTCACCTCGAATACGAAATATCCTTTTTCTTCAAGGGATTGCCAGAGCGTTTCACGGCTGATTGCTTCAAACTCTTTTACAATGACTTTCCCGTCAGAAGAGCCTAGCTTGCATGTGTATAGAGCCATAATTTATTATATTTAACACAAATACAGGTAAAGTAAAACACAAAACCTCACGTGCCTCAAGGCCTGTTCACAATGCTTCTGGTTTGGCAGAAATCAGGAGATGTAAATCTCGCAAGGAGATACTGCGGGGTCGGTAAGGCAGACAGGTCCAAGTGATGAGCTGTTCAGGCAGGTATCAACAAAGGTTAATCCTCATGCAAGAGGAGGGTGTATCTATCTGCAGCCCTACGCCCTGAGCATACCTACAATCCAGAAAGCATAGAAAAGCAGGAGGCATCCTCCCCAGACGGCAGCAGGCAGTTTTCTCATGATGTCCCTGGATGGAAAGGCAGTGATGATCAGCCCGGCAGCGGAGACGACCCATAACCAGAGACTTATTTCGCAGCATAAAGCCCATACATCGGGTTTCATCTTCCCCTCACAGGAAAAAGTTTATGGAGCAAAGAATTGAGTTTTAATTTCCAGACCATGATAACAGCCTCTCGTACGATTTTCTTCGACATCTTGGACCCTCCGGCATGCCTGTCGATAAAAATTATCGGAATTTCACCGACACGGAAGCCCTTTTCAACGCAACGATAATTCATCTCGATTTGAAATGAATACCCATCTGATTTAATCCCGTCCATTTGAATCGATTCAAGAACATTTCTGCGAAAGCATTTAAAACCGCCCGTACAGTCCGATATTTTAAGTCCGGTGATCAACCGGGTATAGACGTTAGCACAGTAGCTGAGGATCAGGCGCCGGATGGGCCAGTTAACGACACTGACACCATTCAGATAACGGGAGCCTATCACAACGTCGTATTCTTTAATCTTTTCCAGAAACAGGGGAAGCATCGCCGGGTCATGGGAAAAGTCCGCATCCATTTCGATTATATATTCTGCTTTTTTTGCGAGTGCATAGCCAAAGCCTTCCCGATACGCAGAACCGAGACCAAGTTTACCGGATCGGTGGATAACGTGAATGCGCGGGTTTTCTGCTGCCATTCTGTCGATTATTGCACCGGTCCCGTCCGGAGAGTTGTCATCAACTATCAAAGTGTCGATATCGTCGCTCTGAACGAGAATTTCTGCCACAAGATTTTCTATATTGTCCCGCTCGTTATACGTCGGGACAACTACGAGCGTTTTCAAGTATCTCAACCTTTCCTGCCAGAAGCGTTGTAATTAGTTAAAACGTATTCAGCTTGAAGAAAACGGGGAAAGATTATCTGTAGGATTTTATTATTCCCCCTCTGAAACGACCATAAACCATTTTTCCCCTTTAAAGTCAAGGGAAAGGGAAGAACTTACGAGCGGTAAAACAATAAAAAGCCATGCTGTCAGCATGGCTTTTTATTGTTCTGGCGGGGTCGACGGGACTCGAACCCGCGGCCTCCGGCGTGACAGGCCGGCGTTATAACCGACTTAACTACGACCCCAGAACTGCACATCCATTATAAGAAACGACGCGGAATCTCCCTACATACTATGGTGGGCGAAACAGGGATCGAACCTGTGACATCCAGCTTGTAAGGCTGGCGCTCTCCCAGCTGAGCTATTCGCCCGAAAATGGCGGGGTCGACGGGACTCGAACCCGCGGCCTCCGGCGTGACAGGCCGGCGTTATAACCGACTTAACTACGACCCCAGTAGAACGACTATTTCTTCTTGCCTGCGTTCAGCGAATCCTTCAAAACCTTGCCAGCCTTGAATTTGGGAGAAACCGTGGCAGGAATGCTGATTTTTTTACCGGTTTGCGGATTCTGTCCTTTTCTTGCCCCACGCTTGGTGGTGCTGAAGGTGCCGAAACCGACCAGGGTCAATTTGTCACCTTTTTTCAGGCAGGCGGTTACCGACTCAATTATGGCTTTAACCGTTTTCTCAGAAGCAACCTTGGTCAATCCGGTATTTTCCGCCACAGCGCTCACTAATTCCGACTTGGTCACATCCCACCTCCGTATGAAAACCCAAAATACTTCAAAGAAGTGTGTTTATACCAGAGCAGCGCTTAAAGTGTCAAGATAATTTATTCATACAGATTCATTCAATGGGCTGTCACGATATCCTCGGACAGAGGGGCAGAATTCTCGACAACAATACCCTGGGCAGGAAGCACTGCGCCTGATTTATCGAGAAGGGCAAGAGAAATGACTTCATCCATATGGGTTACCGGTTTGACAATCATGCCACCGGTTAACTCTTTAGGAATTTCGAGAAGATCTTTCTCGTTTTCCTTGGGGATAATGACTCTCTTAATATCTCCACGGCGGGCAGCCAGCAGTTTTTCCTTGAGCCCGCCGATGGGGAGTACCCTTCCCCGGAGGGTTATTTCCCCTGTCATTGCTATATCCCTGCGCACCGGCCTTCCGGTAAGTGCGGAAATAATAGCAGTTGCCATGGTTATTCCAGCTGAAGGGCCATCTTTCGGTATCGCTCCCTCGGGCACGTGAATATGGATATCGACATTTTGATAAAAGTTCCTCTGCAAACCCAGGATCTGGGCCCTCGAACGAACATACGTCATCGCGGCTTGTGCGGATTCCTGCATTACTTCTCCCAGCTTGCCGGTAATCGTCAACTTCCCCTTACCCGGCAGGACGGCAACTTCGATACACAGAAGTTCTCCTCCGACTTCAGTCCAGGCAAGGCCGGTGACCATCCCGATTGCATTTTCACTTTCAGCCGAGCCGAATTTGAATTTCCGGACACCCAGGAATTCTCTGATCTGCCTGGGCTGAATG
>JBGPCQ010000012.1:0-35504 GCA_041481895.1 Geobacteraceae bacterium | reverse complement strand
CGCCGCTCCTACGAGATCAACGGCCAGACTGCCTATTCCGCCTTTCTCAAGGCGCAGCGCTTCCGGGTCATCCTGGTTTCCGCCCTGCCGGCGGAAGAGGTGAAGACCATGGGGATGCTGCCGGCAGAGACTTTGGACGGGGCGCTTGCGCTGGCGGAGGGCCTGTTGCCGGAAGACTACACAGCGTACGTTATTCCCCAGGGGGGGACGGTATTACCGGTTTTCAAAAGCAAAGAAAACATTGTTTAACATGGGTATTCAGGATAATCAGGATAATGAACCGTCAAATCTGAAAAGGTCTGAACTCCTGAGGACGTAGAGTGAGTATCATAAAAATCATATCAACAACCTTACATGGGGCCTGACTGCCACGCGAGAAGTGATGGTCTAATCCTGAACATCCTGTATATCCCTGTTAATAACGGTTTTGTAAAGGAACTCGTTTATGATTGATCGCCGTATCATTGAAGAGTTAAAAAGAATTGTCGGTCCCGACAACATCGCCACGGAGCGGCAGGACCTCCTCTGCTACTCCTACGATGCCACCCAGATGGAGTTCCTGCCGGATGCGGTGGTCCACCCGGCCAATGCCGATGAAGTAGCGCAGATACTCAAGCTTGCCAATGCCGAGCAGTTCCCGGTATTCCCCCGCGGCGCAGGGAGCGGCTTTTCCGGCGGCAGCCTCCCGAAAGGGGGGGGCATCGTCCTTGTCACTACCCGGATGAACCGGATTCTCCGGATCGACAGCGAAAACCTGATTGCCGAAGTGGAGCCGGGCGTGGTGACCGAACAGTTCCAGGACGCCGTGGAAAAGATCGGTCTCTTTTACCCGCCGGACCCGGCCTCCCTGAAGTTCTCCACCCTCGGCGGCAATGTGGCCGAGTGCGCCGGTGGGCCGCGGGCGGTCAAGTACGGCGTCACCAAGGACTTCGTCATGGGGCTGGAGGTGGTGCTTCCCACCGGGGCGGTCATCCGGACCGGCGGCGAAACCTACAAGGGGGTGGTCGGCTACGATCTGACCAAGCTCATGTGCGGTTCGGAAGGGACCCTCGGCGTCATCACGAAGATCATCCTCAAGCTGCTTCCCTATCCCGAGGCCCGCAAGACCATGCTTACCATCTTCGATTCCATCGACGGTGCGGCGACGGCGGTTTCCACCATCATCAAGGGGAAGATTATTCCCACCACCCTTGAGTTCATGGACCACGCCACCCTCCAGTGTGTGGACCGGCGCTTCAACCTCGGCCTTCCCGCTGCCGGGCGGGCGGTACTCATTATCGAAGTGGATGGCGACAAAGACCTCATAGAGAAGCAGGCGAACCTGATCCATGAACTGATCAAACCGCTCGGGCTCCTGGAGTTCAAGGTGGCGAAGGACGCCGCCGAATCGGAGCAGATCTGGAAGGTGCGCCGGCTGGTCTCCCCGTCGCTGCGGGACGTGAACCCGGACAAATACAACGAAGACATCGTCGTGCCGAGAAGCCGGGTGCCGGATGTCATCCGCCGGATCGACACGATCAGGCAGAAGTACGACATCCCGATCGTCAACTTCGGCCATGCCGGCGACGGCAACATCCACGTCAATGTCATGATCGACAGGGAAATCCCGGGGATGGAGGAAAAGGCCCATGCAGCGATCAAAGAGGTTTTCCAGGCGGCCCTCGACCTGGGGGGCACCATGTCGGGAGAGCATGGCGTCGGCCTGGCCAAGCAGCCCTACATCCCGCTGGAGATGAAACCGGAACAGATCGCGGCGATGCAGGCGATCAAGAAGGCTCTGGACCCGAACAATATACTGAATCCGGGCAAAATGTTTCCGGCTTAGCGGCCCGCCGCTTTTCCGCAATCTCGGCGTTGACCTTCAGGATGCTCTTGTGCGGCGTAGCGCTGTTTATGCCCGTGGGTACTACGCCTCCGCGGCATCCCTAGGTCGCCTTGACCTTGCTAAAAATCGACGGTCCTGTCCATCTATTAGATAAGGCAATTCGTGCAAAAGAAAATCCAACATACAGAAGCACTCAAACACGTGGAAAATGAGCTGAAGAAATGCGTCAAGTGCGGCGCCTGCCGCGCCCACTGCCCGGCCTTTGCCGCCCTCCAGAGGGAGCCGGCGGTGGCCCGCGGCAAGGTGGCCCTGGCCCAGCACCTGCTGAAGGGGGACATCACCCTGGATGACCAGACCTATCTGGCCATGTCCAAATGTCTCCTCTGCGGGAGCTGCGTGGAGAAGTGCCCCAATGACGTGCCGACCGACGAGATCGTCATCTTCGCCCGCGAGGCGCTGGCGCAGCAGCGCGGCTTGACCACCTTTCACAAAGCCGTGGGGCGCGTCATCAGGAACCGGAAACTGATGAGTTTCGGTGCCGCGGCGGCCACCATCCTGGGGCCCCTCTTTTTCCGCAAGGTGCCGGCCACGTCAGGACTGCGTCTCCGCTTTCCGCTCCCCTTCGTGGGAGGGAAGCGGCATATCCCCCCGATCGCCAGGAAGCCGTTCATGGACCGCCACCCGGAGGTGATCCCGGGAGAGCCGGGGAAACCCCGCATCGTCTACTTCGTCGGCTGCATGACGAACTTCGTCTACACCGAGGTGGGGGAGGCGGCGCTCGCCCTCTTCCGGCACCTGGGGTGCACGGTGATCATTCCGAAGGACCAGCAGTGCTGCGGCCTGCCGGGAATGTCCGGGGGGGACCTGGCCACTGTTCGGGAACTGGCCGAAAAAAACCTGGCGGCCCTCGAAAAGTACGATGCCGACTATATCATGACTGCCTGCGCGACCTGCGGCGGTGCGCTCCATAAGTTCTATCCCGCCGTTGTCGGCAGAAAGCATCCTGAATTGCTGGCGCGCTGCCAGGCTCTCGCCGCCAAGACCGTGGATGCCTCAGTCCTCCTCCAGAAGCTCGGCCTCAATCCGGAAGAGACCGGGACGGGCGGGGCTTTGCACATTACCTACCACGACCCGTGCCACCTCCGGACCAGGGCCATCATCCGGCAGCCGCGGGAGCTCCTCCAGGCGGCGCCGGGGGTGCGGTTGACCGAGATGGAAGGGGCCGACAAGTGCTGCGGTCTTGGGGGGACCTTCAACGTCTATCATTACGATACTTCCCTGCATATCAATGCGCCGAAAGCGGCTGCTATCGTCAGGACCGGGGCTGATGCCGTGGTGACCGGCTGTCCCGGCTGCATGATGCAACTGGCGGATGGCCTGAAGCAGCAGGGGGCGAAGACCAGGGTCATGCACACGCTGGAGATCCTGGCACGGAAGATCCGCCAAGTCTCTAAAACTTGACGATTAATCCAGGAGAAGTATCATTTTTTTAACCTGGATTAAATATAAGAAATATCTCATGCCATGATAAAGCGTTCTAGTTGATATTTGAACAAGCTAATCCAAGCCTTTTCCCCTGCCGTAATCCCCCCCGTATTCCGAGATGATAATTCCATTTTGGTGGATATTTTTTTAGTTTAAGTAAAAAAAAATTTTAAGTTAAATAAAATTATTTTATTGACATTAGAAGGCAAATTGTTTATGTATTCCAGAAAATAAAAACCAGTTCTATTTTTTGTTTAACGGGGTCATGTTTATGTCCGATTACAACATCGGTGCCAAGATCAAGAAGCTCCGCCTGTCAAAAAAAATGACACTCCAGGCAGTGGCGAAAGAGACAGGATTTTCTCCGGCACTGATCTCCCAGATCGAGAACAATAACGTTTCTCCACCGATTGCCACTCTTTCCAAGATCGCCAAGTTTTTTGACGTCAAGATAGGCCTGTTTTTTACCGAGGACGAGGAAGAATACCGGTATGAGGTAGTGCGCAAGGGGGAACGAAAGATGATCCCCCGGGTCATTTCCCGGTCGGGAACCAGCCAGGGCTATTCCTACGAGTCACTCTCCTTCCGCAAGCAGAACAAGAAGATGGAGCCGTTTCTCCTGACCGTTACGGAAAAAGTCGCCGAGGAGAATACCTACAGTCACGACGGGGAGGAATTTCTCTTTGTCATGAGCGGTTCCGCCGAACTATTGCTCGACGACGAGCGGATTCTTCTTGATGAAGGGGATTGCGTCTATTTTGATTCGTCACTGAAACACCGGCTCCTCTCCAAAGACGGCTCTGAAGTTAAAGTCCTGGCGGTGGTAACACGGTAAGGCGGATGCGCGGAAGGCGGGAAGTTGTGAAGTCCAAGATTTCCTTCCGAGCTCCCGCCCTTGCGCGCTTTGTCCATAGAAACAGTGAAGCTGGCTCCATTGATTGAGTCCAAGATTACGGTTCATTTAATACCAACGGTAGGACGGTAATGTGCTTTGAGGGAAAACAGGTGCAGCTGAAAAATTCTAATTACCGGAAGGATGGTGGAGATGTCCATGAAAGCGAATAAACCTTTACTGAAAAATCCGTTTGATCCACCCGAAAAAGTCGAATTTAACATCCCGGGCGAAATTTCCCGTGTGACGGGCGGCTATGAAGAGGCGATGAAAGAAGGCTACGACCTGATTCAGCGTCCCATCAAGTCAGTCAGCATCGATCAGATCGAAAAACAGCACTTCAAGAAGCGGATGACCGTCTGGGAGAGGATCCGCGTTCTCACCGATAAGGCTCCCAACGTTCTGTACCAGAACTGGGGCAAGAACCTTGACGGGGCGTCCCTGGTCACCGCCATTATCAACATAGGCGGCCGTGATGTGGCCCTGTACGGGCATGATTTTACGGTGCGCGCCGGGTCCATCGATGCCACCAACGGCAACAAGCTGGCCCGGCTCTTCTATATGGCCGGCGAGAAGGGGATTCCCCTGATCGGCATGAACGACAGCGCCGGCGCCTTTGTCCCGGCGGGGGTGGGGGGCCTCGACGGGTATGCCGAAGCCTTTACCGCCCTGCGGAAAATCAGCGGAGTTGTCCCCAGCGTCATGTGCATGTTCGGCTTCAACGCCGGGGGGGGGAGCTACCTCCCCCGCCAGGGGAGCTTCGTGATACAACCCAACGACACCTTCTTCGGCCTGACCGGACCGGGCGTGGTCAAGTCGGTCCTTGGTGAAGACATTACCCCCGAAGAGCTGGGTGGGCCCAAGGTTCACGGCCAGTCGGGCGTTGCCGATCTTACCGTCGCCGATGAGGTCGCCGCCCTGCGGACAGCGGTGCGGCTCTTGAGTTATGTCCCCGACAACAACAGCATCGCGCCCCCTTACCAGGAGACGAGCGACCCGCTCGACCGGAAGACCTGGGAGATCAATACCCTGCTGAAAAAGGCCTTCAATTCCCCCACCGGCTTCAACACGCCGTTCGATGTATCGATCGTCATCCAGCAGATCTGCGATCACGGCGACTATTTTGAGCTGCAGCCGGAGCGGGCACGCGAAGTCATCACTGCCTTCGGCCGCCTGGGCGGGAACGCAGTCGGCTTTGTCGCCAATAACTCGGCGGTCTCCTCCGGCCAGATCGATTGCGATTCGGCCGTGAAAATTGCCCGTTTCGTCCGTTTCTGCAATATCTACAACATTCCGATCATCTTCATGGAAGACACTACCGGCTTCCTGCCGGGGCGTGAGCAGGAAGCCCGCGGCATCGTCCAGGCCGGCCGGACCATGCTCGATTCCATCGTTGACGTGAGAACTCCGCGCATCCTTTTGATTCTCCGCAATGCCTACGGAGGTGCCTACGCCTCCTACAACAACTACCCGACCGGAGCCGACCTGGTCCTGGCCCTGCCGACTACCCGCCTGGCCGTCATGGGTCCGGCCGGCAAGGAATTCGTCTACAAGGACGAAATGCGCAAGATGCGCAGTGCCGTCCCCGAGCGGATCAAACAGGGGACCCAGGAACGGGTCGCGGCCGGGATGAGTGGCGACGAGGCCAAGAGGGACGCCGAGAAAGAAACGGCCGAGTGGTTGAAGGTTCAGGAGGCCGCACTCAACCTGCGCTACGAAAAAGAACTGATGAATCCGAAAGAGGGTCTCAGCCTCGGCTCTATCTCCTCGATCGTCATGCCCACCGACCTGCGCAAGGTTCTTGGCGAAAACATGAACTTTCTCCTCAGGCATTACAAAGCCTCACCTATGGGTGGGGTGCAGCGCGAGTTCCATTAAATCGATGACCACTAACCAGTGATTTAGATTGGAGATAGAGACCGATGACTGATTACTACATGAACAACCCCCTGGTTCACAGGGATCGCCGCCTGGGCCAGGCATCCTCTGCGTGGGTGCGTTCCTTTTCCTGCGAGGACCTGAAGCCGCTCATCGTCTGTCGCGGCCCGATCAGGAAAGAGGCGATGGATGTCTACGGGGAGATGGGAATAACCCATTTCGGGATTCTTCTCTCTGAAAAGGACTCCATTGTCTATCCCAATGCCCTGGCCCCCGAACTGCGCCAGTTGACCGATTCCCGGCGGGTGCATCGCGTGCCCGATTACTCCGGTGCGAGCAAGGAAGAGCGGATCGAGCGTATCAACCAGATCATCCGGATTGCCAGGGACAACGGCTACGATTCGATCTTCGCCGGTTACGGCTTTATGGCCGAAGACGAGGAGTTCGTTGCCGCCATCGAAAAAGCCGGGCTCAAGTTCATCGGTCCCTGCGCGGCGACCCAGGCCAGTGCGGGGAAGAAAGACGAAGCCAAGCGGACCGCCTTGAATGTGGACGTCAGCGTTACCCCGGGTATCGACAACGTGACCGCCCGCACGCTGCTCAGGAAGCACCCCACCCGTGACAAGCTGCTGGCGCTGGTCAAGGCCGAAGGTCTCTCCTGCGACGAAAAGGTGCTCAAAGACCCGAAGGTCTCCCTGGAATCTCTGGCAGACCATATCCTGTTCGCTTCGTATGCGAAGGGGATCGACCTGTTCTCCATCGAAGAGCTCTGCAAGCAGGTCCAGGCCGAAGTCGCCGAGCTGTTCAAAAAGTACCCTCAAAGCAGGTTCCGCCTCAAGGCGATCGGCGGCGGCGGCGGCAAGGGGCAGCGGCTTCTGGGCGCGTCGCTCTTGACCGCCAAAAACGCCGATGCCAGGCTGATCGAAAAGGCCGCCGCAGAAGCGCCGGGCATGGTGCGGGAGGTCCTCAACGAGGTCAAGGCTAACGGTGTGGGGGACAACAAGAACGTCCTTATCGAACTCAATATCGAGCAGACCCGTCACAACGAAATCCAGCTGTTGGGCAACGGGAAATGGTGCATAGCCCTGGGAGGCAGAGACTGCTCCCTGCAGATGCACGAGCAGAAGCTCCTGGAAGTATCCGTGACCCAGGAAGGCCTGGCGGCGGCAATCGTCAGCGCCCGGGCCGCCGGCAAGAAGGCTGAAGCCAAGGCCCTGGAGAGCGACCTGAAGGTCCTGAAAAGGATGGAAGAGCAATCCGAAAGGTTCGGCAAGGCGGTCGGCCTCGACTCCGCCTCGACCTTCGAATGCATTGTCGACCGTGACCGTCACTACTTCATGGAAGTAAACACCAGGATCCAGGTCGAGCACCGGGTCACGGAACTCTGCTACAGCCTGAAGTTCACCAACCCGAAGGACAAGAACGACTCTTTCGTCGTCGAGTCCCTGGTCGAAGCCATGGCACTGCTGGCGCGGCACAAGGAACTCCTCCCCAAGCCGGAGCGTATTCCCCGCTTCGCCGCCTCGGTCGAAGCGCGCCTGAATGCTACCGATGCTTCGCTCTCGCCGCACGCCGGGGGGATGATCCGCTACTGGTCAAAACCGATCACGGGTGAAATCCGGGATGACCAGGGTATCTGCATGGTCAATCCCGACTCCGGCATGTTTATGCGCTACAAGGTGGCCGGGGCCTACGATTCCAATATCGCCCTGCTCCTTACCAAGGGAGAGGACCGTCTCGACAGCTACCTTCAGATGTCCAAAGTTCTGGGCCACACCAGCCTGCGCGGCACCGACCTGGCCACCAACCTGGAATTCCATTACGGGCTGGTCAACTGGTTCATCGGCCAGAATGTCATGGCCAAGCCGACGACCCGTTTCGTGGTCCCCTACCTTACCATGATCGGCCTGCTGAAAGAGGAAGCCGCCAAGATCGATCCGGTCTTCGCCTTCCTTCAGATGAAGAAGCATTATGCCAAGCGCATGGCTGAACAGTTCCCCGGCGATACCCAGGTCGCCAAGACCATGTCTGCGATACTCGATCGCAAAGGTACCCTGGTGACCCGCCCCATGGAGCGGCTCCTCGATGATCCGCACCTGCTCTCCGGCTGGCTTTCCCTCAACAGGAAAAACTTTCGCATCGACAACGGCAAGGTAGTCTGGCTCAGGAATCCGCTGATGATTCTCGATGAAACCTACGATTACCTGAACATGTCCTACCGGCCGGGCGTCCCTGCCGCCGAAGTGATCTGGAGCCACGATAACGAACTGCTCCAGAAGGCGCTCCGCTTTTACAGCACCCTGAGCGAGAAGTTCAAGCTGAAAAAAGAAGATTACTTCAAGCTGAACGAAGTCCTGCAGAAGGAAAAACCCCAGGGCGGTTACAGTGCTGAAATGTGGGAGCAGATCTGCTCGGCGCATGTCGGTTTCGAGGCAGGCATCGAACTGCTCAGCATGCTGTTCAGGATTGCCGATAACATTAAATACTGGGATTTCCGCGTCGAGGAAGACCTGGAAGTCACCATCCCCGGACACCTGTCCGATCCGGACCTGCAGACGAGGCTGAAAAAGATCCTGGTGCCGCCCCCGTCAACCAAGGCCGATGAGGTAGTGGCCTTGTGCGGCGGCATGTACTATGCCCAGGAAGCTCCAGGGATGCCCCCCTTCGTTCACGAAGGGATGCATTTCGTTAAGGGGCAGCCGCTCTATATCATCGAAGTCATGAAGATGTTCAACAAGATCAACGCCCAGTTTTCCGGAACCATCGACAAAATTCTCATCCAGGGTGGCGACGGAACGATTGTCCAGAAAGGGCAGCCGCTTTTCAAGGTTACTCCGGATGAAATATTTGTGGAGGTGAATCCCGAAGAGATTGAACGCGAAAAGCGTGAACGGACAACAGAGTACCTGAAGGCGGTTCTTTAGAAGTCAGAATGCGGAACGCGGAAGAATGTCTTGCCGGCTCTTGAAACCTGACTACTAGTCCCTCGCATTACCGACTGACCCCGCCTGAAAAAGACGGGGTTAGTTGTTTAAACAACATCCATTTTACCAAGAATCAGGAGAGTATCATGAGCGTATCCGAAGAGAAGAAAGTGTGGCAGGAAAAAACCGTTGCCAAGAATATTGCCAGGTCTCCCGAGCAGAAGGCGGAGTTCAGGACAACGTCCAATATAGAGCTGGAGCGCTGCTTCACCCCGGATTTTGACTATCCCGGTTACGAAGAAAGCCTCGGCTTTCCCGGCCAGTACCCTTTTACGCGCGGTGTGCAGCCGACCATGTACCGCGGCCGGTTCTGGACCATGCGGCAGTATGCGGGGTTCGGCACCGCGAAGGAGTCCAACGAGCGTTACAAATACCTTCTTTCCGCCGGCCAGACCGGGCTGTCCGTTGCCTTCGATCTCCCCACCCAGATGGGCTATGACTCCGACCATGCCATGAGCCAGGGGGAAGTGGGGAAAGTCGGCGTTGCCATCGACTCGCTGGCCGACATGGAGATACTGTTCGACGGCATCCCGCTCGACAAGGTCTCCACTTCCATGACCATCAATTCCACGGCGGCCATCCTCCTCGCAATGTATATTGCCGTTGCCGAGAAGCAGGGGGTAGCGGCCGACCAGGTGTCCGGCACCATCCAGAACGACATCCTCAAGGAGTACATGGCCCGGGGCACCTACATTTATCCTCCCAAAGAGTCGATGCGGATCATCACCGACATCTTTGCCTACTGCAAGGACAATGTTCCAAAGTGGAACACCATCTCCATTTCCGGCTACCACATTCGCGAGGCCGGCTCCAGCGCGGTACAGGAAGTCGCATTCACCCTTGCCGACGGCATCGCCTACGTGGAAGCCGCGATAAAGGCGGGCCTCGAAGTGGACGATTTCGCGCCTCGCCTCGCTTTTTTCTTCAATGCCCACAACAACCTCCTCGAGGAGGTTGCCAAATTCCGGGCCGCCCGCCGCATGTGGGCCAGGATCATGAGGGAACGATTCAATGCGAAGGATCCCCGTTCTCTGATGCTCCGTTTCCATACCCAGACCGCCGGCTGTACCCTGACCGCCCAGCAGCCGGACAACAATATCATGCGCGTCACCATCCAGGCACTCTCCGCAGTTCTCGGCGGGACCCAGTCGCTCCATACCAATTCCCGGGACGAGGCCCTGGCCCTTCCCACCGAAGACTCGGTACGCATAGCGCTCCGCACCCAGCAGGTTCTCGCCTATGAATCGGGGGTTGCTGATTCCATCGATCCCCTTGCAGGGAGCTTTCTCGTCGAGTCTCTGACCGACCAGATTGAAAAGGCGGCCTTCGACTATATCGACAAGATCGACAAGCTCGGCGGGGCGGCGGAAGCCATTTCCCGGGGTTTCCAGCAGAAAGAGATACAGGATTCGGCATATGCCTACCAGAGGTCCATCGAGACCTCGGACCTGGTAATTGTCGGCGTCAACAAGTTCACGGTTGAAGAGCCTCCCCCGACAGGTCTCCTCAGGGTCAAGGAGGAAGTGGAACGGAGTCAGAAGAAGAGCCTGGCCGACATGAAAGCGAAACGGGATGGAGCAACGGTACGGAATGCTCTTGAAAGCCTTGAAATGGCCGCCAGGGGAAGCGATAACCTCATGCCCCATATCCTGGCAGCCGTCAAGAGCTATGCTACCCTCGGCGAGATTGCCGATGTCTTCCGGGAGGTATTCGGCAAGCACCGGGAGACGGTGGTGCTGTAATCTCACATCTTACGTCTTGCGGAGTTAACTATGCTCAAAAAAATCAGTCACATCGGGATTGCCGTGCATTCCCTTGACGCAGCGCTGTCATTTTACCGCGATACTCTCGGCATGGTCTTTCGGGGCATTGAGGAAGTGGCCGAACAGAAGGTGAAGGTTGCCATGCTGCAGATCGGCGAATCCAACATCGAGCTGCTCGAACCAACCGACCCGGAAAGCCCCGTTGCCCGATTTCTGGAGAAGAATGGCCCCGGCATTCATCACCTGGCATATGAAGTGGAGGATATCGGGCACGCCATCGCCCGGCTGGAGCAGGAGGGGGCCCGTATGATCGACAGATCCCCGCGCAATGGGGCGCATGGCACGCGTATCGCCTTCATTCATCCCAAGAGCAGCGGGGGGGTCTTGACCGAAATATGCCAGGCTGACCACTGAGGGCGAGCATCTGCTATAACAGGTAGATTGTTGGATACGGGGAAGGGGGACAGACCGAAAATACTTGCATTATCGCACGATTAGTGGTAATTAATGGCGCGGAACAGCATTTTATGCTTGACTTTTGTTTGAAAAAAAATATATTAGTCATTAATTTTTAAAACACCATTTCCACGCGCGCAGGTCGTGCAACGGCCTGTCCCGGGCGTAATGACCGGAGCAGGCCCGGCCTTCCTAACGGGGTTTGCCGGAAAATTCGCAGCCGGAAGATCGGCAAAAGTTACGAGGTCCTGGTATCACTTCGCTGAACAACATGAAACTTCTCTGTCCTGATGTTTAATTTCCGATATCGGAGGGTTTATTGTATCAGTCAGCATCCCTGTCAAGGAGTTACTCCATGCGGTTAGGTAAAGCTCTCGTCCTCTCCTGTTACCTGATCCTCGCCGCCTGTGCCGGCCGGCAGCCGGCTGCCCCTGTCTCGCCGTCCAGCGAAGAATTCATCGAAATACCGAATCCCGCTTTCACCATGAGCGCTGACCAGCCGGAAAAGATCTGGGTCCCCCGGAGGTATGTGGAGAGCGGCCCCCTCCGCGGTAAAGAACTCGTAAAAAAAGGGTATGACAAAGCCTTCCCCTCCAAAAATGCCCAGCAGCCTTCACCGCAGCCCCAGACAAATATAGCCATCCAACAGAAGCCGACCGCCGGAATTGCTCCGGCAGCACCGGCACCGGCCGCTCCCGTGGTGCTCAAGCACCGGATAGTAGTACTTGAAATCGGCCAGAACGGCTTGCTGCAGGCCCTTCAGGAGCAGTTGCGCCGTTCCGGAATTGTGCTCGTGGCGGACCCGGCCCAGGCCATGTTCCTTGCCCAATCCGCGACGTTAAGCAGTCCGGAAGGGAAAGGCGGCTTCGCCGCGCGTCTCCAACAGGAATACAACGTCAACGAGGTAATCTTTGTGAGCGCCGCCGGCCTTGCTCCCGGCAAAACCGTTACGGCCGAAGTCTACGATACCATGGGTGGCGGCCTGCTGCGCAATTTTGACGTCGCTATCCCCTCCTATACGGAAACGGACCAGTCGGCCAGAGACGCTGCCATTGCCGAGGCGCTTGCCGGAATTACGACCAGGGTGAAAGAGCTGGTTCCCTTCCTCCCCTGGTATTCCAGGATATCGGCGGTGAACGGCAACAGGGCTTATATCACGGCCGGCAAGGAAACCGGCCTCAGGACCGGCCAGTCTCTCAAGGTTTACCGCAGCGGCAAATTTATGAAGGGGCTCGGTTTCGCCCCGGGAAGCAAGATCGGGGTTATCGAAGTGGACGGTTTTGTCGGCCCCAACGCGGCATTCTGCGCGATCAAGGATGGGCAGGGGATTGAAGCTTCCGACGTGGTTTCTGCTGATTAGTTATGACGTGTCACGTGTCACAGAGCACGCAGGTGAAAGTTTTTTTGCAGCACTACCCGTTTCGCATACTATCTCACGAAAGGAGGTGAGCAGCACACATCCGGTTGGAAGTGAACGCTGAATTCTATTTGCAGTTTTAATTCATGACAATGAGGGAGGTAGCAAAATGAAAAAAGTATTAGGTTTGATTGCCGCATCGATGCTGCTGGCGACTTCCGCCCTGGCAGCTGATGCCCCGACGTTCAATTGTGACTACCAGCCGTCCTGTGAAGTTGCCCCCGGCATCTACGGAGCAATGTCCAGCCCGGTCAAGAGCAAGTTCGACCTGACCATCGGTGGCTATGTCAAGCTCGACTATGCCTACAACTCGGTGAACCTGGGCTCCAACGGCGCTCTGCTTCCCAACGGCACGATTCCCAAGTCAAGCTCCTTCGCCGGCAGGGAAGACCAGTCCATTTTAACCGCCAAACAGTCCCGCCTCTGGTTCAAGGTGGCCGGCCCGACTTTCCTCGGCGCCAAGACCAGCGCCCTGATCGAGGCTGACTTCTACGGTACTTCCGGTAACGCTGCTACCGAAAATCAGAATGCTGTCCTGCGGATGCGCCATGCTTACGGTGCTCTCGACTGGGCCACCACCCAGGTGCTCTTCGGCCAGACCCAGGACATCTTCGGCCCGATGCTTGCCAACACCGTCGACTTCCGTACCGGCGCGGCTACCGGCAACCCCAACCAACCGCGCGTACCGCAGCTCAGATTGACCCAGAAGATCCCCTTCAGCGACAACAACTCCCTGAAACTGGTTCTCGGCGTCCAGAACCCCGTCCAGGACAGCAACACCAACGCCGGTACCGTTACTGACACCTGGGGCACCGTGGTGAACGTAGCAGCCCAGGCGATGTTCATGAGCAACGTCCTCGGCAAAGCCCCCGGTTACTACGGGATGGCCATGAACGGCCTCACCCTCGGCGGCTTCGGCCTGATCGGCAGCGAGAAGGTCGGACTCCCCGGCGTCGCCGGCAATAACCAGGCAGTCGACTCCTATGGTTACGGTGTCTACGCCTTCGTGCCGGTCATCGGATCCAGAGACGGCAAGAACCGCGCCATGACCATGTCGTTTGAAGCCCAGGCCTACATGGCGTACAACATGCTCTTCAACGGCGCCACCGGCAATGCATTTGCTGCAAACGGCCGGGCTGGTACGACAACCGTGCGGGGCGACCGGAGCGGTGCGAAAGGCTACGGCATCGCCGGTCAGGCCATCTTCTATCCGACCCAGGACCTCGGGATCACTGCCGGCTACCAGAGAAGGAACGCCTACAACTATGGCAGCTTTACAGCTCCTACTGCAGCTGCATCTACTGCTAACTTTGAGAAGTCCAACTCCCTGCTCTACGCCAACGTCGCCTATGACCTGAACGCCGCGGTCAGGGTTGCCGCCGAGTACGAGAACCAGAACACCCAGTATGGCAGAAATACTAGTGTTGCAGCTCCCAGTAACCTCGGTGGGACCGCTAACGGCAGCGACAACACCATCCGCCTGGCTCTCTACTACTTCTTCTAATCTGAAGATTCCTTATGAGCACTTCGGGAGCCCCGCACGGGGCTCCTTTTTTTTGCGGCAGGTCTTGGCTGCATGGTTGCGGGGAGGGGGTCGGCCGGGATTTAACCGTTGACATTAGTGCGCCATACTGTTAGGATTTGAGCCGCTTTTCGCCTGCCTGCAACCAGCCCTGTGCACCGGAGAATTAACCACGTGATCAGCTCCAGAGGAATAGAGGCTCCCCTGCCCAAGGGGGTCGCCGATTTTCTCCCCGAAAAAGCCGACAAGATCGGCTATATAGAAGGAAAAATCAGTCGGGTTTTCGAACTTTGGGGCTTCCGGAGGATTATCACCCCGCTGCTTGAATACCAGGATGTCCTGGCCCTCGGGATGGGGGATGACCTCAAGGAGAGGACGTTCCGCTTCGATGACCGCCAGACCGGCCGGCTCCTTGCCGTTCCGCCCGATATAACGCCGCAGGTCGCCCGGGTCGTGGCGACCCGCATGCAGGGGTACCCCCTGCCGCACCGTCTCTATTACAACGGCAGGGTGCTCCGCCACACGGAGATCCAGTCGGGCCGGAGCCGCGAGGTTTTTCAGGCCGGCGTCGAGCTGATCGGGCTCGATTCCCCCGAGGCGGATGCGGAGATGGTTGCCATGGCCGTTGAAGCCATGCAGGGACTCGGGCTCGGCGATTTCAAGGTCGATCTCGGTCAGGTCGAATTTTTCCGCGGCATCATGGCTGCGGCAGGGCTCTCTGTCCGCGGGGAAAAGACCCTCCAGCAGGCGATAGCCAAAAAGGACAGCACCGCGGTCAGGGAAACCCTGGGAACGGAAGCGGTTGCGGATACCGTCAAGGAGGAGATCGCCGCGCTCCCCCGCCTCTTCGGGGGGCGGGAGATCCTGGTGGAAGCGGCGCGGGTCGTCGGCAATGACCGCTCGAAGAGGGCGCTCGACAATATTGCCCAGGTGCTCGATATCCTCGATATCTACGGGGTTTCCGAATATCTGACCATTGACCTCGGGGAGATACGGGGGCTCAATTACCATACCGGTCTGACCTTCGAAGGGTTCGTCGGAGGTCTGGGCGAGCCGGTCTGCGGCGGCGGCAGATACGACGACCTGACGGCGAACTACGGATTCCCCGCGCCCGCCACAGGGTTTGCCTTCAATATCCTCGCACTCCTCTCCGCCCTGGAGCGGCGGCCCGACGTGGAAGCCAGCACAACCAGGGACTTCCTGCTCTTCAATCTCAGGGCGGACCGCCGCGAAGTGCTCGAGATCGCGCAGTGCCTTCGCAACAAGGGATATACCACGGCGCGGGACATAATCCGGAGAGACTTCGCTCATTCCCTCGCGTACGCCAAGCGGATGAACATCCTCCATATGATGGTGATTGGCGGTAATTATTGCGCGGACGATGAGGTCTATATTGTCCGGGTCGCTGATGGCGGCGGCATGAAAATAAAGAAAAATGAACTGTTCGGGGAAAAATTCGCCCTCGATTTCGAGTCTTAGCAAGGAGAAATTACTGATGGCAAACGTAGTTGTGGTGGGCGCCCAGTGGGGCGACGAAGGGAAGGGGAAGGTTGTCGATATCTACACCGAGCATGCGGATGATGTGGTCCGCTACCAGGGTGGCAACAATGCCGGCCATACCCTGGTGGTGGGCGATGAGAAAGTGATCCTGCATCTCATCCCGTCGGGGGTTCTGCACCAGGGCAAACGGTGCATCATCGGCAACGGCGTGGTGCTCGACCCGGAGGTGTTTATCCGGGAGATTACCAACCTGAAGGCCAAAGGGCGCCTGCAGGACGATGGCTGCCTGCTCCTCTCCGAGTCTCTCCACATTATCATGCCGTACCATAAACGGATCGACATTGCCCGTGAGGCGAAAAGCGGCGAGAAAAAAATCGGCACCACCGGCCGCGGCATCGGCCCCGCCTATGAAGACAAGATTGGCCGGCGCGGTATCCGCCTCATGGACCTGGTGGACAAAGAGCTGTTTGCCCGTAAACTCCGGGAAAACCTGGAAGAGAAGAATGTCATCCTGGAAAAGCTCCTGGGGGAAAAGCCCTTTACCTTCGAGGAGATCTACGACGAATATACGGTGTATGCGGCTACACTGGCCCGTTTCATTGCCGATACGACACTTATCCTCCACCGGGACATCAAGGCGGGCAAGAAGATACTCTTCGAAGGCGCCCAGGGGACCCTCCTGGATGTAGACCACGGCACGTACCCTTTCGTCACTTCATCCTCTACCTGCGCCGGAGGCGCCTGCACGGGGACCGGCGTGAGCCCCCGGGACATCCACGAAATTATCGGCATCTCGAAGGCCTATATCACCCGGGTGGGAAGCGGGCCATTCCCGACCGAACTGCTGGATGACGACGGCGAGAAGCTCCGCCAGGCCGGGCACGAGTTCGGCTCCACGACCGGGAGGCCGCGCCGCTGCGGATGGTTCGATACCCTCGTCCTCAAATACGCAGTGCGGGTCAACGGCCTGACCGGCGTTGCCTTGACCAAGCTCGATGTTCTCGATGGATTCGATACGATCAGGATATGCACCGGCTATGAGTATAGAGGGAAAGTGCTCGACGAACTCCCCGCGAATCTGGACGTGTTCGAGAAGTGCCGTCCCGTCTATGAGGAGATGCCGGGGTGGAATACGGGCATCACCGGGGCCAAGACCTTTGCCGACCTCCCCGAAAAGGCGCAAAAATATGTGAAGCGGCTTGAGGAACTGATCGATTGTCCGATCGTGCTGGTTTCAGTCGGCCCGCGCCGGGATGAGACGATACTGCTGAAGAACCCGTTTGCCTAATCTCAGACTGGCGGAGTCGAAAAAACTGTTGAAATATCTTGACAGATGGGCGAGAATCTGATATTTAAATTTTCTTGTTTATTATGAGCCGCTAGCTCAGTCGGTAGAGCACCTGACTTTTAATCAGGTGGTCGTTGGTTCGACCCCAACGCGGCTCACCATTTTAGTCCCCATCGTCTAGCCCGGCCCAGGACACCGCCCTTTCACGGCGGCGACGCCGGTTCAAATCCGGCTGGGGACGCCAAATAAATCAGCCCTTCCGCACATAGCTGAAGGGCTTTTTTATGCAGGGAAGCCTGCTTCCTCTGCAAATTGATCCCGTCATCTGGTGTCAGGACACTGGCCTCTCACGCCGGTAACAGGGCTTCGAGCCCCCCTGGGATCACCAAAACTTTGGACCGCTAGCTCAGCTGGTAGAGCAGCCGACTCTTAATCGGCAGGTCGTTGGTTCGATCCCAACGCGGTCCACCATTTCTTTCCCTCCGACCCAGGACACCGACTTTTCACGGCGGCGACGGGGGTTCAAATCCGGCTGGGGACGCCCAAAAAAATCAGCCCTTCCGCGCACCACGCGGGAGGGTTTTTTTTGTCGCTACGGTCCACTAACGGTCCACTGACTTCCTCGGTCCGTTCAGGCTGTTTTCCCGGCTGATCGCCACGGCTCCACCGTTCAGGCCTTCTTGCTTCATGCACCAACAACAAGATTCGCGAGAGGAAGCGTCCGCTGAACGCTACCCCGAGATCAGGCCCGGTTATATATGTGCAATTAATTCGGCTGGCCCGCATAATTCAGGTCTCAAATCATTGCGATTTTCTCTTCCCATGATATTCTGTTCCCATATGGTAGACATTAATCCGGTAAAAAAGGCAGCTGGGGCTACATCACCGGAATTGACAGAAAAAGTAATATTCTATTTTGTCGATCACGGGATGCAGGTTCTCACCGCTATTGTCCTGATGGGCATAGGTGTGATTGTCGCCCGTTGGGCCGGCAAACTCATACATCGCTGGCTGAAGGCAAAGGACTTTGACGAGCCGGTCAGCAATCTCATTGTCAAGGCTGTTAAGCTTCTGGTCATAGGATTGATAGGGATCATGGCGCTTGGCCAGATGGGGGTGCAGATCACGCCGCTCATAGCCGGGATCGGCGTGGCCGGTGTCGGCTTAAGCCTTGCCATGCAGGGAGTCCTCGGCAACCTGGTTGCCGGACTGACGATCATTTTTTCAAAACCGTTCACGATCGGTGAATATATTGAACTTCTCGGGGCATACGGTCAGGTAACGGATATCGACTTATTTTCTACCACTCTGCTGCATACGGACAATTCCCGTGTTATTGTCCCCAACAGGAAGATTGTGGGTGAGATACTCCACAACTACGGCAACATCCGTCAGCTCAATCTGACCGCCGGAGTAGCGTACAGTGTGGACCTCACCATGGTACTCTCAATAGTGAATGAAATTCTGCAGCAAAACCCCACTGTTTTAAAGGAGCCTGCTCCTGTCGTCGGCATAGCTGCCCTGAATGATTCATCTATCGCCTTGGCGATCAAGCCATGGGTGAAGGTCGAAGATTTTGTTCCTGCCCAGGCTGCAATCTACCAGGCCGTAATAGAAAGTTTCCGGGACAAGAAGATCGAGATCCCGGCTCCCCGTCGGGACGTGTACCTTCTGAATCCGTTGCCCTGATACCAAAGAGTTTATCAAGATATTCTCCATCCCCTCTATCTGTCTGCTCCCCCTCAGGTGATAAATGCCAACCACACGCTGGTGGCGGACAAAGCCGCACAGCGGTTCCCTTAAATTGGCTTTTGTGCGGCAGCGCGATAGTGTATGATGCACACCATGAAACTTGTTCTCCTTATCTGCTACCTCCTTACGGCTTCCGTCGGATATATTCTCCGAGCCCTGAACCTGCGGCATCTCAAGGCGTATGGCGCGGCCGTGCCGGAAGGTTTTGAAGGGGCCGTGAACGGCGAGCTCCTTGCCAGAACCTGCACCTATACCTTCGAACAGAGCCGGGCAGGACTGTTCGAATCGCTTCTCGATGATATCCTTCTCATTCTCTTTCTCTTTGGCGGCCTGCTCGGCATGTACGACCGGTGGATCGCTTCTCTCGGCTGCTCTTTCGTCACCGGGGGGGTTGTTTTTTTTCTGGCGTTTTCCCTGGCAGGGGCGCTCCTTGATATCCCCTTCAGCCTCTATTCGACATTCCGAATCGAAAACCGCTACGGTTTCAATACCACAACGCCGCGGCTCTGGCTTTCCGATCTGGCCAAATCGATGCTTATCAGCACATTTCTGCTCGCACTGCTGGCCGGCATCGCCTTGACCATTGTGCAGGTATCACCCCGGTTCTGGTGGCTCTGGGCATGGGGGTTTTTCGCCCTCGTTACCCTGGTTCTCATCTATGTCTCTCCGTATGTCATAGAGCCCCTCTTCAATAAATATGAGCCCCTTCAGGCTGAAGGCCTGGAGCATGAGATCCGGGTTCTCATGGAAAAAGCCGGGCTTTCCGTGAGCCGGGTACTCCAGGTAGACGCCTCCCGCCGGAGCCGCCATTCCAACGCATACTTTACCGGGATCGGCCGAGTGAAGCGGATTGTCCTGTACGATACGCTCCTGGAGCAGATGAGCCATGGCGAGATACTGGCGATCCTTGCTCATGAAGTGGGACACTGGAAGAAGGGGCACATCTGGAAGCGGCTGGCAGTAGTGGAGACGGCAGGATTGGGATGTTTTTACGCAGCGTTCCTGTTGCTGACATGGGGAGGTCTGCCGGGCCTTCTTGGATTTCATCAGTTATCTTTCGCCGCGCAGACGGTGGTCCTTGCTTTCATCGGATCGCTTGCGGCCTTCCCGTTCACCCCTCTCAGCGCCTGGCTTTCCCGCAGGCACGAACGGGAGGCCGATTGTTTTGCCTCTGCCCTGACCGGTGCGCCTGAAACCCTGGCAACGGCCCTTATCAAGCTCTCCTGCGAAAACCTCGCCAATCTCCATCCTCACCCGCTCTATGCGCGCTTCTACTATTCCCATCCGCCGGTGGCGGAACGGGTTGCCAGGCTCAGGGAAAACAAGAAAAATTTACAAGGATGAACAGGATATTCATGATAAGACCAAGAGAATTCTACAGCAAAACGAATTTCATCCTGATTATCCTGAATATCCTTGTTAGAGAAAGGGTCTGTTTTTTACTCGATGAGAGGCTTGGCGAGGGTTCCCCGGACAGGGATACTATAATTGCCGGGTGAGACGAGGTATTTGGCCAGGAGGATAAAAACGAATTTCTGCTTATCCATGAACTCCGGTTTCGGCATCAATTCCAGGGTCAGGTTGAGAGGGGCCATACCGGGGGGGGTAACCAGGGGGAAGTTCCCCTTCAGGCGGACGTAAAGGCCCTCTCCCTGCAGGGTGAAACTCTCCAGCATGATACCTGCGCCTTTTCCCCGGATCATCCCCTGTATCACGGCGTAGTCGGCGTCCGGCAGGGGCATTTCGCCTACTTTTACCCCGGAAATGTTCGCTCCCTTGACCTCGAGGCGCAATTCGCCGCCGGGCTCCTTCCCCTTTCCCTTGAAACTGCCGCTGAGGCGCAAACCCCCTTTGACACGGGCGCCGGTTACCGTCGGGAAGAAAGGTATGTCTTCCAGCCGGATACCATCTGCTTCAATACGGATTTCATCGTTCCGGGGCGAGATATCGCCTTTGATTTGCCCTGGGCCGATGGAGGCCTGATAGTGGAAGGTTACCTTGCCGGTCATGAGGGGGAGGATCCTGAGGCGAAGCGTGGCCTTGTTTACTTTCAGGAGGGGGCCGCTGCTGTTGGAAATTTCCAGACCGACGGCCTGCACACCAAGGGGTAATGCCTTGCCGAAATGTTCGGCGCGGACGGTATAGCCTTCCCGTTCCGCCAGCCGGACGACAAGGTCCTGAATCACGCGGTCCGGGATCAGGAAGAGGCTGAGACAGAGGCAGAAAAGGATAGTGGCGGCGGTTCCGGCGACCAGTAAAAGCCGGCGGCGGGTTTTCATTTCTGTCCCTGCGGGGCCGGTTTGAGGAGCGCCAGGGTCAAGGTCAGGTCGAGTTTAGCCGGATCATCGAAGCGGGTTTTTATAACAGCTTTCTTAATGACCACCGGTTTGGTTCCTTTCTCCAGCCGGTAGACGAGATTTACCGCCTCGTTGGCGGTTAACCCCTCAATCCGCGCTTCGGCCGCGTCCTCAAGGAACCCCGCGCGCGTTTCACCCTTAACCTGCCTGAACTGGCTCCCTTTTCCCTTGATGCCGATTTCGTCGATGATTTTGGCAGGAGAATCGTCCGTACGGGTTGCCTCCATGCGGTTGGCAAGCTTTTGGGCCGCCGCGTACGCGTCTTGATAGCGCTGTTTAAGGAGCAGCATTTCGGCTATATCCGCTTCACGGGCTGCCCGTTTTTTCACGAGAAGGGCAACCTTGGAGTTCAAACCGACAAGGATAATCGCCAGAAGGAGGAGGAAGGCCAGACCGACGCCCCAGCGGACCCTGGTTCTGCTTTCCATGCGGTTATACGTATTCATGAGAAGGTCCAGGTATTTCATTTCGCCCCCTCCTTCATCGTTGCCCTGAAAGCGAAACTGACGCTGCCGTCAGGACGTGACTTGATTTCCCCCACTTCGGCGCCGGAGAAAACGGCGGCTCCCCTCACCTTGAAATCGTTGACTCCCTGTACCGAGCGGGCATCGCCCTTCAGTCTTACCTGTTCCCCTTCCACTTCGGTCTCGTAAATGCCGGCGATATCGTCCCCCTTCAACTCGGCGAGCTTCCTCAAGACAGGGAGGAGGGAGGGTCCCGACGCCGTACCGCTCAGTCGTTTGATTTCCGAGCGGAGTTCCGCCACTTCATCAACCGCTTTCTTCCTGGTGGGGAAAACCTCGCGGTAGACGGATGTGATGGAGTTATTGAGAGAATGGAGGTCCCTCGTTACAAGGTAGTAGCGGAGGCCGACCTCGGCGAACAGGAGAAGAGTTGCGGCGGCAGCGAGGTAGAGGCTGAGACGGAACTTCTTCCGCGCTCTTTCAAAGCCGGCAGTATAGGCAAGGTCTCCCCTTCTGAAATTGAGCGGGTCCTTGCTCCGACACCCCCTGGCCAGGGCGTATGCCCCTGCCAGGTCACGAGCAGCGACCGGGTCGACGGGAAAAGTCCCGGCCAGTTCTCCCCTGGCCGGGAGGGGTGTAAAGGCGGTTCCCTGCGAAGTTTCGTCAAGAGCCTTAAACGCTGCTTCCCGGGAGGCGCTTCCGTGGAGGTAGACCTTCTCAACCTTGATACCCCTGGTCATTTCCAGGGCGGCAAGCGTTCTTTCCACCTCGGTGACGAGCGCTCCCCTATCCATCGGTCGAAAACAGACCGGAACCCCATCACTGTAGACGGTCAATGCTTCTCCGTCGGTCAGGGCGACCGGGGCAGCGCTCTCGTTGTCCGGGATGAGCGAACCCCAGTGAAACAGGGAAGCGGTGACGATTTCCGGTTCCATCCCCTGTTCGGTCATGACCCGGATCTCTTCGGCAATTTTTTCCTTCTTTGCCCAGATGGCGAGGAACTTCCCCCCCTCCAGAGGCAGGGCATCAAAGACCAGCTCTTCCGTGTCGATGGCCGTTTCCCCTTTCATCTCCAGGGGGAGGACCTCCCGGACTTTCCGCAGGTCGGTGACGGGGAGTTCGATCTCGCGCATGAAGAAGAGAGAAGGGGGGAGGGCGAGGACGACCTTTTCCTCAGCGCTCCCTCTCATTTTGATCTCAGGGAGCAGGGAGGCAAGCGGGTGGTCTGCGTCGATGGCGTCGCGGGACGCCTCGATAAAGACGAGTTCTCGCCCCTTCTGACGAAACCTGGCGAAGACGGCTTCTTGCGCAGAGAGCTGGACAATAAGGTAGTTCATCAGTATTCTCTCCAATACAGAATCTGCCAGCTGCTGGTCCGCACCAGAGCCTCGACAGTCCGTGTTGTTTCTTTCACCGTGGCAGAGGAGCGGATACGATACACCGTCCCCTTCACCGCGGTAAACACCTGCAGACTCTGGACAACTTTACCCGCCATGCCGGGCACATTGATCAGGTCGTTGACGCTTTGGAACGGTGTCGTTTTACGATAGTCGGTCACGCTCTTTGCCAACGCATCGGTCATGTCGTCGGCGAGAGCCGCTATGACCTCCTTTGGTGCGGTGTTGATGTTTATCTGGCTGCAATCGGGGTATACGGTGACAAACGGGCTGAGCCGTCTGAACGTTGCGGCATCGAAGCCCTTGACAAGGCGCAACTCCTCGACTGTTTCCAATCCCGCGTTCTTTGCCGCATAGGGTGGTTTCAACGTGCGGTAATACGAAGTTTCCGCCCCTGCCGGATGCGGGTCATCATTTGTATCCCGCCAGTCGGCAAATGCATCGAGCAGGTCGAGGGAAAGGCGGGCATTCTTGAATAACCGTGCAGCAATATCACTGTATGGCGGGATGGGTTTACCGTTGTCGCCCCAGCCGATGTTGAGGTTCACCTTGCCGCTTTCGTCTTCGATGGTCACCAGGAGCGATCCCTTTTCATCTTCTTTCTGAAAGGGTTTGGCCCAGGAGTCCGACAGAGAGTTGAATGAACTTCCCGCCGAGAGTTGCAGCCCCTTGATTGCCAGATCAACACCCGAGCCGGCCATAATACTCGCCTGCTGGCCGTCTACGAAGTTCTGGCGGGCGGAGGTATCCACGAATACCTCGTCCACGAATTCAACAGACAACGCCACGAGCAGGGCGGTGATCAGCAAAGTTATGACAAGGGCAAAGCCCCGCTCGTTGTTCAACTCCCCATCCTGGGGACCGCAACGGTGGAAAACCCCACGGTTTTATCCCCCTCCTTTACCATGAGGGTAACCCTGACATACCTGGGAAGCCTGGCATTTGCAATCGGGGCGGTATTCCAGGTCCTGACCCACTTTGAGCCGTCAGGCGAACACTCAACCAAAAACCCCTCCAGGTCCTTCATCTGCGGGTAGGGCAGGGGGCCGGTAGTAACGTACAGATCGTTTGACTGCCGCGTCAGCAGCAGCTTCTTCTCCCTTTCCATCACCTTGTAGACTGCCTGGACCTGGTCCGAGTCCGGCAGGTTGCTGCCGAGGGGGGGCGCGATACAGGTAAAGTCGAGCGTCGAGGCGGGCTTGCCGAAAAAGTCCCTGTCCTCGACGACAAAATGGAGCTTCTTGTTCGTCGTGTTGAAATAGGCGGCGGAGAGCTCCCGGCGCAGCTGGTCCAGGGTGGCGGAGAGCTCCCGGCGCGCCTCCATTTTTGCCACGGCTGTCTCGCGGCCGCTCATCAGGGAAAAGTAGGTGCCGTAGAGGGCGGCGCTGAGAATGACCAGCAGGGCCATGGCCACCAGCACCTCCAGCAGCGTCATGCCCTTATTTTGCCAGATACTTGACAAGGGTAAGTTTTCTCCGATCCTCATTCCAGGAAACCGTCAGGGTCAACTGGTTCAATAACCCGGCCGCATCCGGACTTTCTGCCTGCGTGATGACCGTCTCCCATGTAAAGCCGGGCCAGTCCGGGGCAAAGGTCCCTTTACCTGCTTCCCCCGGTTTGAAGTTGGGATCATCCAGCTTCGCCCGCGCGAGCAGGACGGCGATGGTCTCTTCCCGGTCACGGCTGACCACCGACAGATGATAGTTGAAAGAGCTGATCACCGTCAGGATCACTCCCGCCATGATGGCCAGGGCAATCATCACCTCCAGCAGCGTAAAGCCCTTCACAGCTTCATCTCCTGATACCCCTCCAGGACTTCGACCCGCCCTCCCCCGGGGAGGGCGGTAACCGTAAAATGGCTCTCCTTTGCCCCTTTCAGGTGAATAACGATGAATTCCCCGAGCCCGGCAACGCCGAAATCCACGTTTACCATACCTTCACCGAGCTTGCCCAGCCTGGGTATCTCGACGTCCTCGATGAGAACCCCGTCAGCCAGAAATTTTCTGGCGAAAAAGGGGTCTTCCGGTGCCGTTTCCTCACCGTTGACAATTTTTTTGACCGTTATCCTATTGTCGGTCAGGTCCATCTGCATCCGGTGCGGGACCTTGGTCGTGACCGACCGGTCCCCCAGGTACCTGATGACGGCCGCCAGCGAGCGTGCCGACGTTCTCAGATTGGCGGCTTCGGTGGACGGCAGGAGGGGAAGGACAATGAACGCCACCAGGGAAATGATAACAAGGACAACCATCATCTCGACGAGGGTAAAGCCGTGGTGACGGCAGTTTCGAGTTTCGAGTTCTAAGTTTTGAGTTCTCGTCACAGCAACCCAACAAAAAAATGGTTCGAAAGTAGTAGCATAAGACCCGTACCATCCAGGAACGTGATTTTTTCGCAAGGTCCAGGCGGTCGAGGGATGACGCGGAGGCGTAGTACCCGTGGGCATAAACAGCGCTACGCCGCACAAGGAGTCCCGAAGACCAACGCCGAGATTGCGGAAAAGGCGCGTTTCTATTTTATGTCCCAGCTGCAGATATCCGCATTATTCCCCTCGCCCCCCTTGACTCCGTCGGCGCCGTTGGAGCAGAGGTCATAATCGCCGTGCTCGCCGGGGGAAAGGTAGACGTAATCGTTCTTCCAGGGGTCCTTGGGAATAGTTTTGCCCTCCAGGTATCCTTCTTTACGCCAGTTATTCGGGATCTGACCGGTGGCCGGCTTCTCCACGAGCGCCAGCAGACCTTGCTCGGTCGAGGGGTAGACGCCGCTGTCCAGTTTGTAGAGCTTCAGGCCGGTCTCGATATTCCTGATCTGCACCTTGGTATCGGCGATCTTGGCGTCGTCGCTCCTCCCGATGATCTTGGGGGCAACCAGGGCTGCCAGCAGAGCGAGGATAAAGACCACCACCATGATCTCGATGAGGGTCATGCCGCTATTGTCACGGATAATTTTCTTCATACTTAAACCTCCGGATACAGTTTGCTTCACATTATTGAAGCCGCGGTTCTCTATTTGATCAGCTGGTTCAACTGGAATATGGGCAGTAACACTGCAACGACCACAAAGCCGACGCAGACCCCCATCCCGAGCACGAGCAGGGGCTCCAGAAGCGCCATCAGCCGGGTTATAGATGCCTCGAACTCCCGTTCGAAGGCATCCCCCGTCCTGGTCAGCATCTTTTCCAGCTCCCCGCTTTTTTCTCCCACTGCGATCATATGTACCAGCAGCGGGGGGAACAGGGGGCTTTTGCCGAGGGAGGCAGAGAGGCTCGCCCCCTCGATCAGTTCGCCCCTGACTCTGGTCAGGCAGGCACGGTATTCGCGGTTGACGACCGCGGCGCTGGTGATGTCCATGGCCTTGATCACCGGTACGCCGCTTGCCAGCAACAGTCCCAGCACCTTGGCAAAACGGGAGAGTATCAGCTGCTGCCAGAGCGTTCCGGCCAGGGGGAGCCGCAACAGGAGCCGGTCCTGGCGCCTCCGGAATTCTTCGCGCCGTGCCAGTCGCCGGTAGGCAGCGACAACGGCGCCGGCGCCGAGCAGGAGCGCCCACCACCCCTTCTGCACGAAATGGCTCGTCTTGATCAAGACCACGGTGATCAGCGGCAGGGCGGCCTTGCTCTGCTCGAAGATGGTCACGATTTTCGGCACGACGAAGCCGAGCAGAAACATCATGACCCCGGAGCCAACCATTACCATCAGGATGGGATAGGCAAGAGCGGTAACGACCTTGCTCCGGATCGCATCCTGGTCTTCCAGGAATCCGGCGAGCCTTTCCAGGATGATTTCCAGCGCTCCGCTCGCCTCGCCGGCCGCCACCATGCTTACATAGCTGCTGCTGAATACCCGCGGTTCGGAGGCCATGGCGCCGGCCAGGCCCGACCCTTCGGCCAGTTTCTCCCGTAACCGGGAGAGGATATTTTTCAGCTCTCCGGGCTTTTCCTGCGCATAGAGTGTGGCAACCGATTCAAAAACCGGCACCGCCGACCCTATCAGGGTTGCCAGCCGCCTGGTCATGAGAGCGAGCTCCGGCAGGGAAACGCGGGTGCGCATTGATTTCAGCACCCCTCCGGCGACCGCTTCTCCCGCCGGAACGATGGTGCGGGGCAGGAGCCCGTCCTTTTTCAGACGCTCCCGGGCATCGCGGGCGCTCCCTGCATCAATGACGCCGGCAACTTCGCTGCCGTTGCGGCCGTATGCGCTATAGCGGAAGCTCGGCATACTCCTCCTGCGTCACCCGTAATACTTCCTCGATGGTGGTGATGCCGGCCGCTGCCTTGGCCAGGCCGTCTTCGCGCAAGGTCCGCATGCCGCGGGAGACGGCGTACTCCTTGATCACCCCGGCGGGCGCCTGCCGGATGATCATGGAACAGAGCTCGCTGTCGATCAGCAGCAGCTCGTAGATGCCGGTCCTGCCGATGCTCCCGAGGTTGAAGCATTTGTCGCAGCCGCGCCCGCGGTAGAGGACCTCCGGCAATGTTATGCCGGCGTACTCCCGCTCCGGCTTGTACGCCTCCCGGCAGTGGGGACAGATAATCCTGACAAGTCGCTGGGCCAGAACCGCCGAAAGCGTCGAAGCCACCATGAACGACTCAACTCCCATGTCGATCAGGCGGGTCACCGCGGTGGCGGCGTCGTTGGTGTGCAGGGTGGAGAGGACCAGATGACCGGTCAGGGATGCCTGCATGGCTATTTCGGCGGTTTCCGCGTCGCGTATTTCCCCTACCATGATGATGTCCGGGTCCTGGCGGAGGATCGAGCGGAGGCCGTTGGCGAAGGTGAGGTCGATCTTCGGGTTGACATGGATCTGGCCGATCCCCTTCAACTGGTACTCGATCGGGTCCTCGATGGTGATGATATTTTTTTCCGGGGTATTGATACGGGTCAATGCGGCATAGAGAGTGGTGGTCTTGCCGCTGCCGGTCGGCCCGGTTACCAGGATAATGCCGCTGGTCCGCGTCAGGAGCCGCTCCATGGTCTGCACGTCGGCGGGGGAGAAGCCGATATCGGCCAGTGAAATGACACCACGCTGCTTGTCGAGCAGTCGGAGCACCACCCGCTCTCCGAAAAAGGTGGGGAGGATCGAAACCCTGATATCCACGTCCCGGCCGGCGACGATGACCCTGAGTCTTCCGTCCTGGGGGAGTCTTTTCTCGGCGATGTTCAGGCCCGCCATGATCTTGACCCGCGAAATGAGGGCCTCCTGCACGACTTTGGGGGGGGTGAGCATCTTGTAGAGGAGCCCGTCAATCCTGAACCGTACTTCCAGTTCCCGCTCGAACGGTTCGATATGGATGTCGCTGGCCCTTTCCTTGACCGCCTGGAACATGATGGAATTCAAGAGCCGGATGACCGGGGCTTCATCGGCCAGATCGAGAAGGTCTTTCGGCTCATTGAATTCGTTTGCCAAGGTGAAGAGGTCTTCCCCTTCCAACTCTTCCACCATTTCCTGGGCCGAACCCGACAGCTTTGAATAGAGCCGGTTTACCGCCTCTACCAGGACGGTCGGGGGGACGACCACGCCATCGACCGGCATTTCGAAAAGCCCGCGCAGCTCATCCAGGGCCGGAAGGTTGGCAGGATCGGCGATGGCAACAAGGAGACGCCCTCCTTCGTCCCTGAGCGGCAGGATGAGGTTGCTCCGGGCGAAGGCAAGCGGCAGGCGCTTTAACAGCGCAGTGTCCACCCCGGCATCTTCGATTTCCTTCTGGAACGGCAGGCCGAGCCGGGCGGCCACTGTTTCCATATCGGCGGTCTGGGTCATGGTTTCTGTTGCAGCTCCCTGCCGAGGTTGAACGGCTCGTTGCTTTTCACGGCGTCGGTGAAGTTGAGCTTCTGTCTTTCGGAGACTTCGGCCATTTCCTGCGCGCCCCTAATGATGCGGGGGGTGAGCATGATCATCAGATTGGTCTTATGTCGTTCCTTTGACGTTGTCTTGAAGAACCAGCCAAGGTACGGGATATCGCCGAGGAAAGGTATTTTGTTGACGGTGTCGATGTCGCGGTCCTGGATCAGGCCGCCGATCACCACCGTGTCCTTGTCCTTGACAACGACCGAGGTCTTGGCCGAACGTTTGGTGGTAGTGATATCCACGGCGTTGCCTTTGATGGGATCAACTGCCGAAATCTCCTGGTAGATGTCGAGCTTGACATATTCCCCCTCGCTGATCTGCGGGGTGATCTTGAGGGTAATCCCGGTATCCTGCCGTACCACGTTTTGCGTGGCGATGGTGCCGGTGGTGCTTGATGAAGAGAGGAACGGGACGTTCTCCCCGACGAATATCTCCGCCTCTTTGTTGTCCGAGGTCATGATTGTCGGGGTCGACAGGACGTTCACCGTACCGTCGCTGATGAGCGCCTTGATATTGACGGCGGTCTGCAGGTTGCTGTTGTTGATCTGGCTCTTCAGGAAGGTGGAAATGGCCAGCTGTGCCGGATCGACGGCGCCAATGAAATTAAACGGATCGAATGCTCCGGCGACAGCGGTATTTCCCGTGACACCCCCTCCAGACGCACCGATCTGCACCCCGAAGTCCTTCAGCTTGTCGAGGGAAATCTCGGCGATCACTGCCTGGACGAAGACCTGCCGGCGTCTTTTATCGAGTTTCTGGATGACCAGGAGGAGGTTCTGGTAGTCGGTGGGGGAGGCCATGATGACCAGCGAATTGGTTGCCTTGTCCGGGGTGATGCTAATCTTTCCCCCTTCAAAGGCAGCCTGCAGGGGGGCGGCGGCTTGCGCCCCCTGCGGAAGGGCGGCGGAACCTTTCACGACTCCATCCATGACTTTGGCGACTTCGGTGGCGTCGGCGTATTCCAGGTAGTAAACGTTGACCTTGCTGCTGGAAGTGGGGGGGACAACGTCGATCAGGGCGACCAGTTTTTTCACGTCTTCCTTGTCCTTGTCAGTGCCGAAGACGAGCAGGGCGTTGAGCCTGGCATCGGCAACGATACTGCCTGCTCCTGCGCCCTGTTGTCCCGGAGCTTTTCCGCTTTTGTCCTTACTCTTCAGCCATTCCTGAACCACCTTCGCGAGGTTCTCCGCGCCGGCATTTTTCAGAAAGATCAACTCGGGTTTTTCGCGGCGCTGGTCCGTGTCGATCAGCTGGATGATACCGAGAATCTTCCGGATGTTGAGGGACGAATCGACCACCAGCACCATGTTGGCGGGGCCGAAGGCGGAGATGTAGCCGTCCTTGGCAACGATCGGCTGGAGGAAGGATACAGCTTCCTGTGCGGATATCCGCTCCAGGGAGATGACCTGCGCCACGTACGCCTCATTGACCGGTCCCCGTTGCTGGTCGGAGAGGATTTTCATCCCGTATTGTTTGGCGGCGCTGGTCGGGATGATCTTGTATACCTTCCCCGCCTGGACGATGGTGAAACCTTTGAGTTCCAGGACCGAGGTGAAAACATTGAACGCCTCATCTATAGAGATTTTGGCCGGAGAAAAAACAGATATCTTCCCCTTGACCCGGTCATCCATTATGAAGTTCTTGCCTGTCAGGTCACTGATGAACTTGACCATGGTGGAGATGTCCACCTCGCTGAAGTTCAGTACCACCCCCTTCGCTGCGGCCGGAAGGGGCGTCAACAGGATAGAGAGCATCAGCAGGATTGCGCTTATGGTTGCGACTCTTTTGATCAATGGGGCCTCCGCGTGCCAGGCACGAGGCACGAGGCGCCAGGCGCCAGGTTTTACCCCAGTGCCCAGAGCCTAGAGCCTCGTGCCTCCTTTTATCGTATGTCGTAATTGAACGTGGTTGGTTGACCGTCCCGTATCAGGTCGAGTCGTATCCTGCTCTGCCCCTTGAGGGAAATAAAAGACTGGATTGCCTTTTCCGGCGAGTCGATGGGGAAGTCGTTCATCCTGAGAATCACGTCCCCGTTCTTCACTCCGACCATGCCGAAGACGCCGGCAGGTTTCACCTCCGAGACCCTGAAGCCCTCAACCTTGCCTTCTTTCATGCTCGGAAGGAGCCGGGCGTCGGTCATTGCCTGACCTATATTATCGAGCGCCGCGTTCAGGGCGCGCTGGTCCACTACATATGTCCCTGCTCCGACTTGGGAGGCGAGGGCACCGGGTTGCCCGGCCGGAGGAGTTTTTTCCGCTTCGGCGACAGTTGCCATTGGCGTGAATATCCTGATGTGTCTCCCCCCTCCCAGGATTTCAGCCATTTCCTTCTTCACCGCCACCAGCCGGCCGATGTCAAATACCTCATCACCGAGCCGGAAGACGCGTTCTTCCTTGGTGCTCAGTTTCTGGATAAGGGCGAACGTTTCCCTGAACGATCCGACGGCAGTGCCGAGCAGGAGCAGGTCTTTCTGAGATGTGGCCGCACGGGACTTCACGTCGCCGGTCTCGGCAATCTGCGTCAGTTTCCCCTGGGTGGCCTTGCCGAAAAGCCCCTTTTCCAGGATGACGGAAAAGGACGACAGGTCGTCGGCGGCAACAGGAGACCGAGGTGCGGTTGCCTTCTTGGTAACTTTTGGAAATGTATGTGACAGGCGATAGGAAAGTACGTCCGCTGACAGTTTTGCGAGGATGATTGAACAGAGTAAAGCGAGAAGTATGTTGAGGGTAAATATCCTGTTCATATGCCATGTGTGCCTTATTTACAAGAAATACTAAGATTGTTAATACTAGCAGAAAAATGGCCGTGTGCAAGTAAAATCAAAGGGCTCTCTTGAATTAAGGGACCCCGGTATGTTACTATTCCCCCTGCTGAAATACTCTATCGGATCGAGGGTTCTATCGATGAAACCTGTTATTGTTACCGCCGCCACCACCCCGGAACTTTCCCTGCTGGTTTCCGCGCTCGATGGGAAAGAACGCTTCCAGTCCGGTCACCATGATGCCTACCGGGGAGAGGTGGCGGGAAGACCCGTTATCCTCGCCGTGACAGGGATCGGCAAGGTAAATACAGCCAGTGCGGTAACGGCCCTGCTGGAGCGTTTTGAGCCGGAGCTCCTCATAAATACCGGGTGCGCCGGTGCATACCGGGGGGGCGGCCTGACGGTGGGTGACCTGGCTAGTGCAACTATCGAGGTGATGGGAGATGAAGGGGTCCTGACCCTGGAAGGGTGGCACTCCCTCGAATTGATCGGTATCCCGGCGGTCGAAAGGAAGGAAGAATCCTATTTCAACCGGTTTCCCCTTACCCGCTGGGCTCTGGACAAGGCGGCTTTCGTCGCTGAAACTGCAGGGTTTCCTCTCCGGCAGGGGACTTTTGTCACTGTTTCCACTGTCAGCGGGACGCTGGAGCGGGGCGATGAGCTTTCCAGCCGGTTCGGCGGCATCTGCGAGAATATGGAGGGGGGAGCGGCCGTCCAGGTTGCCCTCCTCTACGGGGTTGACTGCATGGAAATACGGGGAGTGAGCAACGTTGTTGAAGACCGGGACCCGAGCCGCTGGGACATTCCTCTGGCCGTTGCAAAGGCGCAGGATTTCATTGCACGGTTCATCGGCTCGCTCTGCCGGACCGAGTAGGCATGTAATCTCAATTCGGAGGGCGGAAATACAACACCACGTACGAGGCTACCCATGCAAAACCTGACCCTGGGATTTTCTCCCTGTCCCAATGATACCTTCATCTTTCACGCCCTGGTCCACGGCCTGGTCAAAATTCCGGGGATTGTCTTCCGGGAGCGTCTGGAGGACGTGGAGACCCTTAACCGGCTGGCGCTCGACGGGGCGCTCGACATAAGCAAGGTCTCCTCCCATCTTCTCGGCTTCATCCGCGACGACTACTGTCTGCTCAAGTCAGGGGGGGCGCTCGGGCGCGGCTGCGGCCCGCTTGTCGTTTCCGGATGCTGCGCGACAATGGAGGAACTCAGGGGAAAACGGATTGCCGTGCCCGGCCGCTACACTACCGCCCATCTTCTTCTCCGGCTCTTTGATCCCGTTCTCGATGCCGTCGTCTTCCTCCCCTTTCACGAGATCATGGGGGCCGTCCAGCGGGGCGATGTGGCTGCCGGCGTGATCATCCACGAGGCGCGTTTCACTTATCCGGACTACGGGCTGACAAAACTCCTCGATCTGGGGGAGTGGTGGGAGCGGGAAACCGGTCATCCCATCCCACTTGGCGGGATTGCGGCAAAGCGCTCGCTGGGGAGGGCTGCACTTGACGCTATCGATCATGCGCTCCGTGCCAGCGTCGCCTACGCCCATGCCCATCCCGGAGCGGCCAACAGTTATATCCGCACCCACTCCCAGGAGATGAGCGACGAGGTATGTGCCGCCCATATCGGCCTGTACGTCAACGACTTTTCGCTGGATCTCGGGACTGAAGGGGAGGAGGCCGTTACCGCCCTGCTTGCCCGTGCCGAAGGAGCCGGTCTCATCCCCCGCTCCGAAAGAGATTTGTTCTCTTCCTGAACTGCACGGCGATTATGATAAGTAGTGCGGGGCAAAGAGCGCTGTACGTGTAAATGTGTAGTTATATCAGTAAGTTGGATGTGAATAGGCGCCTTTTGCCTTGACCGCACGGCAAGCCCCATGGTATATAAGCAACTCGCTCGAAAAGGAGGTGCGCATGGCACTAACGAACCCGAGGGGCATGCTGGCGCTGATTATCCTGTTCAGTCAGCTGCTTCTTCCGTTCCCTACGCTTCCCCTGCAGGCAGAGGAAATCCCATCGGCCGCCGAAGGGAAATCAGCCGCCCCGACTCCCCCGGAACCGCACGGCACCAAGGGGGTTGCTTCCTACTATGCCAAACGCTATAACGGCAGGAAAACATGTTCGGGGGCATGCTACAACCCGGAAAAACTGACGGCGGCCCATCATGAACTACCTTTCGGGACCAGGGTGCAGGTGATAAACCTCGCCAACGACCGGGAGGTTATTGTGACGATCAATGACCGCTGCAGGGAAAGAAGATTTCCCTTTATCGACCTCTCCCGGGCTGCGGCGAAAAAGCTTGGCTTCCTCGGCAAGGGGACTGCTAAAGTGAGAATCATACCCCTTGACGATGAAGATTCCTGATACACAACGCCGTATTTGAGCGCTACCTTCGTTAGCGCGTCGTTCGCTTCCTCCGCGCTGCCTTGGTATCATCTCAAATCTGGCGTTGTTTTATCGGGTATTTCTCGAACTCTACAGAGAACGCATCCGGAGGCTCCATGGCCGGCGGAATCAAGCAGTGGCCTGAAGACGAACGCCCCAGGGAAAAGCTCCTGAAGGGGGGCCCCGAGGCGCTGACCGATGCGGAACTCCTGGCGCTCATCCTCCGCACCGGCGATGCGGTGAGCAAGAGGAGCGCCCTCGATATCGGCAGGGAACTGCTGCAGGAATTCGGCGGCTTGCGCTCTCTGGCGGGAGCTTCGACGACCGATATCTGCAGGATCAAGGGGGCGGGCCCTGCCAAGGCTGCGTGCATAAAGGCCGCCCTGGAGCTGGCCGCCCGCACCGGGGCGCGCCGCCTGGAAAGCAACGAACGGTATACTTCCCCCCGGCAGATATTCGATCACTTCCACTATACCTACCGCGACCGGCGCAAGGAATATTTCCTGGCGCTCCTCCTCGACGGCAAGAACCGCATAATCAAGGAAATCAGGATTTCCGAAGGTTCCCTCAACCAGAGCATTGTTCACCCCCGCGAAGTATTCAGTCCGGCGGTCCGCGAGTCGGCCGCTGCCGTCATCCTCGTCCACAACCATCCTACCGGCGATCCAGCGCCTTCCCGCGAGGATATCGAGATCACCCGGCGCCTCAGTGAAGCGGGCGACCTGATGGGGATCAGGGTGCTCGATCATATCATTATCGGTGATGGCGTATTCCTCAGTTTCGCCTCCCAGGGGATGATGTAACAGCTGTTTCAAGACAGGGTAAAATTCTCTAATTGCTCACCGGAGCCGGCTCTACCATGAAGAAGCGCATCATATTCAGCATCCTCGGACTCGTCATTCTTGTCGCCATCCTTGGTGCCGTCAAGGCCCTGCAGATCGGAAAGATGATAAACCAGGGCAAGAAGTTCGTACCTCCCCCCGAGACAGTAACTACAGCTTCGGTCAAGGCCGAGTCGTGGGATTCCGCCCTGACCTCGGTCGGCACGTTGAACGCCGTGCAGGGGGTCACCGTGGCTGCCGAGCTGTCGGGCAAGGTGGTCAGAATAGCCTTCGAGCCGGGCTCTCCGGTGAAGAAAGGTGATCTTCTGCTCAAGCAGGATACTTCATCGGAAGAAGCCCAGCTTCCCGGTGCGCTCTCCCAGGTGCACCTAGTCCGCTTGAATCTGAAGCGCGCCGACCAGTTGGCTGCGGAGGGGATCATCTCCCAGTCCGATCACGACACCGCCGTGGCGAACACCGATCAGGCCCAGGCCCTGGCAGACAACATCCGGGCCACCATCGCCAAGAAGTTGGTCCGCGCCCCGTTCAGCGGCCGTCTCGGCATCCGTCAGGTCAATCTTGGCCAGATCCTCCGGGAGGGGGACCCCATCGTCACCCTGCAGGCGCTGGACCCGATCTATGTGGACTTTACCCTGCCGCAGCAGCTGCTCAGCCAGGTACACCCCGGCCTGCCGGTCCGGGTTACGG
>JBGPCQ010000011.1:0-35528 GCA_041481895.1 Geobacteraceae bacterium | reverse complement strand
GTATGAACCCGGCGGGGATGAGGTACATCCGCTTCCGCATCTATTCTAGTCTCCTGCCAGTTTTGCAGCAAAATAGTCGATAGTGCTCTTAAGCCCTGTGTCGATTTCCACCTTCGGTTCCCAGCCGAGCTTCTCCTGCGCGAGTCTGATATCAGGCTGGCGCTGTTTCGGATCATCCGCGGGGAGCGGGTTGAATACGATATTGTTCTTCGAACCGGTGAGAGCCGTTATGCGCCGGGCAAACTCCAGGATGGTCGTCTCCGCCGGATTGCCCAGGTTCACCGGCCCTGTAAATCCCTCACATTCCATCATCCTGACCAGCCCATCGACGAGATCGTCCACGTAACAGAACGAGCGGGTCTGCCCGCCATCGCCGTAGACAGTCAGATCTTCCCCACGCAAGGCCTGGACAATGAAATTCGAGACCACGCGCCCGTCGTTTACTGCCATCCGCGGGCCATAGGTGTTGAAAATACGGACAATCCGGATATCGACACCATTCTGCCGGTGATAGTCCATCATGAGGGTTTCGGCCACCCGTTTCCCCTCGTCATAGCAACTCCTGATGCCGATCGGATTCACGTTGCCCCAGTATTCCTCGGGCTGGGGATGAACCTGGGGATCGCCATAGACCTCGGAAGTCGATGCCTGGAGGATCCTCGCCCTTACCCGCTTGGCCAGCCCCAGCATATTGATGGTGCCCATGACGCTCGTCTTGATGGTCTTGACGGGATTGTACTGGTAATGGATGGGAGATGCCGGGCAGGCCAGGTTATAGATGCGGTCCACTTCCAGAAGGATTGGCTCGGTTATGTCATGGCGAATCAGTTCGAATAAGGGGTTGGCGAGAAGACCGGCAACATTCCTCCTGTTACCGGTAAAAAAGTTGTCGAGGCAGAGCACTTCATGCCCGTCCCTCACGAGCCTTTCGCACAGGTGTGAACCAATAAACCCGGCGCCGCCGGTAACAAGTATGCGCATGTCTGTAACCCCTTGTTCAACGTTCAATGTTCAAAGAAACTATTAACCGGTCCCCGGTCCCACATTCCAGACCCTAGTTCCCGTTCCCCGCAAACTGTTTGTCGTTACGCCCGATGGGGAAATACTCAAAACCCGCGTCCCGCATCCGGTGGGGCTCGTAGAGGTTTCTGCCGTCGAATATCAGCGGCCTCTTCAGATGCGACCTGAGCTTGTCGAAATCGGGATTGCGGTATTCGCTCCACTCCGTGACGATGGCCAGCGCATCGGCCCCCTGGAGTATCTCGTAATGATTGGCGCTGTATTCGATACGGTCTCCGAAAATCTTTTTCGCCTCCTTGACAGCCGCCGGATCGTGGGCCCGCACGGTTGCCCCCAACTCAAGGAGCCGGTTGATGATGGCCACCGACGGCGCCTCCCTCATATCGTCGGTGCGCGGCTTGAAAGAAAGTCCCCAGAGCGCAATGGTCTTTCCCTCCAGGGGCCTGTCATTTCCCTTGCTCCCGAGAAGCGCTACGATTTTATGGGTCAGAACAAGCTTCTGCCGTTCGTTGACTTCTTCGACCGCCTTGAGGAGGATGAATTCGTAACCGCACTCTTCGGCGGTTTTCACCAGCGCCTTGACATCCTTGGGGAAACAGGAGCCGCCATAGCCGACGCCGGGAAAGAGGAAATCATAGCCGATCCGGGAGTCGGAGCCGATCCCCTCCCTGACCGCGGCGACATCGGCCCCCATCCGCTCGCAGAGGTTGGCAATCTGGTTCATGAAGGATATCTTGGTCGCCAGCATGGCGTTGGCGGCATACTTGGTCATCTCGGCGCTCCGGATGTCCATGATGATCAGACGGTTGCTCTTCCGCATAAAGGGGGAATAGAGCTCCTTCATGATCTCCGCGGTGCGCACGTTGTCGGTGCCGATTACTACCCGGTCCGGCTTCATGAAGTCGTCGATGGCCGCCCCCTCCTTCAGAAATTCCGGGTTGGAAACCACGTCGAACTCGATGGAGACCCTCCTTCCGGCCAGTTCTTCCTTCACGGCCGCGCGGACCTTGTCGGCAGTCCCTACGGGGACCGTGGACTTGTCCACGATGATCTTGAAACTATCCATGTGACGGCCGATATCCCGGGCAACGTTGATGACATATTTAAGGTCGGCTGAGCCGTCCTCCCCCGGGGGGGTGCCGACAGCAATGAAGATGACCAGGGACTCCTTCACTGCGGCGACGATGTCGGTGGTGAAAGAAAGTCTCCCCTCCTCGCTGTTCCGGAGTACCAGTTCCTTAAGACCCGGTTCGTAGATGGGAATGACCCCGTTATTGAGTCCTTCGATCTTGGACTCATCCAGATCGACGCAGATAACGTCATTGCCGCTTTCAGCGAAACAGGTCCCGGCCACAAGACCGACATAACCGGTACCGACGATGCAGACTTTCATAACACTCCTCTCGGTAATGACAGAATAATTTTTTTTTATATCACAGAACGGGCACCCTGTTCCAGCCTTTTCCAGAGTACAGGCCCGGAAGAGCGGATTTTCAACCTTCCACCCTTCTCCCCTTCCGAGCTTCTGCCTTTCCGTGTTTCAGACTGACGAGCGTTCTCGCGAGGAGAGCAAACTCATCAAGAGACAAGGTTTCCCCCCGCCGTACCGGTTCAATCCCGCAATCCGCAAGGGCCTTCGCCAATACGCAATCTGCGGATTCCAGGTCAACCGATTTGAGGCAGTTCCAGAGGGTTTTTCTCCGCTGGCCGAAGGCCGCCTTCACTACCTGGCGGAAAAACTTTTCATCCCCCACATCAATCCTCGGTGCCGCCAGGGGGGTGAACGTGAGCACGACGGAATCGACCTTGGGAACGGGATGGAAAGAGCCCGGCTTGACAATAAATTCGCGGGCAATATCGAAGTGAAGCCGGAACAGAACCGACAGTATCCCGTACTCTTTGGTGCCAGGCGGGGCGACGAGACGCTCTCCCACCTCTTTCTGGAGCATGAGCACAAGCCGGGAAAAAAGCCGCCGGTTTTCCATAAAGAGAAAAAGGACCTGGGAGGAAATGTTGTAGGGGAGGTTGGCCGCCACTTCCCACTGTCCGGCCCAGCGCTGCAACAGTACCGCGTTGAGGTCGGTCCTGAGTATGTCGGCCTGCACGACCTCGATCTCTCCTCTTCCCGCGAATTCCTTTTCGAGCAGGGGAACCAGCTGCCGGTCAAGTTCGATTGCCAGTACCCGGGCTCCCTTCTCCGCCAGGAGACGGGTAAGCGCCCCTCTTCCCGGCCCTACTTCCAGAATCCTGGCCTCCGGCCCCCTTTCCACCAGCCCGGCAATCCGAACAAGAACATTCCGATCTGTCAGGAAATTCTGGCCAAGGGCCTTTTTGGGCCGGATCTTGTCGCTATGCCGTTCCTCACCATTCACCATTCACAATTCACACTTCGCGCTGCCGAGCCTTTCCGCCAGTGCATCAAGGGGCCAGGCAGGCAGCGCGTCAAAATCAAATCCGCTGACAATGCGGTTGTGCAGGTAATAATCCCCGGCTACGGCATTCATGGCGGCATTATCCGAGCAGAAAACCGGCGACGGGATAAAGAGCTCGACCCCCCGCTCACGGGCAAATTGTTCCATTTCCCGCCGCAGGCCGCTGTTGCAGGCGACCCCCCCCGCGACAACCACCCTGCCGATTCCCGTGGCCGTAACAGCGGCTGCCGTCTTGTGCACGAGCACGTCGCATACTGCCTCCTGGAACGACGCACAGAGGTGCTGCAGCTCACCCTCGCCGCCAGCATCGGGATGCTTGCGGAGATGGGTCATAACGGCGGTCTTCAGCCCGCTGAAGCTGAAGTTGCAGCTGCCGTCATGGATAATCGGACGGGGCAAATGCAGCCGCTTCGGGTCCCCTTCCGCCGCCAGGCGGTCGATAACAGCCCCGCCGGGATAGGGAAGACCGACCAGTTTAGCCACCTTGTCGAACGCCTCGCCGGCGGCATCGTCGAGCGTCTGGCCCAGGGTCGTGTAGCGCCCTATCCCCTCGACCCGGTAGAGATGGGTGTGCCCGCCCGAAACCACCAGGGCGATAAAGGGAAACCCTACCGGCCTTTCCAGGAAAGGGGCCAACAGGTGCCCCTCGATATGGTTCACCCCGATAATGGGAAGGCTCCGTGCATAAGCCAGCGCCTTGGCAGTGGCAATGCCGACCAGCAGCGCCCCTGCCAGCCCCGGCCCCTGGGTGACGGCAATCCCCTCGATGTCGGCAAGACCGGCGCCGGCCTCGACGAGCGCCTGCTCCACCACCGGCACGATGGCTTCCAGGTGCCTGCGCGAGGCGATCTCGGGGACTACCCCCCCATAAGGCGCATGGACGCTTACCTGGGAATAAATAACGTTGGAGAGCACTTCCCGGCCGTCCTTCACCACGGCAGCGGCAGTCTCATCACAGGAAGATTCGATGGAGAGAATCAGCATAAAAATGCGAAGGGCGTGAATGCCACGCCCCATTCCTTTTGTAGTTTGTTTTCTTTATTTTACCAACGGGATGCGATTTTTGGCCAAGGTCAAGGCGAACGAGGGGGGAGGCGGAGACGTGGCAGCGCCACGTCGCACAACGAGCCCCGAAGTTCAACGCAGAGATTGGGCAAAAGGCGCATTCCTACAGGAGATTTGCGGCCAGTTCCGCCAGCTCCGACCTCTCCCCCTTCATCAACGTCACATGCCCGGAAATCACCTGGTCCTTGAACCGCTCCACCACGTAGGTCAAGCCGTTGCTGGAGGCATCGACATAGGGGTTGTCGATCTGGTACGGGTCGCCGGTCAGGACGATCTTGGTCCCTTCCCCGGCCCGTGTAACAATGGTCTTGATTTCATGGGGGGTGAGGTTCTGCGCTTCATCGACGATCATATACTGATTGGGTATGGAACGTCCCCTGATATAAGTGAGCGGCTCGATCTCCATGATTCCCATCGCCATCAGCTCCTTGTACCCCTTGGTACGGCGCTTCTCCAACTCGTGTCCCGAGAGGAGGAGCTCAACGTTATCAAAAATCGGCTGCATCCAGGGGGCCAGCTTCTCTTCGATGTCCCCCGGAAGAAAACCGAGGTCCCTTCCCATGGGGAAAACGGGCCGCGAGACGAGGAGGCGGTTGAAGATGTTATCCTCAGCGGTTTTATTGAGCCCTGCCGCTATGGCGAGGAGCGTCTTGCCGGTTCCCGCCTTGCCCACGAGCGTCACGAGTTTTATGGTGTCATCCAGAAGAAGGTCGAGGGTAAAAGCCTGTTCACGATTCCGGGGATGGATGCTCCAGACCCCTTCCTTCGCTATCTTCTTGACCGGAACAAGCTTGCGCTGGACAGTGTCATACCTGCCGATGGCCGTATGGGAATTGTTTGAAACATCGCGCAGGGTCACGAACTGGTTGGGCCTGAATTCACCCGCGAGTTCGACACTCCCCTGTCCGTGGAAACGATCGATCAACTCGGCATCGACTGTCATCTCAGTGTAACCCTGGTAGAGTTCCTCGATGGCCACCTTGTCCGATTCGTAATCCTCGGCGACAAGACCGATGGCGTCCGCCTTTATGCGGAGATTGGTATCTTTCGTGACGAAAATTACCGGGACCTGGCTGTCTTTTGCCTTTAAATCAACGGCCACGGCAAGAATCCGGTTATCACCCCGGTCTTCGCGGAGTTCCGGCGGAAGACGCTTCATAACTTTCTCTTCGTAGATTTCCACGCGAAGCATGCCGCCGTTTTCGAGTCTGACCCCTTCCGACAGTGAACCGCTTTTCCTCAAATCATCGAGATAGCGCGATAGCTGACGCGCATTCCTGCCGGTTTCGTTCATGTCCTTCTTGAACCGGTCAATCTCTTCGATGACCGTAATGGGAATTATCAGGTTGTTGTCCTGAAACTTGAAGATTGCCTGGGGGTCGTAGAGGAGCACATTGGTGTCGAGGACAAAGTTTTTCATTTCAGCCTTTCTTTTATAGATGATGTACGGTTCTTACCCGAAACCGTGGATTCAGCGTTTCGCAGTATGTGCAGTAACCCTGATCACGTCGCCACGATGGCCCGAAGTGCATGCAGAAAATCTGCGATCTCTTCATCGGTGGTGAAATATCCGGGGCTCAGGCGTACGGTACCGCCGGGCCAGGTGCCGATGGTCTTGTGGGCTGAAAAAGCGCAGTGGAGTCCTACCCTGACAGATATATCGTAATCCCTGTCCAGGTGAAAGCCGATCAGGGAGGGATCGAACCCGTCCACCGTGAAGGATACCACGCTGCAACGCTCCCCGGCCGTTTGCGGACCGTGGATGGTGACCCCCGGTATGCTCCGCAACCCTCCCAGAAGATTTTCAGTCAGGCGGATTTCCTTTTCACGCAGGGGAGCACGTCCGACGTCCCGGAGGAATTCTATCCCGGCTTTCAGTCCGGCAATGCCGGGAGTATTGAGGGTGCCGCTCTCGAACCTTTCGGGCATGGCAGACGGCTGATCGGGCCCGGTTGACTGCCCCCCCGTCCCCCCGACCAGCAGCGGGGCAAGCTCAATTCCTTCGGCTATGTACAGAAAGCCTGTGCCCGGAGGGCCGAACAGCCCCTTATGTCCCGGTGCGGCAAGGAGATCAATCATCATCTCGTGGACATCGATATCGAGCAGGCCGGCACTCTGGGCTGCATCGAGGAGGAAAAGCGCGCCGGACTTTCTGGCCAGGGCCGCAATCTCTGCAACCGGCTGGATGGTCCCGGTGACGTTCGAGCAGTGGGAGAGGGCCACAAGGCGCGTATTCGGCCGGATTGCGGCGCCAAACCTACGACTGTCCAGCAGGCCGCTCCGGTCACCCTGCACCCAGGTTACCTCTCCGTCCATCAGCTCATGCCTGTGGAGGGGGCGAACGAGAGAATTGTGCTCCATACTGGATGTTACGACATGATCTCCGGGGGAGAGCAGGCCGCTTACGGCCAAATTGAGGGATTCAGTCGCACTGTGCGTGAAAACGATCCGTGAGGAATCGGAGATGCCGAAGAATTGCGCAACGGTTTCCCTCGCATCGAAGACACTGCGTGTGGCATCGATTCCCTTGGCATACCCCCCCCGCCCCGGTCCTATGCCTGTCTCGCGGAATGTCCGGTCCACTGCCCGATATACCTGTTCGGGCTTGGGGAACGTAGATGCTGCATTGTCAAGATATATCCCCATTTTATAAAACTACCATGTTCGCATTGAATTGGCAAACGCTTTCCCCTGATTGCGCAGGGGCAGATAGGGGAGGGCGCACGACCCGGCTCTCCACATGAAGCTCAGGGAATGGCCGCAGGTTTTGCCGCCAGCACGGGGAGATAGAACACTCTGCCGCGCCCGCTGTCCATCTGCCGGTCATAAATCCGTTTCCCGATCATGGAGAGATCGACAGCGCCCCACCAGTTCCCCATTGCCCTGAACTCTTCGGTACCTTTGTTGACAAGGTCGTACTCGCCGTTGGCAAAGATGGAATTCCCCCATGCCCCCCCCTTGCCGTCTTCCACGATGATTCCGGCCCCGCCGTTTCCGGCAATCTCGTTGCCGTGCACCTTCACCCTGGAATCGGCCAGAACGATACCATGGCCGGCATTCCCCGCTATTCTGGCGCCGGTGACGGAACCCTGGGAGGAAACCAGGGTGAGCCCCGTGCCATTAGCCGTGAAACTGCCGCCTGCGATCCTGATCCTGGAGTCCGCAGTTTTCAGAGCATCCAGATCATTGCGGCTGACAGTCCCCCCTGCAAGATAGAGGGAACTCCCGTCGGCAACGACACCCTGACGGTTCCCCGAAATTGCGGCATCGCTTATTTCGACCTCACTGTCCATAAGGTGCAGACCAGTAATGCAGCCGTTCGCCCCTCCGCCGGCTGCAGAGACGACTGAGTCGCGCAACCTCGCCCCGGTGCCGCATCGGCTGAAATGGACGTTTTTCAGGGTAACGGTGGAATATGAAGTGTCGAGCCCGGTTTCCGCCCCCTCCACCCGGCAGTTTTCCAGCAAGTTCTTCTTTTCGCTGCCGAGCATGGCGATTCCCTGCCAGTCTCCGGCCATCGGTTGGGCAAAATGTGATGAAAAAAGTATCGGCTTCTCCCGGGTACCCAGGGCAGCCACCCTCCCGTAGACGAGGAGAAAAGCGTCGTGGCCGGTCGTGTCTCCCTCTCTGCCGAACCTTACAATGGTCCCCTGCTCGACGGTCAGGGTTGTCTGGGGTGCTATCGTCACCACACCTTCCACTCGCACCTCGCCGCGCCATGTCACATCCTCGGTCAGAATGGCATCATGATAGGAAAAGTCGGGCGATGGTACTTCGGCGAGGCGTCTGGCCGGATCGGCCACTCCGTTGTGCGCTCTGTCCGCCGAATTGATGGGCGCCGGGCGGGAAACCGGCATGAGTTGTTCCGGCGACGGTGCGGGCAAATCCCGTGGCAGAATCTTTTCAAGCACCGGAGGGGGTGACGGGAGGAGAGTTTCAGAACGCAGGGTCTTGTTTTCACCACCGAACAGGCCCGTTATACACCCGGTGAACAGCAGCGGAACAGTAGTCGCCACCATGAGGCAGCGGCAGAATAGGGACGTGACAGATAATCGCATGAATTTATTGAGGGCTCTCCTGCCCTTGACCTTTCTTCAGTGGTTCCAGGGACTCCCTGCTGTTCGAACCGGACTCGGACAGAGTATCTCCCCTGCCAGGAGCCGGTCGAACTCAGGAATGAATCTACTCCCGCTACGAGTCCCCAAGTCCGACAGGATTCTAGTCTCCTAGCTTGTAGCACAAGTACGGTGTTTTGTAAATGCGCGTGCGACCCGTCTTTCTCGCTTTATCCACATAACCGCCTTTTATCAACACGTTAGCAGATTGCACTTTATTATCTTGACAGACCATATATGTTGTGGTTTATTTCACATGCTGCCACTAAATATAGTGCAACTTGCATATCCAATGACATCCCTACATCCACGAGGAGGAATGAACACCATGGAAGCTGGCAAAGGCAAAGGAGTCATCCCCGGACTGTCGAAAAACGCCCTTACCGTTCTGGAAAAGCGCTACCTTAAAAGGGACAAGGATGGCAAGATACTGGAAACTGCCGTCGACATGTTCCGGCGCGTTGCGGAAACCATAGCCGCTGCCGACCGGAACTTCGACAAGAAAGCCGACACCGGCGCTTTGGCCTCCGAGTTCTACCGGATGATGACTTCCTTCGAGTTCCTACCCAACTCCCCCACCCTTATGAACGCCGGCCGCGAACTGGGCCAGCTCTCAGCCTGCTTTGTCCTGCCGGTGGGGGACTCCATGGAAGAGATCTTCGAGTCGGTCAAGTACACCGCCCTCATTCACAAGTCGGGTGGCGGCACCGGCTTCTCCTTCTCGCGGCTGCGGCCCGCCAACGACGTGGTCATGTCCACCAAGGGGATATCCAGCGGCCCCATTTCCTTTATGCGGGTCTTCGACATCGCCACCGAAACCATCAAGCAGGGAGGAACCCGGCGCGGCGCCAACATGGGAATACTCCGGGTCGACCATCCGGACATCATGGACTTCATCATGTGCAAGGCCGACCAGCATCAGCTGAACAACTTCAACATCTCGGTCGGCATCACCGAGGCGTTCATGAGGGCGGTGGACGAAGACCGGGACTATGACATCATCAACCCGCGCGACGGCAAGGTCTTCGGCAGCCAGAACGCCCGCAAGGTCTTCCACCGCATCGTCAAGCAGGCCTGGGAGAATGGCGAACCGGGGATTATCTTCCTCGACCGGCTGAACCGGGACAACCCCACCCCCCTCATCGGCGAGATCGAGTCCACCAACCCGTGCGGCGAGCAGCCGCTTCTCCCCTACGAGTCGTGCAACCTCGGCTCCATCAACCTGGGAAAGGTGGTGAAAAACAACACAATCGACTGGGAGCGGCTCCGCGAACTGGTGCGCCTCTCGGTCCACTTCCTCGACAACGTCATCGAGGTCAACAATTACCCGTTGCCGCAGATCGGCGAGATGACCCGCGGGAACCGGAAGATCGGCCTCGGCGTAATGGGGTGGGCCGACATGCTCATCCTGCTCGGCATCCCCTACTGCTCCGACGAAGCAATCACCCTCGGCGAGAAGGTGATGAAGTTCATCAACGATGAAGGGCACGCCTATTCCTGTGAGCTGGCAAAAGTCAGGGGCACTTTCCCCAATTTCAAGGGATCGATCTACGACCGGAAGGGGAAGGGGCCGATCCGTAACGCCACCGTCACCACCATCGCCCCGACCGGCACCATCTCCATCATCGCCGGCGCCTCAAGCGGCGTCGAACCGCTCTTCGCGGTCTCCTTCGTCCGCCAGGTGATGGACAACAACAAGCTGATCGAGATCAACCCGATGTTCGAGGAGATCGCCCGTACGCGCGGCTTCTACTCCGACGCACTGATGGAGAAGATTGCCGAGCACGGCACCCTTCACGACCTGCCCGAGATCCCCGAGGATATCCGGCAGGTCTTCGTAACCGCCCACGACATCACCCCCGACTACCACATCCAGATGCAGGCAGCCTTCCAGCGCTACACCGACAACGCCGTCTCCAAGACCGTCAACTTCCCCAACTCGGCTACTTACGAGGACGTGGAAAAGGTCTACCGGCTCGCCTACGAATCGGACTGTAAGGGTGTCACCATCTACCGCGACGGCTCCCGCGACATGCAGGTCCTCTCCACAGGCAAAAAAGAAGAGAAGCCAGTTGCCCCATCCCCTGCGGAAGAGCGGCACCCGGTCAAGCGGGAGCGCCCCAGGGCGTTGCACGGCTCCACCTACCAGATGCAGACCGGCTGCGGCCCCCTCTATGTCACCATCAACGAAGACAAGAACGGGCTGTTCGAGCTCTTCACCACCATGGGCAAGGCGGGAGGGTGCGCCTCCTCCCAGTGCGAGGCGATCGGCCGCATGGTGTCCCTCGCCTGGCGGAGCGGCGTCCAGTCGCGCCAGGTCGTCAAGCAGCTCCTCGGCATCTCCTGCCACTGCCCCTCCGGCTTCGGTGAAAGCAAGGTACTTTCCTGCGCCGACGCGGTGGCCAAGGCGATCCAGACCCGTATGCACGAAAACGGGGGGATGGGGGAAATGCATACGGCGACCATGGAAAAGGGAGCCTGCCCCGAGTGCGGCGGCGCCGTCGAGCATGAAGGAGGCTGCGCGGTCTGCAGGGCGTGCGGGTATAGTGAGTGCGCGTAAGATTGTAACGTGATGCAATGGAAAGGCCTGCTGAAAAGCAGGCCTTTTTTCTGGCCGAACCGATACATTCCGACCGGCACTACGTCAGTCTGACCTAAAGTCAACGGGCGCTGACCGGCTCGCGTCCAGACATTACAAATATCGGCTTCACTCCGGAGGAACTCCATGCATGAAGTATCCGCCATGGGCACCGTCGCCCATGTGATCCAGCTGGCCGTCGCCCCGGTGTTTCTCCTGACGGCGATCGGCACGCTTCTGTCGGTGATGACGAACCGGCTGGCCCGCATCATCGACCGCGCCCGCAGGCTCGAAGGGCGGCTTGAGAGCGCACCCCCCGAGGGCGTGGCCGGCATCCACGCCCTCCTCGCCACGCTGTCGCAACGTGCGAAGCTGATCAACCGCGCCATCACCCTCTCGACCGTTGCCGCCCTGCTGGTCTGCACCGTGATCGCCATCCTGTTTCTCGGTGATCTTCTGCGCTACACAATCACGATCCCCGTCGCGTGCATGTTTGTCACGGCCATGCTGTCGCTGGTCGTAGCGCTGCTCAGCTTTCTCCGGGAGATTTTCATCGCCACGGGGAGTCTGCGCATCGGGCCGCACTGAACGCGCAAGCAGGTTGTACCTGAAAGAATTTGAGGATATGCCATGACCGAAGTCTGCCGCTGCCCCTGGGTTGACCTGAACAAGTCTGACTACGTGGATTACCATGACAGGGAATGGGGGGTGCCGGTCCATGATGACCGGACCATCTTCGAGTTTCTTACCTTAGAGTGGGCCCAGGCCGGGCTTTCGTGGTACACGATCCTGCGCCGGCGCGAAGGATACCGGCGGGCATTCGCGGGTTTTGACCCGGAACAGGTAGCCCGTTTCGACGAGGCCAGGATCGCCGCCCTGCTGCTCGACTCCGGTATAATCCGCAACCGGGCAAAGGTGGCAGCGGCCGTCAGCAACGCCCGCCTTTTCCTGAAGGTCCAGGAGGAGTTCGACAGCTTCGACTCCTACATCTGGCGCTTCGTCGACGGCTCACCGAAGATCAATGAACCGCGCTCTCTTGCCGACTATCCCGTTACTTCCCCCGAGGCCGAACTCCTCTCCCGCGACCTCCGGCTGCGCGGTTTCCGCTTCGTCGGCCCCACCATCTGCTATGCCCATATGCAGGCCACCGGCCTGGTCAACGATCATACCGTCGACTGTTTCCGCCGCCGGGAAATCCTCGCACAGTTATGACCTCATCTCCCGCGCGTGTCACCTGCGGCTGCCGGAACCCAGGACCAGGCTCAGCAGAAAACTGATCAGGCTGAAGACGAAAGCCGCGACAAAAGCCTGCCAGTAGCCGGCGACATGAAATCCCCGGACGAGATGGGCCGCCATATAAAAAAGGAACGCGTTTATGAAGAGCGTAAACAGGCCGAGGGTGAGAACGGTCACCGGCAAGGTGAGAAAGATCAGAACCGGCCTGAGGAAGGCATTGAGAAGCCCCAGCACGAGTGCTGCAACAAAGACGGTCCGCCAGTTATCGAGGGTGACGCCGGAAACGATATGGGCAACCACGAGCAGAGCCGTGCTGTTGACGATCCATTTTACAAGCAGATATTTCATACTCTTCTCCAGGAAAGAATTGGCTGGCCGCTTCTCTCTCATACCATATCCATACGGGAATGGCGACAGACAAAATTGTAAAAGCGCCGGTTTTGAGATGCAATCGGTCGATTTGCCGGTATAATTATGGCAGGTATCCTCCCGGTTGCCACCTCACCCGGAGATGAATGATGCCGTTCAAAGGAGACATCGATGAAAGAAACCAGACTGACGTTCCCGGAACTCGGCCTTATCGTCGGCACCCGTGCCATGCTCGGAGGCGGGCTCGCCCTTCTGCTCGCAGACAGACTCAGCAAGGAGCAGCGCAAGGCGGTTGGCGCGGCCCTGTTCCTGGTCGGCGCCGTCACCACGATCCCGCTGGCGATTCTGGCGCTCTCCAGGCGGCGCTGAATCATTTTTCATGCTCGCCTGGATCGAAACCCGTTCTGTCATGTTTTTCCATGACCGTGATTCCTGGCATGGGACTTACTCCTGCCGGCAGATAGTATGTCATCCTCCTCTCCACCCAAAAAAAGCCCCGGATATCACCGGGGCCTTGCCGTGTTGCAAGGGCCTGTTTAGCCCCGTGCAATCTTAACTTCTATCAAATTTATCGGGTTTTTTTAACCTGAGCGCCTTTCTTCTCCTTCTCTGCGCCTCCAGGCGTTTCCGCTTTTTCTTGACTGATGGCTTTTCATAAAAATTGCGTCGTTTGAGTTCCCTGAAAAAGCCTTCCTGCAGAAGCTTCCGCTTCAGAGTCTTCATGGCTTTTTCCATATCATTTCCCTGGACGGTAACCTGCAATGGTTTATCTCCCCCCTCTGCCGCCGGGACGGCGGTCCCCGCCATACCCCCCCCTGCCGCCGCCCTGACCGCGGTCATCACGGGTTTTCGGCGGCAATGCCTCACTGACCGTCAGCGGTCGCTCTTTCAAGACCGTCCCGTTGAGTTGACCGATCGCCTTCTGCGCATCGGCATCAGCAGCCATTTCTACAAAGGCAAACCCCTTGGGTTGACCGGTCATTTTGTCGGTAACGACTTTGACGGAAACGACCGTTCCGGATTCAGCAAAAAGGGCCTGAAGCTCCTCTTCCGTGACCTCCCATGAGAGGTTTCCGACAAATACCTTGTTCCCCATGATAAACTCCTTTCGCAGCCGGATAATAAGAAAAAGCCCGGCGATTTTTATAAGTCGCCATGCATCTGAACTTTAAAAGAGAGTAAACTGTATCACAAATATAATTATTTGCAGTAAAAAAAGCTGCGGGGCTGTACTAGATATTTTATTGGGCAGAATTACGCCAACTATGGTATAGCAGGTTGTTGAAAAACGTCAAGAGGACCCAAAGGACCTAAAGAGGCCGGGATGCAAGGCGTAAGTGAGCGAAAAAGAGAGGCGTACCCTCAGGTACGTTGAGTTTTTAAGCGAACGACAACACCGCAGACCGGCCCCGCAATAGTTTTTCAACAGCCTGAAAGAGCTGTTACCTCAACGATAAGGCAAGGTCATGCCAATGATATCCCGTTCCCCTCTGTTCCAAGCATCCTTCATTTTCGGCTCCCTGCTCCTTGCCCTCCCTTGTTTTGCCGGCGTCGCCACGCCGCATGGCGGAGAAAGCAGTTCCGCACTAACGGAACAGGCTGCCGCTCCGTGCGGTCCGTGTGAAGAATTTAACAGCCTCAACACCCAGGTGCGTGACGGTATGGTGCCCCGTACTGAAGCCAGGAGGAGATTCCGCGCCCTGCTGCCCGCACTGAAGGCCTTCTATTACCGTAACGGAGGCCGGGATTTCAGCCCTGGCGACTGGGTTTTCCCCCTCCACGGATACACGGCGCGAGCGATTGAAGGGGGGAGCAGGCACGGCTACGAACCGCGGGGGTATGACTGGTTCGACGGCAACCGCCACAAGGGGCACCCCTCTCTCGACATCTTTATCAGGGACAAAAACCACGATGACCGTGATGACCGGACCGGATCGCATGTCCACGTCCTTTCCCTTACCGGCGGCGTGGTTGTGGCCCGGGAAGACGCCTGGGAGGCGGGGAGCAAACTGCGGGGGGGGAAATACCTCTGGATCTACGATCCTGCAACTGATGCACTGGTATACTATGCCCACAACCGCGAGCTGCTGGTCGGACTCGGTACGGTCGTCAAGCCCGGAGACCCGATCGCCCTCGTGGGGAGGACCGGCTTGAACGCCTACCGGAAGCGTTCGCCGACCCATCTCCACCTTACGTATCTGAAAGTCGATAACGGCAAACTTTCGCCGCGCGATATCTATTACCGGCTCCTTAGGTGCAGGACCATGGAATAATCGCGGAACGACACTTTCCGCCGGGCGATGGAGCGTGCGGTCTATCCGCTATAAGGGGCAGGGTTGAGGATTTCTTGCGACAGCGGAAATCGCGGCTGCCCTCATTTCGAATCGCTGGAGGCATCGGGAAGGGGTGCTACGTGCTGGTCTGGTTTCGCCCCTTGTGCTTTGCCCGGTACAATGCCTTGTCGGCATCGCGCAGAATTTCCGTCGGCGTGTGGCCTTCTTCGCTTTCAGCCACGCCGATGCTGACGGTCACGGATACGGCCGTATCTCCTCGGCTTTCGTTGCGCCGTTTTTCACCTTCCCTGGCTTTCTTGGGCCGGTCCGGACTCCGGAGCCAGAGCTGGTAGCCGGCAATGGCCTTGCGAAGGTCTTCGAGGCAAGAAATTGTTTCGGCCATTTTCTTGCGCGGGAAAATTATGGCGAACTCTTCGCCGCCGTAGCGATACGGCTTGCCCCCCCCTTTGACTCCCTGGATCTTGCTCGCCACCATCTTGAGCACCTGGTCCCCCACATCATGCCCATAGGTGTCGTTGAATCTCTTGAAATGGTCGACATCGACCATTGCCATCACATAGCGACGCCCTAATCCTGCAAGCTGTTCATTGAGCGCCCGCCGTGACGGGAGGCCGGTCAGATCGTCGCGAAACGCCATGTTGTAGGTGTCCTGGAGGACGCTCAGGGTGAGAATGAGGCCCGCCGCCGTCACGAAGGCAAGGGAGACGTCCGGCGCACCCTGCCGGTTGCAGACAAAGACAACTGCCGCCAAGGCTCCGAAAAATCCGCTGTCGATCGGGGACTGGCGGGTAAGGATGCGGACCGCCATAAGCATGAAGGCGATGCAAAAGAGCAGAAATGCGGCTTGGGAAAGTTCCAAACGGTCGAGGAGAGGAGATGCCACGAATTTTCTCGTGAGGAATAGTTCCACACCGGTGTAATTGTACCGGACAAACCAGGCAACGAGGCCGGTCTGGGCCGCGATGAAGCCGAAGCGCAGCCTTCCGCCGAAGGAGAGTACCCCCCGCTCGCGCATGAAGCAGAAGATGGTAATATTGAAAGGAAGGAGGACGGAGAGTGACTGGAAGACCATCCGGCTGCGGAAGTCGGTGAGCCCGTCCCGCAGGTAGGCGCCGCAACTCCAGTAAAAGACCGCCAGTATCAGGAGGACAAAGAAGACCCGACTCCGATGGAAATGGAGGCTCAAAAACATGCCGACTGCAATTATCGTATAGGGAAGATAAGGGAGGATTTCGTTCCATGCCGGAGGCAGGCTTCCCATACGCGGCAATGCCAGATATGCCGCAACCAGCAGGAAGGTGGGGACGATAAAAATGAAGAGTTTTTTTAGCAGAGAGCCGCTCAAATTCTCCTCTGAAACGCAAATGCTCTCTGGCCATTCCCCGGGGAATGGATCTGGCCGGCAAGGGGTGTTGACACCTACTCAGCTTCAATACACCGTGTAACGGCCGGGTGTCAATATAATATAATCACATGAGGTCATCCGTTCCCTTGACAGCCTGCAATGATGAGGTTAAGATTTGTTACATAAATCCTACTTGAAGGGAGAGAATCATGGCAAAGGTCGGTCTGAAAATAGTGTCGGGGGCCAAAAAACGTTACAAAGCTATGGTATGGTGCTTCTCCCTCGTTGTCGCAATGACACTGCTATCTCCGTTGGGGGCTGTGTGCGCAGCGGAACGGCTTATTGACAGCAGTAACTACAAAGATAAGGATTTTATCAAGGGATGTATAAGCAATTATTCCGACATGGTCAAAGGAGACGATATTGATTGGGTCTGGATCAGCCCTGGGACTCTATTGGCACAAAACCGGATTTCGATCGGTAAATTTGAAAATGCTTCGGATGAATTGAGAAGCACTCAATTTGAAGGGGTGAAAACAACTTTCAAGGAAATTCTGTCAAAAGTTAAAGGTGAAGGCAACGGTGTGCTGACGGCTGATATTTGTATTTACGAGTACCAGAAATTCTCACCGGGCAAAGCATGGATACCGTTTGTCGGAGGCCACCAGATGCAGGCAGGCATGGGTGTCGAAATGATCCTGCGGGATAAGGGGGGCAAAACTGTAGCCAAGTTGAGGGATATGGCCCGTTCCGGTACGACCCCTGAAGAGGCCGCCGATGAAAGCGCTACCAATCTGAAAAAGTACATACACAAACATTGAACGAAGTAAAATTTAAATCGAATTTTCAGTACTGTGTATACCCGCTATAATTCGCTCGATGAGTAAAAGGGGGGCATTGAATGCCCCCTTTTTTTGCTTCCGGAGGAAAAATGGACTTTGACGCAACAGGTTTGGTATGGAACACTGCCCCTCTCTATCCTTCCCGGGACTCGACAGGGCTGGAGCATGACTTTGCACGGGGAACCGCCCAGGCCCGGGCTTTCAGGGATAATTACCGGGGCAAGGTCGCTACTCTGGATACAGAAGACCTGTTAACGGCACTCACGAACTACGAGGCGCTCCAGGAACTGCTCGTCAAACCCCAGATGTATGCCCAGCTCATCTTTTCCGCCGACAGCGGGAGCGACCTCAACAAGACCCTCTCCCAGCGGGCGGCGGAGTTCGGCAACCTCATGAGCAGGGAACTCATGTTTTTCGAACTGGAGATCATGGCGCTGTCCGATGATGCCTTCAACATTCTGCTGGACGGTCACTCCCTCGAAAACTACCGCCACTTTCTGACAAGCCTCAGGAAATTCCGGCCTCACACCCTGCCGGAACAGGAAGAAAGGCTTCTGAAACAGAAGAATCTGACCGGGACCGAAGCCTTTTCGAGACTGTTCGACGAACTTTCAGCCTCGTTCCGTTTTAGGCTCGACGTTGATGGAGAGGAAAAGGAGTTCGGAGGAGAAGAGCTGCTCGGGCTGCTTCATCATCCGGACGCTCTCGTCCGGGAGCGCGCCTTCTCGACTTTCCTCAAGCGCCATGAAGAGCATGGCATCGTCTACTCAGCGATATTTAACGATATTGCCCTGGACCATGCCCAGGAACTGGAAATTCGCGGCTTCAATGCCCCGATGGACCCGACCAACCTCGGCAACGAGCTTACCGGCGAAGTTGTGGAACGGCTCATGACTGTCTCCGAAGAGAACTATCCGCTGGCACGCGAGTACTTCCGGCTCAAAGCGCGGCTCCTGAAGCTGCCGAAGCTGAAAAACAGCGATATCTATGCGCCGTTGGGAGATTCCGGGCGTCACTACAGTTTTGCCGAGGCGAAAGAACTCGTGCTGGCAGCTTACAGCGGCTTCAACCACGCTTACCGGCCGATCATCGAAGCATTTTTCACAGAGCGGCGCATCGATGTACTCCCCCGTCCGGGCAAGTGTGGCGGGGCCTATTGCATGGGAATGACCCCTGCACTCCCCCCCTATCTCCTCCTCAATTTCACCGGCAATCTGCGGGATGTAGCCACGCTGGCACATGAACTGGGGCATGGACTCCACTACGTCCTGGCGCAACGCCAGACCATGCTCAACTACCACGCCCCCCTCCCCCTGGCGGAGACTGCTTCGGTTTTCGGCGAAATGCTCCTGACCCGCCACCTCCTCGATCGTGAAAACGACCCGGCGGTAAAAGTGGCGCTCCTCTGCGCCAAGATAGAGGACATCATCGCCACCACGTTCCGGCAGAACGTCCTGACCCGGTTTGAGGAGCGGATGCACCTGGAACGTAAAAGCGGCCTCCTCACCTCGTCCCGCCTCTGCACGCTCTGGTGGGAGGAGAACGAAAAGCTCTACGGCGACGCGGTGGAGATGATCGAACCATACCATTGGGGATGGAGCTACATCTCCCATTTCATCCATACCCGCTTCTACTGCTACTCTTACACCTTTGCCGAGCTTCTGGTGCTTTCTCTGTACCGCAACTATCAGCATGAAGGCATAAAGTTCATTCCCGTTTATGAGGCACTGCTTGCCAGCGGTGGTTTGCTGTCGCCGGGGGATACGGTCAGAAAGGCCGGGATCGACCTGAACGACCCTGGTTTCTGGCAGAAAGGGTACGATTTTCTGAAGGAACTTATTGATGAACTGAAAAAGTTGGTCGACAGCTGACATTACTGGTAGTTCTTCGCTGTAGTGTCCCCTCTATAAAATTAAAGGCCCCTCGAGATCAAGGGGCCTTTAATTATTTTTATTACTTTATCCTCCTGGAATAGAATTTCGCACTAAATAACCATGCATCGAAGCTAAACCACGTTAAGGCAATCTGCCTCCTATTTGCCCTACAGCAAGAGTTTGATTGAAATAAATCAGAAATACATCAGGATTGAACGGGCGGTTTGCCCCGATCTAAAACTCTGACCCTTACAAGGAGTATCCCGGGTTTCGCCGGAATGGTAAAGAGCCTATCCTTCGGACCGTTCCTCAATCTTCAACTCCAGGTCGTCGGCATTGATCCGCACAACTACCTCACCCTCAATTTCGCAGCGGACCACACCCTCTTCAACCCATTCCAGGATGAGAGCTCTTGCTACACCGTATTTTGACTCCGCCTCTTCAGGAGTGTACCAAGTTTTGACAAATGACATGACATACCTCCGTACCTTTTGAGATTAGTCAAGTATAGCCGAAGATTTGAGGAATGCCAGTCTCTGGAAATAAATTGAGCTGCGGGGAGGAGGCGATGATTCGCCAACAAACGGGGAAAATGTCACAAACAGAATCGGCTTGGATTACTTCCCAATGCCCGCCTCTAAACTAAATTCATCTGTGATGTAGTTCCATTTTATATTATTTATTCGATTTAACCCCGATGGTTCTCATCTTGGGCATCAGATTCTGAGTCGGTTGGCAAGTGGTATGCAATAAAGAAAAATCCGAAGGATATGAAAATACTAATACAGGCTATCGTGAATGCGAGCGTTTTCCCATGCCATAACCCCTCAAACCAACGTACAAATTCATCTGCAAGCACATTCATCTTTCCGCCATAGGCCTCCAACTCATGTCTGTATTTCTTGGAATGCACAAATTCAGAAACCAAAACATTGTCCGAAGCATCCTCGGCTGTCAGATAAATCAATAGGGAACTACCAAAGCCAACCAGCAGGATAATTGCGGTAATGAGGCATATATGTTTTTTTGAATTCGCGATTTTCCATTTCATGTTGTGCCTGTATTTCTTTATTCTACAAAATATCTAGAGAAATTGCCGGTACTTTTGTTCTCCCGACAGACTGACAATTGCTCTAAGAGTCAGCTATTTCTATGTCTGCCGCCTTTCTTCTCCTGCCGATCATCATTCGTGCCCTTGCCTGTATCTGATCCATGTAGTAATAGATCACAGGTGTGATGTAGAGGGTGAGCAACTGCGAAACCAGCAGTCCGCCGACCACCGCTAGCCCCAGCGGACGGCGGGAATCGGCGCCGGCGCCGATTCCGAGAGCGATGGGCAGGGTCCCCATGAGGGCCGCCATGGTCGTCATCATGATGGGGCGGAAACGGACGACGGCGCCGGCATAGATGGCTTCGAGCGGCGTTTTCCCTTCAACCCGCTCCGCCTCAAGGGCGAAGTCGATCATCATGATGGCGTTTTTCTTGACAATACCGATGAGCATTATTATGCCCACGAAGGAGTAAAGGTTCAGATCCTTGCCAAAGAGCAGCAGGGTAATCAGTGCCCCGAACCCGGCCGACGGGAGGCCGGAAAGTATGGTCAGAGGGTGGATATAGCTCTCGTACAGCACGCCGAGAACAATGTAAATCACCAGTATCGCCATAATCAAGAGCAAAGCCAGGCCGGTGGTGGATGCCTTGTAGACCTGGGCGGTCCCCTGGAAGCCGGGGGTGATGGATGATGGCAACTCCTTGGACATCTTTTCGATTGCCGTCACCGCATCTCCCAGCGGGACCCCCGGCTTGAGATTAAAGGAGATGGTCACCGCTGTTATCTGTCCCAGATGATTCACCGACAGGGGTCCGAGGCCGGGTTTGAGGGTACCGAGCGCCGCCAGCGGCACCTGCTGCCCCGCATCTGACCTGACATAAAGGAGACCGAGCGCCCCGGGGTCCAGCTGGTACTGCGGCTGCAACTCCATGATCACCTGGTACTGGTTGGTCGGCGAATAGATCGTGGATACCTGGCGAGTGCCGTAAGCATAATAGAGGGCGTCCTCGATCTGCTGGGCCGATACCCCCAAGGATGAAGACCGGTTACGGTCGATCTCCATGTTAACCTGGGGGTTCTTGATCTGCAGGTCGCTGGTCACGTCCTGGATCATGGGGAGACTCCGCAGCTTCGCCTCGAAGGCGCCGGAATTGCGGTAAAGATCCTCGGTATCTGGACTCTGCAGCACAAACTGATACTGGGCCTTTGCCAGGGTCGCCTCCAGCCGGATGGGGGGCGGGTTCTGCATGAACGCCATGATTCCCGGCACACTCATCATCTTGGGGCGGAGTTTCTGGATTATCTGGTCGGCGTTGAGCTTCCGCTCATGGCGGGGCTTCAGCTTCATGAACATGAAGCCGGAGTTGGAACCGACCCGCGTGCCTGCGGCCCCGACCGAGGACATGAAAGCCTCCACATTCGGCTCCTGGTGGACGATCTCCACCAGCTTCATCTGGTTCCGCTTCATCTCCTCAAAGGAAACCCCCTGGGCACCCTCGGTAAAAGTGAAGATGGCGCCGATGTCATCCGACGGCAGGAGTCCCATGGGCATTTTCATGAAGAGCCAGGCCGTGACGGCGGTCATTATGAGGGTGACGATCACGGTGGTGCGGCGGTACATGAGGGCCTTCTTCAGGGTCCGCTCGTAGATATGGAGCATGCCGTCGAAGAACCGCTCCATAAACATATAGAGCCGGCCATGTTTTTTCTCGGCGGGAGGTTTGAGGAAACGGCTGCAGAGCATGGGAGTGAGGGTCAGGGAAACTACACCGGAGATCAGAATGGCGAAAGTGATGGTGACGGCGAATTCGTGGAGCATTCTGCCGAGCATCCCTGCCATGAACAGGACCGGAATGAAGACCGCCACGAGCGAGATGGTCATGGAAAGGATGGTGAAGCCGATCTCCCGCGACCCCCGGAGCGACGCCTCCATCGGTTTTTCGCCATGCTCCATGTGGCGGACGATGTTCTCCAGCATGACGATGGCATCATCCACGACGAAACCGACCGACAGGGTCAACGCCATGAGGCTGATGTTGTTGACCGAAAACCCCATAACATACATGGCCGCAAAGGTGCCGATGATGGAAAGAGGGAGTGCCAGGCTGGGGATGACCGTGGCGGACAAGTTGCGCAGGAAGAGGAAGATCACCAGGATTACCAGGGCGATGGTCAGGAGCAGGGTGAACTTTACGTCTGATACTGATTCGCGGATTGTCTCGGAACGGTCAAAGAGGACGTTGAGGTCGACAGATGCCGGAAGCTGGCTCTTGAAACTCGGAATCTGGGACTTTATGCTGTCTACCACCTGGATAGTATTGGTGCCGGGCTGGCGTTGGATGGCCAGAACGATGGCCCGGGTCGTCTTTCCTTTGGTATTGTACCAGGCGGCAATCCGGTCGTTTTCCACACTGTCGCTGACGGTACCGACATCCTGCAGTCTTACCGGAGCGCCGTTGCGGTAGGCAATGATCAGCGGCCGGTACGCAGCGGCATTGTAGAGCTGTCCCGTTGCCTGGATGGTAAAGGCCTGGGTCTTGCCGTCGAGGGATCCGGTGGGGATATTCACGTTCCCCTTCCCGAGGGCGGCGCCCACCTCGTCCAGCCCGATCTTCCGCGTCGCCAGTGCCCGCGGGTCGAGCTCGATCCGCACCGCATATTTCTGGGAGCCGAACACCTGCACCTGGGCCACTCCATTGATCATGGAGATACGCGGGGAAATGACCGTATCGGCGAACTCATTCACCTCGGAGAGCGGCAGCGTCGGTGAACTGAGAGCCAGGTAGATGACCGGCTGGTCCGCCGGATTGACCTTCTGGTACGAGGGGGGGGTCGGCATGTTCTGCGGCAGCTGGCGGGCCGCCTTGGAGATGGCCGCCTGCACGTCCTGGGCCGCGGCATCGATGCTCTTCTCAAGCGAGAACTTGAGGGTAATGATCGACACCCCCTGTCCGTTGGTGGATGTCATGGAGTCGAGACCGGCGATGGTGGAGAACTGCCGTTCCAGCGGCGTCGCCACGGCGCTCGCCATGGTATCGGGATTGGCCCCCGGGAGATTTGAGGTTACCTGGATTGTGGGATAGTCTATGGTCGGCAGATCGTTCACAGGCAACAGACGGTAGGCGAACAGTCCGAAGATCAACACCGCCATCATGATCAGGCTGGTCATGATGGGGCGTTTTATGAAAAGTTCTGAAACATTCATTGCTTCTTGACCTGTGCCGCTCCGGCCCCTTTTGCCGTGGTTGGCGGCGAACCGCCTCCATCCTGACCGGGCTTCAAAATTTCAACTTTTGCCCCCGGAATGAGCCTTACCTGCCCGTCGGTCACCACTGTTTCCCCCGGCTTTATCCCGCTGGAGATGACGGAATCGCCGTTAAAGGCTATTCCCACGGTCACTGGCCGCTGTTCAACGGCCTGGTCCGGGTTCACCACGAAAATGAACTGCCCCTGCTGACCGGTCTGGATCGCCTGGGTCGGGACGACCACGGCATTATCCAGGTTCGTGATGGTGATAACCACATTGACGAACTGCCCCGGCCACAGACGTCGGCCGCTGTTGACGAAGGTCCCTTTCAGCTTTATGGTGCCCGTGGCTGTATCCACAGCATTGTCGAGAAAGGAAATGGTGCCGGTTTCCGCCTTTCCTTCGTCGCCGGCAACTGACGCCTCGACCTTGAGCCCTTTGCCCAGATATTTCCGTATCTCCAGCATATCTCGCTCGGGAACGGTAAAAGTCGCATAGATCGGACTGACCTGGTTGATTGTTACCAGCACCGGGACGTCGTTGGCTTTCACCAGGTTTCCGATTTGCACCGCCAGGTTACCGGTACGTCCGTCGATCGGCGAGCGAATAAAGCAGTAAGCCAGCAACAGCCGGGCATTGTCCACCGCCGCCCGGTCCGCGGCAATCGCCGCGTCGAAGGAATCGGCATTGGCACGCAACTGGTCGTACTGGTCCTGGGCGACGATCCCGTCCTTGAGCAGCGACCCGTAGCGGCGCACCTGTTCTTTTGAGTACTTCGCCTGGGCCTGGTCTTTCGCCAGGGCAGCTTCGGTCTGCCTGAAGGCCGCCTCGAAGGGGCGCGGATCAATAGTGAAGAGAAGATCACCTTTCCGCACGTCCTGCCCTTCCCTGAAATGAACCCTTGATATCTGGCCGTTGACCTGGGCCTTGATCGAAACGGTGTTGTAAGGCTCGACGTTGCCAATGGCACGAATCTGCACTGGAATGGACTTCAGAACGGAACTGGCTACAGTTACCGGTACGGGCGGTTTTGCCCTTGGAGCTTCCTTTTTGGCCGAACAGGCGCCAAGAACAAACAGCAGGGAGACGCAGAGCACATACATTCCATTCCGGCTGGAAAATATTTTTATCTGCCGGATTGCCTTAACAGAACGGTCCATCATGATTCTCCATTAAAGCTTCGCCCATGAAACGCTGCCCGTGCATTCCTACCGGTTGGCATCATACAAGGAATTGGCTTCCTTTTCGCCCAAGGTTATTCCTTCCCGTGAGAGCAGTTCTCCTGTTGTTTTCCAGAGGGTGACGATGGCATTGTTGTAATCGGTCACCGCCTGGATCTCGGCCCCCTGCGCCGTCACCATGTTGTTGATCACGTCCAGGACATCCTTCGTCGTCGCCAGCCCGACCTTCTGCTTTTTAATATACGCCTCCACCACTTCTTTAGCGTAGGTCCGCCCCCGGGCCGTCACATCCAGTTGCTTGTATCCGGAGGAAACCGCCCGGAGCGCGGTACGGACATCTTTGCTGATCGTCTCCTCCAGGCTCTTCACCTGGGTCCGGGTCTGTTCCACCTTGAGCTTGCTCTTGATATAGTCGTTTTTTGCCGAATCGTTGCCGATAGGGTACGTCAGCTGCAGCCCGGCAGTCCAGACAGGATATTTGGCGGAGCTGACCCGGCCTATGTCATTGCCGAAATCGTCCGCCTGTCCCGTTATTGCGATACTTGTAGTGAAATCAAGTTGAGGAAGTGTCTGGCTTCTGAACACGCGGGACTGCAGATCGTTCGTCTTCTGGGTAACCCGCAGCTGTTTGAGGTCGGGGCGTTCCGCCAGGGCGTACCTGATAGAATCGGCCTCTTCAACCGCATAAACCTTCATGAAAGGGGTGTCTACCGGAATGATTTCCATCGAATCGTGAAGCTGCAGAAGGGTTCGCAACACATCGACCTGATCGCTCAACGCACGTTCAGCGTCAATCAGCTCTTTCTGCCGGGAAGCCACGCCAAATTGCGCGTTCAGTATCTCCATAGCCGGCAGCACGCCGGCTTTAACCTGGCCCTGGGTGTTGTTGAGAACCGTTTCAGCCAGATGGAGTGAAGTATTCTTCACTTCAAGGTTTTTGCGCAGGCTGTAGAGCTGATAATACTGGATTTTCACCTGGGAGACAATGTCTTGAAGCCTCGTCCTGAACTGTTCGAGCGACCCTTCCCTGCTGAACTTTGCGACATTGATGGTAAGTTCAGTCGTCTCTTTGCCGAAATTCTTCAGCAAAGGTTGTGTAAAATTCAGCATGACATTGGATTGATATGAGGTATTTATATTACCGACCTTGAAATTGTTGTGGTTTAAATTGTTGTTGAACGATGCCCCGACCGTCCCACCGGTCGGGATAAGTTGGTTGACCCCCGCAGAAGTTGTCACACCTTGAGCTTTGATGTATGATACTCCGCCCGTAGTTACCCTGTCCGATGTTGTAGTGGTCGAATCCTGGTAATTTGCCAGAATGCTCAAAAGCGGGTTGTAAATCCCCTGGGCCTTATGGATGTCCGCCTCCGCGGATGCCGGGTTAAAGAGTTCCACACGAACATCCAGGTTCTTTTCTACTGCCAGTTTGACGGCTTCCTTGAGGGTAAGCGAGCGCTCGCCGTCTGCCAGTGCGCCACTGGCAGACAGTGCCACGAACAGCATAACCAACATATATCGTTTCATCATTAATTCCTCCTTAACAGTCCTTGAAGCACCAGATTCACGCAATCCTCGGCTGGAAACAGGGCGTCCTCGTCGATGACCATGGAGACAACGAAGCCCCGCAGGATATTGAAAATCACCTTGGCGGCCCGATCTGCATCGTATGAACCGAAAACACCCGCCTCCATCCCATTTCTGATGATTTCCGCAAGAATCCTGCGTCGCTCAGCGAAAAAATCCCTTTTCAGATCTATGCCAAAGGAAAACCCCCATTCTCTCCCCTGGAGAATGATCATCTCCTTGTTCGTGCGCGCGAAATCGATACTGATGGTGATAAACGCGCTGATCGCCTGAACAGGATCAGAGAGCTCGGTCAATGCCCCATGGGTCCTGTTATTCAGGTTGTTCATCCACTCCAGCATGAAGGTCTGGAAAAGATCTTCCTTATTTTTGAAATAGAGGTAGAGTCCGCCGACGCTGAAACCTGCTACCCGGGCAATGTCCCGCATGCTTGCCCGGGCATACCCCTGTTCGGCAAAAACAGTCCGGGCTGCCGCCAGTATGATTCGTTTCGATTCTTCTGCTGAACGCTTGTTCATGTGAACAATAGTTCATCAGTGACACGATTTTGTCAAGTTAATATTCTGTACGGCAACAAATTTAACCGGCAGCGCTTATGGTTTTATATATTAATTCAGCGGTAACGGGAAGGAGACGCTCATCATGGCGGCGGTCGTCGATGCAGTGTGATAAATCCTGCCGCCTTCGCCCCGCTCGGTCCAGGCGCCATGCCGACCATCTGGAATATGAAAATAGTCGCTGAACGCAAACAGGGCATCACGAAGATGCCCTGTTTGCAACCGGTGAGGGTCCACACTATTTCAGTCGATGGGCGTAGAGCGGAAACCGTTTCATGAGGGAGTTCACGCGTCCGTTGATCTCGGTCAACTTCGTTTCGTCAGCGACGTTAGCCAGCGCTTCGGCAATAAAGCCGGCGACTTCCTTCATTTCGGCCTCTTTCAAGCCGTGCGTGGTGGCGGCGGGAGTGCCGATCCTGATACCGGAGGTGACGAATGGGGAGCGGGTCTCGAAGGGAACAGTATTCTTGTTTACGGTTATTCCCGCCTTGTCGAGTGCTTCTTCGGCGATTTTCCCGGTCATCTCCGTGCCCGAGAAATCGACCAGCATGAGGTGGTTGTCGGTACCGCCGGAAACCAGCCTGAAGCCACGCTCCTTGAGACCCTCCGCGAGTGTCGCGGCGTTTTTGACGATCTGCTCCTGATAGCTTTTGAACTCCGGGGCAAGGGCCTCCTTGAAAGCAACCGCCTTGGCGGCAATCACGTGCATCAGGGGGCCGCCCTGAATGCCGGGGAAGATATTGGAATTGAGGATTTTGGCGAATTCTCCCCGGCAAAGGATCATCCCGCCCCGTGGACCGCGCAGGGTCTTATGAGTCGTGGTCGTAACGAATTCGGCATAGGGGACCGGGTTCGGATGGAGCCCGGCCGCAACCAGACCGGCAATGTGGGCCATATCCACCATCACCACCGCTCCCACCTTGTCGGCAATTGTTCTGAAAGCCGCAAAGTCGATGATCCGGGGATAGGCGCTGGCCCCGACTACGATCATCTTCGGCCGGTGCTCCAGGGCAAGGCGCTCCACCTCGTCATAGTCGATGGTCTGGGACTCCTGCGAAACCCCGTAGGGAACCACTTTAAAGAACCTGCCGGAAAAATTCACCGGGCTGCCATGGGTCAGGTGGCCGCCGTGGGACAGGTTCATGCCGAGAATCGTGTCGCCGGGCTTCAGGACAGAAAAATAGACCCCCATGTTAGCCTGCGAACCGGAATGGGGCTGGACGTTGACATGGTCCGCGCCGAACAGCTGTTTTGCACGCTCGATGGCCAGGGTCTCGACCACGTCCACATGCTGGCAGCCGCCGTAATAGCGCTTGCCCGGATACCCTTCCGCATACTTGTTGGTCAGGATCGATCCCTGTGCCTCCAGGACTGCTTCGGAAACGAAGTTTTCCGAGGCGATCAGCTCCAGGTTGTATTCCTGCCGCTCAGTTTCGCGCCTGATGGCATCTGCCACTGCGGGATCAAACGTTTCGAGAATCGACATCCACGTTCTCCTTCTTGGTTATTGAAAATGAAACGGGACCGTAAAGTCCCGTGCTAAGCCAGTCACCGTTGCCTGCTACTCCGTGGGACCGGTCCGGTAGATTTCCTTCTCCAGGACAGCAATCTTGTCGAGCCTTCCCTGGTGCCGGCCCCCTTCAAATGTCGCGTCAAGCCAGGTGGCGACCATCTCCCGGGCCTCGCTCTCATTTAGGATCCGGCCCCCGAGCACGAGAATGTTGGCGTTGTTGTGCTCCTTGGCCATCCGCGCCATGAAAGGGTCGGTGACGAGCGCGGCGCGCACATGGGGGAACTTGTTTGCCACGATCGACATTCCTATGCCGGTTCCGCAGAAAAGAATCCCCTTTTCCACTGCCCCTGCTGCCACCTTGCGCGCCACTTTCTCGCCATAATCCGGATAATCGACCGAAACACCGTAGTCGGAACCGCAATCCTCAAAAGGGATGCCCCGCTCCGTAAGAAGTTGCTTCACGGCCTCCTTCAACTGGAGGCCGCCATGGTCACTTGCCAGTGCGATCATTACCGCCCCCTGCCTATATCTTCTTGAACAGGATGGTGGCGTTGGTGCCGCCGAAGCCGAAGTTATTGCTCAGGACATACTCTATGTTAGCGTCACGTGCAGTGTTTGGCACGTAGTCGAGGTCGCACTCAGGGTCCGGCTCAAGGTAATTGATGGTGGGAGGCACAGCACTTTTGTCCATCGCCATAAGGGAAAACACTGCCTCGATGCCGCCGGCGGCGCCAAGGGCATGGCCGGTCATCGATTTGGTGGAGGAAACCATAAGCTCTTTCACATGGTCACCGAAAACCGTCTTGATTGCCATGGTTTCGTAGAGGTCGTTCATGGGCGTTGAGGTGCCGTGGGCGTTGATGTAGGTCACTTGCTCGGGATTAACGCCAGCGTTCCGGAGGGCCATCCGCATGCAGCGGGCCGCCCCTTCCCCGCCGGGTGCGGGAGCGGTAAGGTGATAAGCGTCGCCGGTCAGGCCGTAGCCGACCACTTCGGCGTAGATCTTGGCGCCCCGCTTTTTCGCCGTTTCGTATTCTTCCAGAATGACGATACCGGCCCCCTCCCCCATGACGAAGCCGTTACGGTTCTTCTCGAACGGACGGGAAGCACCCTGCGGATCGTCGTTACGGTCGGAAAGGGCTTTCATGACGGCAAAGCCCCCGATCCCGAGGGGGGTCACCGTGGATTCTGTGCCGCCGGAGATCATGGCGTCCGCATCGCCGCGCTTGATTATATGGTAGGCGTCGCCAATGGAATGGGTGCCGGTGGCACAGGCGGAGACTGATGAAATATTCGGCCCCTTGGCTCCATATTTCATGGAAATGTGTCCCGGGGCAAGGTTGATGATGAGCATCGGGATGAAGAAGGGCGATATTTTCTTGTATCCCCCTTCCAGAAAAGCGGTGTGGTATTTCTCGATGGTCGGCAGACCGCCGAGGCCCGCCCCCACCAGGACCCCCACCCGTTCCGCGTTGGTTTCATCGATCACCAGACCGGAATCCTCCATGGCGAAGTGAGACGCTGCGAGAGAATACTGGATAAAGAGGTCCATCTTCTTGATCTCTTTTTTGTCAATGAAATCCTCTGCAACGAAATCCTTTACTTCTCCGGCAATTTTGACAGGCATTTCCGAAGTATCAAAACGGGTAATCAGGTCGATCCCCGATTTTCCGGCGACCAGGGCATCCCAGTTTTTCCGGTTGCCTGTCCCGAGGGGCGATACAACTCCGACACCTGTCACCACGACTCTTCTCATAAATCGAATCTCCTTGATGGTGCGAATCACCTGCACACCGGGCCGCACAGGCCCTGAATAACTGAGGGGGAGTCCATCTCCCCCGGTCATCATATATACGGACTTGCATTCCAGAGAGTACCGAGACGGCTGGCATGCTGCACCCGTTAGTGACCTGCAAACATGCCAGCTCAGTCAGCACATGGAAACATCAGCGTATTAGGTGTGCTCGGTGAGGTAGTCTACGGCGTCCTGTACGGTCTGGATCTTCTCGGCATTCTCATCCGAGATCTCGATGTCAAACTCTTCCTCAAGGGCCATGACCAGTTCAACTGTATCGAGGGAGTCGGCCCCGAGGTCGTCCATGAACGAAGCCTCGTTGGTGACCTGGGTCTCATCCACGCCAAGCTGTTCGGCAACGATTTCTTTTACTCTTTTTTCTATTGATGACATCTCTTCTACCTCCATGTGGTTTTAACCTTCTTCAGGTTATAGTGTGTTGTATCGTTTTAAGCTTCATAACATGAAAACCGGATTTTGCAAAAGATATTTTTCAATTGTACAGTGAGCGGCAAAATGGGCCGTACTGAGGAAACGCAGATTTTTCGCAAGGTCAAGGCGATCAAGGGATTGCGCGGAGGCGTAGCAACGCTACGCCGCACAAGGAATCTCGAAGATCAACGCAGAGATTGCGGAAAAGGTGCGTTTCCGTTCTCACATGTACATGCCGCCGTTCACCCCGATTACCTGGCCGGTAACATAACCGGACCGTTCCGCTGCCAGAAAGACAACCGCATTGGCGATATCATCGGCACTGCCGAGACGCTCCAGTGGTATCTGGGCCGTCAGCTCCTGCTTCACCTTCTCCGGCAGCACATCCGTCATTTCCGTGGCAATGAATCCGGGGGCTACGGCATTGACAGTCACATTACGTTTGGCCAACTCGCGGGCATTTGACTTGGTAAGCCCCATCAACCCTGCCTTGCTGGCGCAGTAGTTGGCCTGACCGGCATTTCCCATCTGCCCGACCACGGAAGCGATATTGATGATGCGGCCATAACGCTGCTTGGCCATGACCTTCGAGGCAGCGCGGGTGCAGAGGAAAGCCCCCTTGAGATTTACGGTGAGGACTGCATCCCAATCTTCCTCTTTCATCCGGAAAAGAAGTCCGTCACGCGTTATTCCGGCATTGTTCACCAGGATATCCACCCGTCCGAAAGCATTGACCGCAGCATCGATCATCCGTTCCGTATCGGCCGCCACGGTCACGTTACCCTGGACGGCAAGGGCTTCCCCCCCCATTGCCTTGATTTCGTTCGCGAGTGCCTCGACACCTTCCGGAGCCATGTCAACCGCGACGACCCTGGCGCCCTCGGCAGCCAGGGCCAAAGCGATGCTTCGCCCGATACCGCGTGACGCTCCGGTCACGATGGCAACTTTTCCTTTTGGCATTAACAGTCTCCTTTCTGTTGAATACAACTTCTTTCTGAGCGAAAGCCTTCGGAACCGGCTTTCGTGCAAGTCCGGGTTGGAGGATGATGTCAGGCGAGGGTCTTCAGGGAAGCCGTATCCTCGACATTGAGAGTTTCGACATCCCTGGTAATGCGCCTGACAAGCCCCGACAGGACCTTCCCGGGACCGATCTCGATAAAGCGGGAGACCCCGAGTTCCGTCATTTTCAACACCGATCCGTCCCAGAGAACGGGGGCGCAGACCTGTCTGACAAGCAGTTCCCTTACGCGACCTTCGTCGCTGTTTGGCTCTCCTTCGACATTGGTGACAACCGGCGCCGTAGGAGAACTGATTGTGATGGAGTTGAGAGTTTCTGCCAGCCTGTCGGCCGCAGACGCCATAAGAGTGCAATGGAAGGGTGCGCTCACGGGGAGGAGCATGGCTTTTCTGAAGCCCCGTGCCTTGGCGATCTCAATAGCCCGGTTAACCGCGCCGGCATGACCGGCGATTACTATCTGACCCGGTGAATTGAAATTCGCCGGTGAAACCACCTCGCCCTGAGCAGCTTCGTCGCATATTCCGGCGAGGATTTCCGGCTCAACCCCCAGAATCGCGGCCATTGCTCCCATGCCGACAGGGACCGCCTCCTGCATGAAGGTGCCGCGGGCGCGAACAGTGCGGACGGCATCGCTGAAACCGATGGCGCCAGCCGCCACGAGCGCCGAGTATTCGCCGAGAGAATGGCCTGCCATATAATCGGCAGTGAGGCCCGTCTCTGCAGCGACTACCCGTAACGCCGCCACGCTGACCGTAAGGATGGCGGGCTGGGTAGTGGCCGTCAGCTTCAGCTCGTTCTCCGGGCCCTCGAAACAGAGCCTGGAAAGCCGGCTGCCGAGGGCATCGTCGGCCTCGGCGAAAGTGTCGCGGGCCACCGTGAAATTCTCGGCCAGTTCCTTTCCCATGCCTGGATACTGCGAACCCTGGCCGGGAAAGATGAATGCGGTCTTGGACATTATATTAAACTCCTTCAGCACGTACATGTCATAAAAAAGGAGCGTGGATTTTGTGCAAGGTCAAGGCGATCAAGCGAGGGGGCGGAGACGTAGCAGCGCTACGTCGCACAACTCCTCGCGCAGATCAACGCCGAGATTGCGCAAAAGCCGCGTTCCGATCTACCAGCGGACGAGGGCGGCGCCCCAGGTGAGCCCTCCACCAAACGCATCGAACAGCAATATATCACCCGTCTTTATTCTGCCCGAGCGGTTAGCCTCGTCCAGTGCCAGCGGGATCGAGGCCGACGAGGTGTTTCCGTAGCGCTCCAGATTGACGAAGAGCTGTTCTCCGGTAAACCCCATCCTCTTCCCGATGGCATCAATGATACGCCTGTTGGCCTGATGCGGTATGAAGAGATCGATATCGGCGGTTGTCAGATTATTTGTGGAGAGGGCCTCGTGGGCAACATCTTCCATCGCCCTTACCGCCAGCTTGAACACCTCATTGCCCTGCATATTGATATACATCAGCCTGCCATCCAGGGTTTCCGGGCAGGCCGGGTTTCTGTTCCCCGCTCCAGGCTGGTTGAGGAGTTCCCAGTACGTTCCGTCGCTGTGGATGTGGGTCGAAAGTATTCCGCTGTCACCTTCGGCTGCCTCGATGACCGCCGCTCCTGCCCCATCGCCGAACAGGCAGCAGGTGTTGCGGTCTGTCCAGTCGACTATCCGGGTAAGAACCTCGGCGCCGATAACGAGCGCCTTCCGTACCGTCCCCGTCCGGATGAACTTTTCAACTACGGACAGACCATAGATGAATCCTGAACAGGCCGCGGAAATATCGAATGCCGCAGCCTTCGAGGCCTTCAGATTGTCCTGGACAATACAGGCCGTTGCCGGGAAGGGGAAATCGGGGGTAACGGTGGCTACTATGATCATATCGAGTTCCGCAGGTTCGACGCCCGCCATTGCCAGAGCGTTCTGCGCGGCCCCGGTAGCAAAGGAAGAAGTGTACTCTCCCGCGGAGGCAATATGCCTCTCTTTGATGCCGGTCCTCGTGGTAATCCACTCGTCGCTCGTGTCGACCATCCGTTCCAGATCAAAATTGGTCAAAATTTTGTCCGGTACAGACGAACCGGTACCGGTGATTTTCGCACGCACCATCAGCTCACCTTTTTAACCGGCCGCCTGCTCTTTCGAGGCCTGGCGCTGGTGCATATAGACGGGGAAATTTTCTTCGAGTTTTTCGGCCATCCGCTGGTTTATCCGTTTTTGCGCATATTCGTGAGCAAAACGGATGGCATTTTTGATCGCTTTAGCATTGGAACCGCCGTGACAGATCATGACGACGCCATCGATCCCGAGGAGCGGCGCGCCACCGTACTCGGCATAATCAACTTTTTTCTTGAAATTGTTGAAGGCTTTAAGGGAAAGGAGGTATCCAATTTTGGAAAGAAAGCTCTGCTTTATTTCGTCCTTGAGCATTTTGCCGACCGCTTCGGCCAGCCCTTCGGAAAGCTTCAGCACCACGTTGCCGACAAACCCGTCGCAGACAACCACGTCAACCGTGCCGTTAAAGATGTCGCGCCCTTCCACGTAGCCCGCATAGTCGAGGGAAGTGTCTTTGAGGATCGCATGGGTCTCCCGGGTCAGTTCATTACCTTTGCTCTCCTCCTCGCCATTGGAAAGAAGCCCGATGGTGGGCTTTTCCACCCCCATGGCATACCGGGCATAAACCTCACCCATAATGGCAAACTGCACGAGGTGGAGAGGTTTGCAATCAACATTCCCCCCCACGTCGAGCACCAGGGTTGTTCCTCGGAGGGTGGGAAATATCTGGGCGATTGCAGGTCTCTCGATTCCCCTGATACGTTTCAGGACAAACATGCCGGCGGCCATGGTGGCACCTGAATTACCGGCACTTACCACGGCATCGGCCGACCCCTGCTTTACCAGGTCAAAAGCCACCCGGATAGAAGAATCCTTCTTCTTCCGAACGGCATCCGACGCGGAATCGTGCATCCCCACAACTTCGCTCGCATGCTGCAGAACGATATCGAGTCCTTTGATATCGAATTTTGCAAGTTCCTGCCGAAGCCTTTCCGTGTCGCCCACCAGGGTAACGGGAATACCAAATTCCGTCGCGGCAGACACAGCTCCTTCAACTTCGACAACGGGAGCATTATCGCCTCCCATCGCATCAACAGCAACTCTCATATAACCCCTAGGCGGTGGATTCTAGATTACGTGGGAAAAATATGCTCAGTGATCCTCGGCCTTGAGAACTTCTTTGCCTTTATACGTACCGCATGATGCACAGGCGCGATGGGGAAGTTTGGGGGCCTTGCACTGGGGGCAGGTCGAAATCGTGGGGGCGGTCAGGAAGTCATGCGCCCTTCTCATATTCTTGCGGGATTTGGAGGTCTTTTTCTTAGGTACTGCCATGTTATCTCTCCTTTACTTTTGGCAAAGCTGTCTAATTAGTATGCTTGAACCACTATTCAACCCTGAGGTTCTTCAAAGCTCCGAGTTTACAATTGAACTGATTATCCTTGCAGCCGCATTCCGTTGCATTGAGATCAGTGCCGCAAACCGGACAGAGCCCCTTGCAATCCTCCGCGCAGAGAGGCTTGATGGGAATTTCCGTAAGAACCTGTTCGGAAATTTCCCTGGCAAAATCGATCTCATCGCCCTCATAGGTCGCCGAAACAAGGTCTTCCTCGGTCAGTTCGACCTCTTCATCCTGGGAGACACCGGCAGCAGCCGGCATATAAAAGACTGTGAACGGCGAGTCTATCTCCGCATCGAATTCCGTCAGGCACCGAGAACAGCCAAGATGCACAGTCGTAGCCACGCGACCGTGGGCACGGATGTGATTATACTCCCTGGCCACGCTGAGTTGCACCCGCAACGGCCCGAGGAACGTACACTCCTCCGATTCCTGGAGCGCTTTTAGCACAGGGTAAGCCACCACGTCTTCAACGGCCGAAAGGTCAATGACCTTGTCTCTTATTTCGTCAATGCGAATCTTCACAATTTAACCAGT
>JBGPCQ010000010.1:0-36374 GCA_041481895.1 Geobacteraceae bacterium | reverse complement strand
GCTCGACGCACTCGGGTACTTGCGCAGCGCCGCACCGTCGCCATCCAGTTCGGCGAGAATCGCCTCAATGACCTGCGGAGAAGGGGGATAGGGGTTCTCGTTGGTATTCAACTTGATGAAAGCCTGTTCGTCCGGCGGCTGAAAGCCGGGAACGTAGCCTTTCATGGCTGCTATGTTGGGTCGTAACGGGATCATACTTTAAACCTTTTTTAACAAGGATATACAGGATGTTCAGGATGAAAACCAAGATTCTGTTGTTTTCTTCTTATCCTGATTATCCAGAATATCCCTGTTAATTCTTGTTTTTCATGTTTGTGTCAAGTCGCATCGAAACCGACCTGCCGTGCGCCTCCAGCCCCTCCAGCCCGGCAATCCGCACGATGTCCGGACCGAGCCGCTGCAGACCCCGCTCGGAGAAGTAGACGATGGACGATTTCTTGACGAAGTCGTCCACTGACAGAGGCGAAAAGAAGCGGGCCGTGCCGCCGGTCGGCAGGGTGTGGTTGGGGCCGGCCAGGTAGTCCCCCGCAGCCTCCGGGGTGAAATGCCCGAGGAAGACGGCTCCGGCGTTCCGTATCCGCGGCAGTATTCCAAAGGGGTCTGCGACCGCCAGCTCCAGGTGCTCGGGAGCTATCCGGTTGGAGAAGGCAATGGCCTCGTCCAGGCTCCCGGCCACGATGACCGCCCCGAATCTGTCCCAGGAAGCGCGGGCGATCCCCTTCCGGGAAAGCTTCTTCATCTGTCTTTCCACTTCCGCCGCAACCCGTTCGCCGAAGCCCCGGTCGGTGGTGATCAGGATGGACGAGGCAAGTTCATCATGCTCCGCCTGGGAGAGGAGGTCGGCTGCCACATGGGTCGGATTGCCGCTTCCGTCGTTGATCACCAGGATTTCGCTGGGACCGGCGATCATGTCGATCCCGACCTGGCCGAACACCAGTTTTTTGGCCGTGGCCACATAGATGTTGCCGGGACCGGTGATCTTGTCCACCCGCGGCACGGTCGCCGTGCCGTAGGCGAGCGCCGCCACCGCCTGGGCTCCGCCGATGCGGAAGATCCGGTCCACACCCGAGAGGCGTGCGGCCACCAGCACGTGGTGGTTGATCTCCCCACCCGGGGTGGGGGCCACCATGATCACTTCGCCGACACCGGCGACCCGGGCCGGCACGGCGTTCATGATCACGCTGGACGGGTAGCTCGCCTTGCCGCCGGGGACGTAGATCCCCACCCGCTCAAGGGGGGTGACCATCTGGCCGAGGAGGAGGTCCTCTTCGTCGGTTGACAGCCAGGTCTCCTGCTTCTGTTTTTCGTGGAAGCGCGCCACCCGCTCCACTGCCAGCTTGAGGGCCGCGATATCCTCGTCCTTCACCCGGGCAAAGGCCTCATTGAACTCGTCGTCGGTCACCTCGAGGCTTGCTGCGGAGGCCGCATCCAGGCGGTCGAAGCGCCGCGTGTAGTCGAGCAGGGCCTCGTCACCACGGGCGCGCACGTCGGCGATGATCCCTTTGACGACCTCTTCCACCTCCCGGCCGGCCTCTTCTCCCCGAGCCAGGATGGCGGCGAACCGGTCATCGAAATCCTTGTCTTTAATGTCGAGGAATTGCATAGGAAGACCTCTTTAAAGTTTGCTGCAGTGACACAGAAAAAACCTGTAATTAACATCCTTGTTTAAATAAGTTTTTAGGTTTTTGTCCCCACTGTCCATCTCTCCGTGGCAGATGTCAAACATGCCGTTCCAACCCTTCGATGATTTCGGAAATCCGCTTCTGCTTGGTCTTCAGACTCGCCCGGTTGACGACGAGGCGGGTCGTGATATGAGCGATTGTTTCCACCTCCACCAGGCCATTCTGGCGCAGAGTCTCGCCGGTGGAGACAAGGTCCACGATCCGTTCCGACAGCCCGACCAGCGGAGCAAGCTCGATTGAGCCGTAGAGCTTGATGATCTCCACCTGCACCCCCTTGCGGCTGAAATATTTTTCCGTGATATTGGGATACTTGGTGGCAATACGGATGTTGGCCCAGCTGGCCGGATCGTCGGTACGGGAAAGTTCGGCCGGCTCCGCCACCATCAACCGGCAGTAACCGAATTTGAGGTCAAGGGGCTCGTATACATCCTTTTCCTGCTCCAGCAGGGTGTCCTTCCCGACGATCCCCAGGTCCGCGCTACCGTACTCCACGTAAGTCGGGACGTCAGTCGCCCGCACGATCATGTAGCGCATTTTCTGCACCGGGTTCTCGAAGATCAGCTTGCGGGTATCGGTGAGGAGTTCCGCACAGTCGATCCCGATCTTTCCGAACAGGGCCACGGATTCCTGGAGGATCCTACCCTTCGGTATGGCGATTGTTATGAAGTCGTTCAAGGTGTTCCCTTCCGGATGTCGATTTTTTGCAAGGTCAAGGCGGAGGAGGAATCCCGCGGAGGCGTGGCACCCAGAGGGCATAAACAGCGCCACGCCGCACAAGGAGATGCCGAACGACAACGCAGAGATTGCGGAAAAGCGGCATTCGTTACTCTTTCACGCGTATTATATCAGCTCCTAACCCCGCCAATTTCTTCTCGATCGATTCGTACCCCCGGTCCAGGTGATAGATCCGGGACACCTCGGTGGTGTTGTCGGCCGCCAGTCCCGCCAGGATAAGGGAGGCAGAGGCGCGCAGGTCGGTGGCCATAACCGGGGCGCCGGAGAGCCGCTTCACCCCTTTGACCGTGGCGGTGTTCCCCTCGACCACGATGTCCGCGCCGAAGCGGAGCAGTTCCGAGACATGCATGAAGCGGTTCTCGAAGATGTTCTCGCTGATAACGCTGGCGCCGTCGGCAATGCACATGAGGGCCATGAACTGGGCCTGCATGTCGGTCGGAAAGCCTGGATAGGGGCGGGTCTTGATGTTGACGCTCCGGATCTTTTTCGGCCCCCTGACCCGCACCACATTGTCCTTGTTGGTGATCTCCACCCCCGCGTCCTGGAGCTTGAATACCAGGGCATCCAGGTGCTCCAGTTGCATGCCGCTGATCCTGACGTCGCCGCCGGTAATGGCCGCCGCGATCATGAAGGTGCCCGCCTCGATCCGGTCCGGCATCACCCGGTGGCTGACCGGTCCAAGTTCGTTCACCCCGGTGATGCGGATGGTGTCGGTTCCCGCCCCATCGATCTGTGCCCCCATTTTTGTGAGGATGTCAGCCAGATCGACGATTTCCGGTTCGCGGGCCGCATTCTCCAGGACCGTCTCACCCCTGGCTGTGGCAGCCGCCATCATGAGGTGCTCGGTGCCGCCAACCGTGGAAATGTCGAAGTTGATCCGCGCTCCCTTGAGGCGCTTGGCCTTGGCCTCAACGTAGCCGTGGGTCAGGGTGATGTCGGCCCCCATGGCTGCCAGACCCTTGAGATGGAGGTTGATGGGCCGGGCGCCGATGGCGCAGCCGCCGGGAAGCGATACCCGCGCCTTGCCGAGCCGGGCGAGCAGGGGGCCTAGAACCAGCACCGACGCACGCATGGTCTTGACCAGTTCGTAGGTGGCTTCATGGTTGTCGACCCTGGTGGTGTCGATCCTGACGATGTTGCCGTTCCCTTCCACCACTGCGCCGAGTGTCTCCAGCACCTTGATGGTGGTATTGATGTCGCGAAGGAACGGCACATTGCTGATTTCATGCACCCCGGGTGCGAGGATTGTGGAGACGAAGATGGGGAGGGAGGCATTCTTAGAACCGCTCACCGTCACGTCGCCGGAGAGCTTTTTGCCACCATGGATGATTAATTTATCCAAAACCTGTACCTCTGTTTATCCTGTTCTGTAGGGGCCCCCCTCGCGGGTGCCCGGATGTTGGGCAGGGGCAAGCCCTGCCCCTACAATAATCTTCCCCCAACCACCCGCTCGATGCCGCCGGAGTCCTTTGCCGTAAAGAATTCGCCGAACCTGCCGGTAGCCTCGAACAGGGCCAGCACCGCCCCTGCCTGATCGATCCCCGCCTCGAACAAAAGCCAGCCGCCCGGGGAGAGATAGCCCGGTGCAGCAGGAATTATCAGGCGGTAGAAGTCAAGGCCGTCAGCACCGCCGTCCAGTGCCGACCGCGGCTCGAAGTCCCTCACCTCCGGCTGCAGGTTCTCCAGATCGCCGGTCGGGATATAGGGAGGATTGGAAACGACCAGATCGAAGCGCTGACCCGGGAACGGCTCGAACAGCGAACCTTCGAACAGAGTCACCCGGACGCCGTGCTGTACGGCATTACGCTCGGCCAGAACCAGGGCCTCGGGAGACTTATCCACCCCCCATACCTCAGCCTGCGGCAGGGACTTGACCAGAGCCACGGCAATACAACCGCTCCCAACGCCGATGTCGAGGATGCGGCTGGTTGGAGCGGCTCGTTTTACGATTTCCTCCACCAGCACCTCGGTGTCATGGCGCGGGATCAACACTGCCGGGGTGACAGCGAACTCCAGCCCCATGAACTCCTGCGTGCCGAGAATGTGCTGGAGCGGTTCCCGCCGGGCCCGCCGGGCCACCATTCCGCGGAAAAGGGCCAGCTCCGATTCGGTCAGCGGCTGGTCGAAGTTGACATAGAGTCCCACCCGGTCGAGGCCGAGTACCGCGCAGAGCATCCATTCAGCCTCCAGGCGGGCATTCTCCACCCCCTTCTCCGCCAGGTACCCCCTGGTCCAGGTCAGGACCTTCAAAACCGTCCAGATTTCCTTTTCATTATTCATAATACCAGTTGGATACCCAGTTTGCGCTGAACAATGCCCGGATCCACATCGCCGGGGAACTGACGTATAGCAGCCGTGTACCTAACGGATGCCGATTTTTCGCAAGGTCAAGGCGGAGGAGGAATCCCGCGGAGGCGTGGCAACGCCACGTCGCACAAGGAGATTCCGAACGACAACGCAGAGATTGCGGAAAAGCGGCATCCGTCTCAGGCAGCCTGCGCTTTGAGGGCCTCCATCTGATAGTGCGCCCTCAACGCATCCGCAATTTCACCGATATCCCCCTCCATGATGGCATCGAGCCGGTAGAGGGTAAGGCCGATACGGTGGTCCGTCATCCTCCCTTGCGGGAAGTTGTAGGTCCTGATCCGCTCGCTCCGGTCGCCGCTGCCGACTTGGCTCTTCCGATCGGCGGCCAGCCGGGCGTTCTGCTCGTTCACCATGCTGTCCAGGATCCTCGACTTGAGGACTTTCATAGCCTTGGAGCGGTTCTTGATCTGGCTCCGCTCTTCCTGGCAGGAAACCACGACGCCGGTCGGGAGATGAGTGATGCGCACCGCCGAATCGGTGGTGTTGACGTGCTGGCCGCCGGCGCCCGAGGAGCGGTAGACGTCGATTTTCAGGTCGGCGGGATTGATGTCTATGTCGATGTCCTCGGCTTCCGGCATGATGGCCACCGTGCAGGCGCTGGTATGTATGCGCCCCTGGGCCTCGGTCTCCGGCACCCGCTGGACCCGGTGGGTCCCCGACTCGTACTTGAGCTTGGCGTAGACCCCGGCACCCTCGACGGAGGCCACGATTTCCTTGAATCCCCCCCGCTCCGACTCGGACGCGGAGATGAACTCGACCCGCCAGCGGTTGACTTCGGCGAAGCGGGAGTACATGCGAAACAAGTCGCCGGCAAAGAGCGCCGACTCGTCCCCGCCGGTGCCGGCACGTATCTCCAGGATGACGCTCTTGTTGTCGTTGGGGTCCCTGGGGAGCAGGAGAAACTTGATCTCCCCCTCCAGGCGCTCCTGTTCCTTTTCCAGGCTCCCCAGTTCCTCCTCGGCCATCTCCTTCATGTCCGGGTCGGCCAAAAGCTCGCGGTTTCCCTCGATTTCAGCCTGGATCTTCTTGTACTGACGGTACGCCGCCACCAGTTCGGAGAGGTCCGCATGCTCGCGGGAGAGCTTCCTGAACTCGGGCTGATTGGCGATCACGGCAGGATCGGCGAGGAGCGCCTCCAGCTCCCGGTAGCGCTGCTCCAGGTCTTCTATTTTTTCAAACATGAATTTACCTCAAAAACCCAAGGAATGTCGATTTTTCGCAAGGTCAAGGCGACGGAGGAATCTCCTTGTGCGGCGTAGCCGCGCTACGCCGCACAAGGAGATTCCGAACGTCAACGCAGAGATTGCGGAAAAGCGGCATTCCTATATTACCAATCTATCGTCTTTGTACCCCGCGTTGACCGCCAACGCCTCTTCCATGGAGCGGATCGCCACCTCCAACTGGCTGTCGTCCGGTTCCCGGGTGGTGAGCCGCTGCAAGGCGAGCCCCGGGGCGATGACCATCCTTACCAACCGGGAGTGGTCATTTTTGGCGCTCCACTTTAACAGTTCGTACGAGACCCCCGCAATAAGGGGGAGCAGCACGATGCGTGACCCCGCCTTCATGTAGAAAGGCCACAGTTTCGGGATCAGGGAGAATATGCCGATGCTCACGAGCATCACGATCAAGAGGAAGCTGGTGCCGCAGCGGGGATGGAGGCAGCTGTATTTCCTCACGTTGTCGACAGTAAGTTCCTCGCCCGCCTCAAAGGCGAAAATCGACTTGTGCTCGGCGCCATGGTACTGAAAGACCCGCTGGATGTCCTTCATCCGCGAAATGGACCAGATGTAGATGAGAAAAACCGCCACCCGGATAACGCCGTCCACCAGGTTGAAAACAATGTTGGAAGAGCCGATGATCGGCACGAGGAGCTTGGTAACGTAGAGGGGGAGGATGAAAAAGAGGAGGATGCCGAAACCGAAGGCGACCGCCATGGTTCCCGCCATTGCCCAGGAGGAAAGCTCCTCCTTTGCTCCCCCTTCCTCTTCAACCATGGCCTCGTTGGCGGAGAAATTGAGGGCCTTGATCCCGATAATCAGCGACCCGAACAGGGCAACCGATCCGCGCACGATCGGGAGCTTCACGATCGGGAACCGCTCTGAGAGGGGAACGACTTCATCCTTTTTGACGACGATCTCGCCGGAGGGCCTCCGCACGGCAATTGCCACGGAGCGGGGGGCGCGCATCATGACCCCTTCGATGACGGCCTGGCCGCCGATATTGATCTTTTCCATGTATCCTCTTTACGGAACGCGCCTTTTGGCCAATCTCTGCGTTCGGCTGCGGGATTCCTTGTGCGACGTGGCGGTGCCACGCCTCCGCGTCATCCCTTGCCTGCCTTGATCTTGGCCAAAAATCGCGTTCCGTTGGTTACTTCACAGAGTCTTATAAAACTCGCGAACTTCCTTCGTCTTACTGCAACAGAACTGCCCTTCCGGGCAGGGACCGTCAAGGCAGCCGGGACCGGCATTCCCGAAAATTATCGGGGCCACAGCCCTGATGAGCCTGAGCATTTCCACCGCCATTGCCCGGATCTCCCACTGGGCGCGCTCGCAACAGCGGAGTTCGAAGAAATGCAGAAGCTCCCGCGCATTCATGGTAACGATAATTTTCGTTTCGGTGGCATTCGGGAGGATGTAGCGGGCATCCTCGGCCGGGACCCCCGCCTCGACCATCTCGGCGTAAGCCTGGTGCAGAGCTGCCAACTGCTCCTTAAACCGGGCCAGAACCTCGGGGCGGTCGGCAATGGTCGGCGGAATGACTGCAGAGAACCGCTCCGTATGCGAAACGTACCGCTGGGACTGCTGGGAGAAGGAAGCGATCCGATGGCGCACGAGCTGATGGGTCGTCACCCGAGATATCCCTTCGATGCCAAAGGTGAAGGAAGCATGTTCCAGCACCGACTGGTGCCCCAGCGACATGATCTTTTCGAGAAAATTCCTGATATCGGCCGAGGAAATTTTTTTCTGCAGCTCGTCGATGTCCGCAGGGGAATAGCAGAGACGGGCGGCAAGGGCCACCGTCCGTTCCGGTTCGGGGGTGTATTGGAGAAGGGCAACCTTCATGTTTTCCTTCATTCATACGGCACAGTAAAATGCTCCAGATGCAAGGCGTGCGAGAAGGGGGGGAGCGAGGCGTACTATACTGTACGTTGAGCGACTCACGACAAGCACAACGCCGCAGATAGAGCATTTGACGAAGCCGTATTAAACAGATGAGGGGATTTCGCCATCGACAAAATCCCCTCCAAATCCGAGAAGCCCAAGGGGCTTTTTACATGCCGTATCTCTTCTTGAACCTTTCCACACGCCCGGCGGTATCGACGAGTTTCTGCTTCCCGGTAAAAAAGGGATGACAGGCGGAGCAGATTTCCGTGGTGATCTCCGGTTTGGTGGAACGGCTCTGGAAGGTGTTGCCGCAGAGGCATTTCACCGTCACGTCATGGTACTTGGGATGGATACCTTCTTTCATATCTTCCTCCTCAACGGGGTACATTGACCCGGCTGTGCGTAATTATCTTTCGGAAAGTTTAGAAGTTAGCACTATTGCCATATTTTTTCAAGATATTTTTGCGGGCGATGAACAGCAGCGGGAAACACTTTATGCGCAGGCTATAAACCACTTATTGGACTCAATTCAGAGTTCCTGCTTAAAAAAGCCAGTTGTATCCTGCAAATTTGCAGAAGTGTCGATTTTTCGCGAGGTCAAGGCGATCAAGGGATGACGCGGAGGCGTGGCAGCGCTACGCCGCACAAGGAATCCCGAAGATCAACGCAGAGATCGCGGAAAAGCGGCGCTTCCCTCCTATCGGCTCATGGAGTCGAGGAACGCCTGATTCCCCTTCGTCTCAGCAAGCTTCTCCAGCAGGAATTCCATGCTGTCCACCACGTTCATGGGATGGAGCACCTTGCGCAGGATCCAGATCCGGTTGAGGGAGGCCTTGTCAATAAGGAGCTCCTCTTTCCTGGTGCCCGACTTGTTCATGTCGATGGCCGGGAAGGTCCGCTTCTCCACGAGCTTCCGGTCCAGGTGGAGTTCCATGTTGCCGGTCCCCTTGAACTCCTCGAAGATGACCTCATCCATCTTGCTGCCGGTATCGACGAGGGCGGTGGCGATGATGGTGAGCGACCCCCCTTCTTCGATGTTGCGGGCGGCGCCGAAGAACCGCTTTGGCTTGTGGAGGGCATTGGAGTCCACACCGCCGGAGAGGATCTTGCCGGAGGGGGGGATGACCGTGTTGTAGGCACGGGCCAGGCGGGTAATGGAGTCGAGCAGGATCACCACGTCCCGCTTGTGCTCCACCAGGCGTTTGGCTTTCTCGATGACCATCTCCGCCACCTGGATGTGGCGGGACGCAGGCTCGTCAAAGGTGGAGGAAATCACCTCCCCGTTCACGGAGCGCTGCATGTCGGTCACCTCCTCCGGCCGCTCGTCGATGAGAAGAACGATCAGGAAGACCTCGGGATGGTTCATCGCAATGGAATTGGCGATGTTCTGGATCAGCATGGTCTTGCCGGTCCGGGGCGGGGCGACGATCAGGCCTCGCTGCCCCTTGCCGATGGGAGCTATCAGCTCCATAACCCGCATCGACATATTGTCGGGAGCGGTCTCCAGCTTGAGTTTTTCCTCGGGATAGAGGGGGGTCAGGTTATCGAAAAGGATCTTGTCCCGGGCCACTTCCGGCGCCTCATGGTTCACCGTCTCCACCTTCAGGAGGGCAAAGTAGCGCTCCCCCTCTTTGGGGGGCCTGATCTGCCCGGCGACCGTGTCGCCGGTATGGAGATTGAAACGGCGGATCTGGCTGGGTGAAACGTAGATGTCGTCCGGCCCCGGCAGGTAGTTGTAGTCGGGGGCACGGAGAAAACCGAAACCGTCCGGGAGGGTTTCCAGAACCCCTTCGCCAAAGATCATCCCGTTTTTTTCGGTCTGGGCATTGAGAATGGCGAAGATCATGTCCTGCTTGCGCAGGCTGGAAGCCCCCTCGATATTGAGCCCCTTGGCAATGGCGGTCAGCTCGTTGATTTTCTTTTCTTTCAGTTCCTGTAAGTTCATCTGTTCTCCTGAATGACGCAAAAACTCGGCCGTGTCAGCTAAGACCGGACGTAAATTAAACGGAAAGTGCGGGTGAAATGGGCATAGACAGGCTCGGGAAAGATGTCCCGGTGTCGGAAATAATGTGGCTTATGTATAGTTAGGTGTTATGTCTGCTGAGAATCCGTAATTGTCGGGAATGAACTTCGAGGCGATTAATTAATGGTCTGAGCGAGGATGCATAGAAATATAAACCCCATTTTACCGACTTGTCAACATTATTTTTATTTATAAAGCAGGAGACTCATTTCCCCGTTACACTTTTAAGGAGCGCGCACAAGCATATGCCGCCAGCCTGAGCGCTCAACCGTTACGATCTTGCCCGGTTTTGATCCGCACACCTATCCTTCATATCTGTGTGGCTGCCAAAAGGACAATCAGGGTGATGAAGGTATAAAGGATGTAGAGTTGCAGATGTCCGTTTTGCATGCGGCGGATCAGTGCGGTTTTGGCGTAGAGGCGCTGCAGCAAAGGGATATAGACCAGATCCAGTATTGTCTCCGGGACATGGCTTTCGAAATGGCTCGTCCTCGGAAATGGGCCGCGGACTGAGGGGAAATGGATGTGAGGGCGGAGAGCGCCGCGAAAGAAATTGACCAGCATCTCGGCAAAGGAGGAGGCGGTGTACTGCATCCGCTTGGTGGGAGCGGCATAACCGCATCCCCAGGTTTCACCCGTTCCGGTCGGGAGTTGAGCAAGGCGGCATTTGAGCACGAAGGCGGCAAAGACGATGATCAGGACAAGAGCAATGGCCGCTCCGGATATCCACCAAAGATGGGCGGTCGTGGCGAGCGGTTCGGGAAAGGCGGCAAGCACGGGGCGCCACCCGCTGACGGCACGCTGCAGGAGGGACGCCGCCACCCAGGGGATGAGGCCGATGATAAAACAGACAACCGCCAGGATGGTCATTCCACCCAGCATGGTGCGGGGCGCCTCGTGGGCGTGGGCAGCAGACTCACTGCGCGGAGCACCTAAGAAGACGATACCGAAGACCTTGACAAAGCAGGCGACCGCCAGACCGCCGATGAGCGCCAGAGCCGGTGCCCCCATTGCCGGTACCCCGGCGGCAAACCCGCTTTGGGCTGTCACGCCGTGCAGAAACCCGAGATAAATCAGCAGCTCGCTCACAAAGCCGTTCAGCGGGGGGAGCCCGCAGATGGCTACCGCGCCGACCAGAAAGAATCCGGACGTCCAGGGGAGCCGCCGCAGAAGCCCCCCCATGGAGTCAATCTCGCGGGTGTTGGTTGTGTGGATGATCGAACCGGCGCCCAGGAAGAGGAGCGCCTTGAAGGTAGCATGGTTAACCACGTGCAACAGCGCCCCGGCCATCCCCAGGAGCATCATGGCGCTGTTGCCGACGCTCTGGCCGATCAGGGCTACCCCCACCCCCAGCAGGATGATGCCGATATTCTCGATGCTGTGATAGGCGAGAAGTCGCTTCAAGTCATGCTGGCCTATGGCGAAAGCCACGCCGATAATGCCGGAAATAGCCCCCAGGGTCAGTATCAGTGCACCCCACCAGAGCGGGACATCGGCAAAGAATGAGAAGGTTCGCACGAGGCCGTAGATGCCGACCTTCAATACCACACCGGACAGGATGGCCGAGATGTGGCTTGGGGCATTGGCGTGGGCCGAGGGGAGCCAGACGTGCAGAGGCATCATGCCTGCCTTGAGCCCGAATCCGAACAGGGCGGTCATGAAGATGGCAATGGCAATGCCGGAGTGTGGTGAGAGCGACCCGGCGTCAGGGAAGGCAAACGTCCCGGTCATCCCCTTGACCAGGGAAAAAAGGGCAAAGAGCGCCAGAGCGCTTACGTGTGAAATGATGAGATAGAGGGTTCCCGCCTCGCGTACCTCCCGCTTGGTATCCTCGGTGATAAGGCAGAAGTAGGCGGCAAAGGACATCACCTCCCACCAGAAGAGAAAAAGGACGCCGTTTCGCGACATGACGATCATGGACAGCGATGCGGTCAACAGACCGAAGAAAAAGGAGAGCCGGCGCACGGTGCGGGGATTCTGTTCCGCTGCCCAGTAGCCTCGGGCGTAAATGGCGCAGGCGCCGGATATGAGGGAGATAATGAAGAGGAATATGGCTGCCAAAGGATCCACAGTGAGGAGCGGATCGCCGAAGGGGAGTCCCCAGGGCATCACATAGACGGGGGATGCGTATCCCAGCAGGGTGAGCAGAGCGCCACAGATGCCGGCGAGAGAGGCGATCGAGATGGAGATCGTCGCGATGGCCTGCCCGGCCACCGCCGGCACGGAGGGAAACAGGAGCGGCACGCCGGAAAACCCGGACAAAAGGGCGGCGACAAGCAGGAGAGCGGCAGGCGTAACGATTTCTCCCGATGGCATCGGCTACCGCCCCAGTTCCGATTCAACCCGGCGTGCGGCATCCAGGATCAGGGCAGTGTCGCATGGGCAGCGAAGGACCGATCTAAAGGTGTCGTTTCGCAGGGCGTAGGCCAGTTTGGAAAGCAGATGGAGATGGATCCTCACCGTCGGACTGATGAGCATGAAGACGATCTCGACCGGTTTGCCGTCCAGGGCGCCGAAATCCACCGGCTGTTTGAGGAAACTTAACGTGATGGCGGGTGTGGGGAGATTCACCAGGATCGGGTTCCGGACGTGGGGAATGGCGATGCCGTCACCGACCGCCGTGGTGCCGAGCGCCTCCCGGGCCAGGAGCACCTGCAGCAGGAATTCGGGATCCACCTGCGGCGGGAGGCTTAGATTGGCAACCAGGTTCTCAAGCACCGAAAGCTTGTCGTCCCCCGGTACGCCGCAGTAGACGCCGCCCGCCTCCAGCGCCTCGGCCAGAGTGGGAAAATCGAGCGCCTTGTCGTCTGCCACGAAGAGCGACGGCGGCACCTTGATGCCGTGCTCGGTGGCCCATTCCAGGAGATCAACCCGGTTGATCTGGTAGCCACCATTCAGCTCAACGGCGTCGAGCCCCTTCTTGCGGATCCACCGCACAACGGTATTTTCATCTATCTGCATCAATTCTGCTACGTCTGCTGCCTTTATCATCATGGTCGAGACGACTCCTTGAAAATTAACGGTTATCTGTTACAGGACCAGCTGCAATAAATGGTTTGACATATAAAAAATAATGCCATATGTTTTTTCAGGTGTCATTATTTATTTTATGTCGTTAGTTCCGGACATCCCCTCATGTGACAGCAGTGATCCCTGAAAGGCAATCGTAAGTGTCCGCATCCACGCTCAACCCCGCTACCGCAATCATTACCGCAACCGCTCTCATTGCCCTCTCAGGGCTGGCGGCACTCATCATCCGGCCCGCCACATTCAGCCAGAAACTCGCCGCAATGATCACCATCCCGTCCTCCGCGCTCGGTTTCTGTGCGGCTCTCCTGATGCTTGTGCGCCAGGGACATGCCGGCTATGTCATCAACTGGTCGCTACCTTTCGGCGTCTGCGAGATCGGGTTCGACCCGCTTTCCTCTTTTTTCCTGCTGCCGATCTTTCTCGTCACCTTCTGCGGCTCGCTCTACGGGCTCGGCTACTGGCCCGCAGCCCATCACCGGACCACGGCGCCCGGCGTCACCTTTTTCTATGGACTGCTCCCCAGCGCCATGGCGATGGTGGTGATGGCCCGCAACGGCGCCCTGCTGCTCATATCCTGGGAGATTATGGCGCTTTCCGCCTTTTTCCTGCTGGTGACGGAGCACACCGACCACGAGGTGCGCAAGGCCGGAACGGTCTATCTGCTGACCACCCATACCGGCTCGGCGGCACTGATTATCCTGTTTTCCCTGCTGCACGCCGTCACCGGATCCTTTCTCTTTCCCGGCCAGGGTGCGCTTGCCGTCTCCGGCCAGACCGCCGCACTCATGTTCAGCCTGGCGCTGTTCGGTTTCGGCGCCAAGGCCGGGATCATGCCTCTGCACTTCTGGCTCCCCTCGGCGCACGCCAACGCGCCGAGCCACGCCTCGGCCATGATGTCCGGGGTGATGCTTAAGATGGGGATCTACGGGATACTCCGTTTCCTCACCTTTTGCCCGCACAAGCCGCTCTGGTGGGGGGGGCTTATGCTCATTGCCGGGATGCTGTCGGCACTGCTCGGCATCTGCTTTGCCGCCGTGCAAACCGACATCAAACGGCTTCTTGCCTACAGCAGTATCGAGAATATCGGCATCATAACCACCGGCATCGGCATGGCGATGATCGGGGAGGCGACCGCCACCCCCTCGCTGGTGCTTCTAGGCCTCTCGGGCGGTCTTCTGCATGTACTGAACCACAGTCTCTTCAAGCCGCTGCTCTTTTTTGGCGCCGGCGGGATTATCCACAGCACCGGGACTCGGTTAATCAGCCGAATGGGCGGCCTTGCCAAAGGGATGCGCACCAGCGCCCTGCTGTTCTTTGTCGGCTCTCTTGCGATCTGCGGGCTCCCACCGCTCAATGGCTTTGCCGGTGAATTCCTCCTCTACATCGGCTTCTTCCGCGAGGCGATTGCCCCGGTCCCTGTGATGGCGCTGGGCGTGCCGGCGCTGGGGCTTGTCGGGGGGATGGCCGCCATAACTTTCGTCAAGCTCTACGGCATGGTCTATCTGGGCTCCCCCCGCTCGAAGGAGGCCGCTCACCCGCATGAACTTTCCAGCGTCATGCTTATCCCGATGGGGGTCCTGGCGTTCTTCTGCCTGGTGGGCGGCCTTGCCCCCACCCTCTTTCTGACCCTGGTCCAACCGGTGATCGCCATGCTGGCCCCTGCTGTTGTCTCCGGCGCCAAGTTACCGGCATCGTTAGCCTTATTCCCTCTGTTCGGGATAGGACTCATCGCGGCTGTTACCGTCATCTGGCTATTGGTCAGGACGACCATCAACAATCGCGGGGTTGCGGCCGATAACACCTGGGGCTGCGGGTATTTTGCGCCCACACCGCGAATGCAGTACACTGGCGCCGCATTCAGTGAATTCTGGGCCAACCTGACCCGCAGTCTGTCTCGCTGCCTCACGCGAAAACCGGCTCCGTACGGGATCGCGCCGCACGTCGAGCCGTTTTCCTATGCGCCGGAAGAGACGATTCTGGAAAGGCTCATCCGCCCGCTGTTCGATCTGGCCGGTATCGGCTGCGCCTTCATGCGCCGATTGCAGCACGGACGGCTTCACATCTATATGCTTTACATCTTCATCACCCTCATTCTTCTCATAGCGTGGGTGCGTTAAAAGACTGTTACGAGTCAAGGAGTTAAAGGGTTCTGAGTTAAAATCAAAATCTATCCGGGAAGATACCCGGAGAAGCGAAGTAAATTTTGATTTATCCGTCTTTTCAACTCTCAACTCTAGAACTCATAACTCAGAACCGAGGTTTAAAGCCATGGTTGATACCATCATTCATCTGCTGCTTGTCTTTCTGATGCCGCCGCTGCTTCTGGGGATCATCGGCAAGACCAAGGCCTGGTTCGCCGGCAGGGTCGGGGCGCCGTTTCTGCAGCCCTACTACGATATTGCCCGACTGCTGCGCAAGGGAAGCGTCTTCAGCACCACCACCACCTGGGTTTTCCGGGCCGGCCCGGTCATTACCCTGGTTTCCACGGTCTTTGCCTCGTTCCTGATGCCCTTTGGCCGCCATGGCGCCCCGATCTCCTTCGAGGGAGACCTGATCCTCTTTGCCTATCTCTTTGCCCTGGGGCGCTTCTTCACCACCACTGCGGCGCTCGATACCGGCTCCAGCTTCGAGGGAATGGGGGCGGCACGGGAAGCCACGTTCTCCTGCCTGGCCGAACCGGCGCTTTTTTTCGCCTTTATCACCCTCGTCCGTCTCAGCGGCGCCATGTCGCTCACCCCGATGATGAACCACCTCTCCAGCTCCGTCTGGCAGATGGCCGGCGCGGCCCTCCTGTTGATGGTGGGGGGGCTGTTCGTGGTACTGTTGGCCGAGAACTGCCGTATCCCCTTTGACGATCCCAACACCCATCTGGAGTTGACCATGATCCACGAAGTGATGGTGCTGGATCACAGCGGCCCGCTCCTCGGGTGCATTCTCTACGCCGCAGCCATCAAGCTCTTTGTCCTGGGTGCGCTGTTCATCAATGTGATTGCCCCGTTCGGCACCGGTTCGCCCCTTGCCGACTGGGGGCTCTTTATGCTCGGCATGATGATCCTGGCGGTCGCCATCGGCACGGTGGAGTCGGTCATGGCACGGCTTCGTCTGGTGCGCATCCCGCAGCTACTGGTGGCGGCCTCCATCCTGACCGCCTTTTCACTTGTTCTGGTTCTGAGGTGACCCTATGGATTCATTAGCCGATCAATTCCTGGTTTTGTCCCTGCTGATCAACTTTATCGTGCTCGGCACCAGCCGCCTCGGATTCGCGGTGCGTGCAGTCGCCATTCAGGGAGTGGTGCTCGGCTTCCTGCCGGCACTGATCCACCCCTTTTCCTGGCACATCGTTTTCATTGTCGTTCTGATGCTCTCTGTCAAGGGTATTCTGATCCCCTGGCTGATCACCAACGCCATCCGCAAGGCGGAGATCAAACGCGAGGTCGAACCGTTCATCGGCTATATCCCGACCCTGGTGCTCGGGGCGATCTGTACGGCGCTCGCCTTCATCTTCGCCAAACGCCTGCCGATGGCCGTGGAGCACCAGGGGTTGCTCTTCGTTCCCGCCTCCATCGCCACCCTGATGACCGGCTTTCTGGTGCTGACCACCCGGCGCAAGGCCATCTCTCAGGTCATCGGCTACCTGCTGATGGAAAACGGCATCTTCATCTTCGGCCTGCTGCTGGCCGGGGCCATGCCGGTGATGGTGGAAGCCGGAGCCGTCCTCGACCTGCTGGTAGCCATCTTCGTCATGGGGATCGTCATGAATCACATCAGCCGCGAATTTTCCTCTCTGGATACCTCGCGCCTGACCATGCTCAAGGAGGAGTAGCAGATGCAGCTCTCCCTCATACTGTTCATGCCGGTTTTAGGGGCCATCATTGCCTGGCTCATGCCGGACAACCACCGTCGCCCCCTGGTACTGCCGCTCTTTGCGGTCATCCATCTTGCACTTCTAGGATGGGTGCTGGTTGATCCCCCACCCGCATCCGCCGGGGGATGGTTCCTGCTCGATCCGATCGGCAAGCTGGTTATGCTCAGCTTCAGCATCCTGTTTGCCGCCTGCGTCTGGTATGCCGTCAACTACCTCCGCTATCGGAAGGAACGCTCAAACCGCATCCTCTGCTCCGCCCTGCTGCTCTGCCTGTCTGCCATGTGCCTGGTGAGCATCTCACAGAACCTGGGGGTGTTATGGGTTGCGCTGGAAACCACCTCGATTTTAATGGCTCCCCTGATCTATTTCAACCACAACGCCCGCTCGCTGGAGGCCACCTGGAAGTATTTTCTGATTTGTTCGGTAGGGATCGCCATGGCTCTCCTGGGGATCTTCTTCCTCGCCTATTCCACCATTGTCGCCCATCAGGACGCCACGCTCCTGTTGAGTTCCCTGATCGAAGACGCACCACGACTCAATCCGGAGTGGCGGCACACCGCCTTCATTTTCCTGCTGGTCGGCTTCGGCTCAAAGATGGGTCTGGCCCCGATGCACACCTGGAAGCCTGACGCCTACGGCGAAGCGCCCGGCATGGTTGGCGCGCTCCTGGCCGGGGGGCTGGTCAACTGCGCCTTTCTCTGCCTGATGCGGGTCTACCAGATCGCCGTGGCGACCCAGGAGGCGGCGACCTTCCAGAACGCCTTGATCGTGATGGGACTTCTCTCCATGGGCTTTGCCGCAGTGTTTATGGCTCGTCAGAGCGACTTCAAACGGATGCTCGCCTACTCCAGTATCGAGCACGTCGGCATTCTCACCCTGGCACTCGGGCTCGGCAAGGGGGCGCTTTTCGGGGCGCTCTTCCACATGGTCAATAACTGCCTGACCAAAGGGGTGCTGTTCCTCTCCGCCGGCAACATCCACCGAGCCTTCGGCAGTAAGAGCACCGTGGTGGTGCGCGGTGCGATCCGCTGGGTCCCCTGGTCAGGCGCGCTCTTTCTGGCAGGCTTTCTGGCCATTACCGGTTCGCCCCCCTTTGCCCCCTTTGTCAGCGAGTTCACCATCGTCAGCAGCGCTTTCACCACAGGCAATTACTGGGCCGGCAGCCTGTTCCTGGTCTTTCTGGCGATCATCTTCATCGGTATGGCGCTCACCGTCCTGCCGGTGGTGCTGGGAGAGCCGCCCGAGCGCGAGGCGGGCGCCGCCGTGCCATACCGCGACAACTTTGTCTCAGTCCTGCCGTTGATGGTCCTAATGGCGGTCATGCTGGTCCTCGGCATCTGGGTACCGGCGCCACTGCGGGATCTGCTCATTGCAGCGGCCGGACTGCTGGGAGGTGGCCGATGAAAAACCTGCGTAACGGCATGAAGCTGGCGCTGGACCAGATCCCGGAGCTGGATGATGCCGCCTTCCTTCAGACTATACTGGACATGACCGACCGCGGCTGGCGGGTCTCCTCCTATTTCGGCGCCATGATCGACGGACGACTGCACCTGTATGCCCTGCTTTCCTCCAAGGCGGCAGGGATGCTCTCGGTGCTGACTACCCAGGTGACCGATCAGCAGTTCCCCTCGCTGGCCGTTCTCTGCCCCCAGGTGCATCTCTTTGAACGGGAGATCGCCGAGCAATTCGGGGTCATATTCGACGGCCACCCCTGGATGAAGCCGGTCCGTTTCCAAAAGGAGTTGCCGAGCTGTTTCCCGCCGGTCAGGGAACGGGGGACGGTCGGGGTGATGGACTATTTTCAGATAACGGGCGATGAGATCCACGAGGTGGCGGTCGGCCCGGTCCATGCCGGGATCATCGAACCGGGGCACTTTCGTTTTCAGTGCTACGGCGAGCAGGTCTTCCATCTGGAGATCTCGCTCGGCTTCCAGCACCGGGGCATCGAGGCGGCACTGCTGGCCGGCCCGCACAAAAACACCCTGACCAGGATGGAGACGGCGGCGGGCGACACCACCATCGGCCATACCCAGGCGTTTGCCATGACAATCGAGGCTCTGACCGGGGCAAGAGTCTCCGCCCGTGCCGAGGTAATCCGCGGGATTGCGCTGGAGCTGGAACGTCTTGCGAACCATGCCGGAGATCTGGGCGCCATCGCCGGCGACGTCGGCTATCTCCCCACCGCCTCATTCTGCGGGCGGATCCGGGGCGATTTTCTCAACATGACCGCCCTTCTGTGCGGCAGCCGTTTTGGTCGCGGCCTCATCACCCCCGGCGGGATTCGGTTCGATCTGGATAACGCCATCATCCAGACTCTCCGGCAGCGACTCGCAACCGCCCGAGCAGAGCTGACCAACGCCGTTAACCTTTTGTGGAACACCCCCTCCGTCATGGGGCGGCTGGAAAATACCGGGGGCCTCTCCGAACTGGACGCCCGCGCAATCGGCCTGGTCGGACCGGCGGCGCGCGGCTGCGGCATCAACTACGATGTCCGACGGGATCTCCCCTTCGGTATCTATCGCATGACCCAGATACCTGTGGTCACGGCAGTCACCGGGGATGTCCATGCCCGCACCCTGATCCGCTGGATGGAGTCGGATAAATCGATGGATTTCATCGACGAACAGATACGGCAGCTTCCGGTGGGCCCGCTCCATACGCAGGGCTCGGCAATTGCGCCGAATCATCTGGCTGTTGCCCTGACTGAAGGGTGGCGTGGCGAGATCTGCCACGTTGCGCTGACCGATGACAACGGCCGGTTTGCCCGCTACAAGATCACCGATCCATCGTTCCACAACTGGACCGGGCTCGCCTTTGTTCTGCGCGGGCAACAGATATCCGACTTCCCGCTCTGCAACAAGAGCTTCAATCTGTCGTACTGCGGCTTTGACCTGTAATACCGGTATAACAGGCCGCCCAACGAGGAGGACACGATGTTTCGTGCCATAGCAGCCAGACTCAAACAGGGACATCGGACCACGCGCTATCCGGCTGAGCCGATCCCGATGCCGGAGCGTTTTCGGGGCTATCCCCGGCTGGATGCTTCGTCCTGTTCCGACGAATGCCGCGCATGCGCCGATGTCTGCCCGGTCGGCGCGATCTCCTGCGATCCGACGCTCTCGATAGACCTTGGTAGATGCCTCTTCTGCCCGGACTGCAGCCGTGCCTGCCCTCAAGGTGCTGTTACCTTTACCAACGATCCCCGTCTGGCGGCAAACCGCCGCGAGGAACTTATTGTCAGACCGGGCGATGAGCGACGTCTCACCCAGGCACTGGAAAAGAAGATGCTGTCACTGTTCGGCCGCTCCATCAAATTCCGCGAAGTCAGCGCCGGCGGCTGCAATGCCTGCGAGGCGGACACCAATGTCCTTTCCACCATCGGCTGGGATCTCGGGCGGTTCGGCATCCAGTTCGTCGCGAGCCCCCGCCATGCCGACGGTTTATGGGTCACCGGACCGGTCACCGAGAACATGCGGGAGGCGCTCCTCACGACGTATCATGCGATTCCGGCGCCGAAGATCGTGGTTGCCTGCGGGGCATGCGCCATCAACGGCGGTCCGTTCATCGACTCGCCGGAAGTCCATAACGGCGTGGACAGCCTGCTCCCGGTCGATCTCTACATCCCCGGCTGTCCGCCCCATCCCGTTACCATCCTCGACGGGCTGCTGCGGCTCTTGGGGAAGATGAAGGAGAAATAGGGGGGTAGTTCTTCATCAGGGTGAGGGGTTAAGAAGAACATCTTTGTGCGAAGGACACTGCGAGAGAAAGAAAAGGGGACGTCTGGTTGACCACGTGTCAATTCAGCTAAACTATCTCCTTGAATTGGAGCCGCCAGGATTAAATTGTTATTTTATCGAATATTCCGATAGGTGCGGTATTCCCATCCGTTTCCAACTGGCATGTTAAACAGGCAGGTACAGCCGCTCCGCTTTTCTTGAAGCGTCACAGTCAGCTACCGTGCTCAACTGGATAGATGGATAAAAGCTACACTCCTGAAGTGATATTCACTTGTTTCCCGACCATGTCCACATCTTCCTTGCTTTTACCGTCATATTCGGCTAACATTCTGGACTGAAAGGGATTCTCCCATGGCATTCAGCGCGGAACAATTCAATCTCATCACCACGCTAGCCCAAAGTTACGGGGCAACGCGGCTCTTCCTCTTCGGGAGCTCCCTGGAGCACCCCGACACCGCCCGCGACCTGGACCTGGCTTGCGACGGCGTGGCCGGCTGGAAGCTGTATGAACTGGCGGCGCGGCTGGAACAGGAGCTGAACGTTCCCCTCGATCTCGTGCCGCTTTCCCCGCCAACCCGCTTTACGCAACTGATCGAACGCCGGGGCCGGCGCTTGTTATGACAACAGCGGAGCTGCAATCGCTGCATTTCTGGACGCTCTCCCTACACTCTGAATCATTTCCTGCAAACCCCTCAACCGGCCTTTCCGGCAATCGTAGGCAAATTCCCCATGTATGATTTTTTTAAAACGTCGTTTCCGCAATCTTTATTTTTCCTTGTATTCATGCTACCTCTGTATTAGAGTACACTTGTATATCGTCAGGGCACTCTGTCTGTTTCTTTGCAACAGATTAGGGAGTTCTTTCCGGTATCAAAACACGAAAAATTGCTATGCCGTCTCTGGGTAAAAGGATGGTTTAATGCCCCCTTTTGATCTCGCCATAGTCTCCGTTTTCCTCATGCTCTCCCCGGTTATCCTGGCCCCCTGCTGTGCGAAATCCCGCGACCTGACCATTTACCTCTCCTTTACCATCACTGCCACGGCAGCGCTGATGGCGGTCATCGCCGGCATCCTGGCCGTGCAGTACGGCACCACGACCTCCGCAGTCCTGGAGATGGGGCTGCCGGATCTGCCGTTCCATTTGAGGCTCGACCCCCTGGCCGGATTCTTTCTCTGTGTCATCGGCCTTTTGGCCTTTTTCGTCTCCATCTACTCCATCGGCTATGTCCGGGGCTTTCCCGCCACCCGGCCGCTTACCAGGTTCATTGTCTTTTACTCCCTCTTTATCGCCGGCATGCTTCTCGTCGTCCTGGCGGACGATGCTTTTTTCTTCCTGGTCGCCTGGGAGCTGATGGCCGCCTCCTCGTACTTTCTGGTCATGTATGAGGACGAAAAGGCGGAAAACCGCCGGGCGGCCTTTCTCTACCTGGTGATCGCCCATATCGGGGCCATCGCGATCCTCCTCTCCTTCGGGGTGATGGCGGGGCAGGCCGACGGTTTCGCGGGCTTTCAAGGGTATACCTTCGACTCGATGCGCGCCACCACCTATCCGGCGGGCTGGGCAACGGCGGCCTTTCTCCTCGCCCTGTTCGGGTTTGCCGCCAAGGCGGGGGTGATCCCCCTCCATATCTGGCTGCCGGAGGCGCACCCGGTCGCCCCGTCCAATGTCTCCGCGCTGATGAGCGGAGTCATGCTGAAGACCGCCATCTACGGCATCGTCCGGGTCACTTTCGATTTTCTCAAGGTCTTCCCCTGGTGGTGGGGGGGGATCGTGCTGGTCCTGGGTCTCATCTCGGCCCTCCTCGGCGTGCTCTACGCCCTGATGCAGCACGACCTGAAAAGGCTCCTGGCCTACCATTCGGTGGAAAACATCGGCATCATCCTGATCGGCCTCGGCCTCTCGATGATCTTCACCTCCTTCCATCTCCCCCTCCTGGCCGCCCTGGCCCTGGTCGCCGCCCTCTATCACACGCTGAACCACGCCATGTTCAAGGGGCTCCTCTTCATGGGGGCGGGGGCCGTGCTCCATGCGACCCATGAACGGAACATGGAGGAGATGGGGGGGCTGATCCACCGGATGCCCTGGACCGCGGTCTTTTTCCTGATCGGCTGCGTCTCCATAGCAGCGCTCCCGCCGTTCAACGGCTTTGTCTCAGAATGGCTCACCTTCCAAGCCTTCCTGTTGTCGCCCGCGCTCAACCGCCCTATCCTCAGCCTTCTTTTTCCCCTCGGGGCGGCGCTGCTCGCCCTGACCGGGGCGCTGGCCGCCGCCTGCTTCGTCAAGGCCTTCGGGGTTACTTTCCTCGGCCATTGGCGCGGCCGCCAATCCGTGCAGCGGGTGCATGAGGTCGACTGGTCCATGCGGATCGGCATGATGCTGGCAGCGGCAACCTGCTTTGCCCTGGGGATTTTGCCGACGGTCGTCATCAACTGGATGGATATCCTTACCCATCGGCTGGTGGGGGAAGGACTGGCGACCAGTGCGGGCGCGTCAGGGTGGATGTGGCTTACCCCCATTGCCCGCGAGCGGGCCTCCTACTCGGGATTCAACGTCTGCATCTGGATACTGGGCGTCGTCCTCATTGCCTGGCTCCTCCTGCACGGGAAAAAAGCGGCCGTCCGCCGGGTGCCGATCTGGGACTGCGGCTTCGAGAAGCTCACGCCCCGGATGCAGTATAACGCCACCTCGTTCGCCATGCCGATCCGGCGCATTTTCGGGTTCCTGTTCAGAATCAGGGAAGAAACTCAAGCGGTCCAGCCGGTGCGGCATCCGGCCTACCCGGAGAAACTGCACTACCGGCTCAGGGTCAGGGACCGCTTCTGGTACTGGCTCTATCAACCGGTGGCGGACGTCGCCTTTTTCATCGCGCGCAAGGTAGGCTGCCTCCAGCAGGGGAGGATCCAGGTCTATCTCATCTATTCGTTTGTCACCATCATCGTGCTCCTGGTGTTTCTCGGATGAGCGTCCATTCCTTTGTCATAGAGGCCGTCCAGATCCTGATCCTCCTCGCAGCGGCCCCGGCCTTTGCGGGGTGGGTCAAGACGGTCAAGTGCCGCATGCAGGGGCGTACCTATGCGGGGATTTTCCAGCCCTACCGGGACATCGCCAAGCTGTTCTCCAAGGAGGTGATCCTGGCGGAGAACGCCTCGTGGATTTTCCGCGTCACCCCCTATATCGTGTTCGGCGTCACCGTCATGATCGGGGGGATCATTCCGCTCATCTCCATCGACCTCCCGTTCGCCGCCACCGCCGATGTCATCGCCCTGGCCATGCTCTTTGCGACCATCCGGTTCTTTACCGCCCTGGCCGGGATGGACATCGGCACGGCCTTCGGCGGGATGGGGTCGAGCCGGGAGATGACGATCGCCTCGCTGGCGGAGCCGGCCATGCTCATGGCGGTTTTCACTGTCTCCCTGGCGGCCAATTCCACCTCGCTCCCCCGGATGGTGAGCGTCATCGGCCATGGCGCGTTCATCCTCCGGCCGTCGCTCGCCTTTGCGCTCCTCGCCTACATCATGGTCCACCTGACCGAAACCGGGCGGGTGCCGGTCGACAACCCGTCGACCCACCTGGAACTGACCATGATCCACGAGGCGATGATCCTCGAATACTCCGGCCGCCACCTCGCCCTGATCGAATGGGCCGGGATGATGAAGCTCTTCATCTTTTCCTCCCTCGGGATCGCGGTCTTCTGCCCGTGGGGGATTGCCGCTTCGGGGGACCTGGTCGTCATGCTGATTGCCGGACTGCTGTTGGCCGTCAAGATGGCCCTGCTCGCAGTCATCCTGGTCCTGATCGAGACCGGCATGGCGAAAATGCGGCTGTTCCGGCTGACGGAATTCCTCGGGAGCGCCTTTCTGCTGGCGACTCTGGGGATGCTTTCTTTCTTTATCCTGGAGTAAGAATGATAACCACGCCTTTAGCGGCCCAGATCAACAGTGTCATGGCCGCCCTCATCCTGCTCACCGCCTTCGGCCTCCTGGTCCAGCGCCGCATTCTCGGGCTCTTGCACCTGTTTGCCTGGCAGGGCTTTTTCCTCTGCATCAGCACGGCCATCGTCGGCTACGTGACCGGGGTGCACCACCTCTTCTTCGCGGCCATCCTGACCCTGACCCTCAAGGTCATCGTGCTCCCCTTTATCCTCCATGCCCTCATCAAGAAGCTCAATATCAGGAAGGAGATCGAGACGCTGGTGAACATCCCGGGGACAATGATGATCGGCATCGCGCTGGTGATCTTCTCGTACCACCTGACCGCCCCGATCACCCAGCTCTCCACCCTGGTGACCCGCTCCACGCTCGCCGTGGCGCTCGCCACGGTCATGCTCGGCCTGTTGATGATGGTCACCCGGCGCCACGCCGTGACCCAGATCATCGGCTTTCTCGCCATGGAGAACGGCCTCTTCTTCGCGGCCACCAGCGCCACCTACGGCATGCCGATGGTCGTCGAGCTCGGGGTGGCCCTCGACCTCCTGATCGCCGCCTTCATCTTCGGCATCTTTTTCTTCCATATCAACACCACCTTCGACAGCCTCGACGTGGAGCAGATGGCGAAGCTGAAGGAGGAGGATTGACGTGACGCTCCTCATCCTGCTCGGCATATCGCTCCTGTTCGCCCTGCTCCTCGCCTTCATCGGCGACTGGAAGTATGCCCCCGAGGTCAACATCTTCGGCTCCGCCGCCGCCTTCGCGGCCAGCATCGCCCTGGCCGTCGAGGTCTACCTGAACGGGCCGTTCGTGACGGGGAACAAGTTCTTCTTCGTCGATGCCTTCAACGTCTACCTGGCCGTCCTTACCGCATTCGTCTCCATGACCACCGCCATCTTCAGCCGCCGGTACATGCGGGTAGAACGGGAGCACGAGCGGGTGGGGCACTGGCGGATGCGCTTCTACCACGCTATGTACCAGCTCTTCATCTTCGCCATGCTGCTGGCGCTTCTGACTAACAACTTCGGCGTGCTCTGGATCTCCATGGAGCTGGCCACCCTCGCCACCGTGCTGCTGGTCTCCCTCTACCGGACCCCGAAAGCTATCGAGGCGGCCTGGAAGTACTTCATCCTCTGCGGCGTCGGCATCGCCCAGGCCCTGTTCGGGACGGTGCTCCTCTACTTTGCGGCGGAACGGGTCATCGGGGTCGGCGGCGAGGCACTCCTCTGGACCAACCTGAGCCAGGTCAGCAGCCAGCTCGAGCCGACCGTGCTCAGGCTTGCCTTCGTCTTCCTGATGGTCGGCTACGGCACCAAGGTCGGCCTGGTGCCGCTGCACAACTGGCTGCCGGACGCCCACAGCGAAGGCCCCACGCCGATTTCCGCGGTCCTCTCGGGACTCCTCCTGAATGTGGCCCTCTACGCCCTGGTCCGCTGCAAGGTCCTGGTGGACGGCTCCACCGGCACCCATATGGCCGGCAACATGCTGATCGGCTTCGGCCTGCTGTCGATCCTGGTGGCGTCGTTTTCGCTGCTCCGGCAGAAGGACATCAAACGCATCTTCGCCTATTCCTCCATTGAAAACATGGGGATCGCCACCTTTGCCTTCGGCATCGGCGGCCCCATCGCCACCTTCGGAGCCCTTCTGCACATGCTGGTGCACAGCCTCGTCAAATCCTCCATCTTCTTCACCGTGGGCCACGCCGCCCAGATGCACGGCACCCAGGAAATGGACCGGATCAGGGGGCTGATCAAGGGAAACCCGGTGGTCGGATGGGCCTTCATCTTCGGCGCCATGGCCCTGGTCGGCATGCCCCCCTTCGGCCTCTTCGCCAGTGAATTCCTGATCCTGACCGCGACCATCAAGGAGGCGCCGCTCCTCACCCCGCTGCTCCTCCTGGGGCTGGGGGTCTCCTTTGCCGCCATTTTCCGGAAGGTCCAGCCGATGGTGGCCGGGGACGCGCCCCCGTGGCAGACGCCGCTCCGGGCGGCCCATCTGCCGGTAATCCTGCACATGGCCCTGGTGCTGGCCCTCGGCCTCTATTTGCCGCGCTTCCTTTCCGACTGGTTTCATACCGCCGTGGGGTTACTGAAATGAGCACGCTCCGCGAAAGAATGGTGACGCAGTTGGGTGCGGACGCCGCACTCCGGGACGCTTTCTTCCCCGCCGACATCCCGCTCTTCCGGGTGCCGCGCGAGAAGTTCAACGAGGCGGCGCGGACCATGAAATACGCCGAAGCCCGGCTGGTCGCCGAATGGGCGGCCGACGAAACTCTTCTGGGAAGAGGATTCGCCGTCTACGCCTGTTACAACAGGGGAACGGAATTTCTCCTCGTAATGAGCGATCTCCCGGAGGACGAACCCTCGTTCCCCTCCATTTACAAAAAATATGTCTCCGCCTGGCGCTTCGAGCGGCAGATGAAAAGCCTCATGGGGGTAGCACCATTGGGACTTCCCGATGCCCGTCCCTGGATCAAGCACGAAGACTGGCCACCGAACACCTGGCCACTCCGGAAGAGTTTCGACCCGAAGACCAGGATGACACGGAACAAGGGTGACTATCGCTGGATCAGGGCCGAAGGGGAAGGGGTCTACGAGATCCCGGTCGGGCCGGTCCATGCCGGGATAATCGAGCCGGGGCACTTCCGCTTCCAGGCGGTCGGCGAGGAGATCCTCAACCTGGAAGCGCGGCTCGGCTACGTGCACAAGGGGATCGAGAAGCGCTTCGAAGAGCTCTCCTGGGAGGAGGGGGCGCGGCTGGCGGGGCGGGTCTCCGGCGACACCACCGTGGCCCATGCCCTCTGCTACTGCCGGGCGGTCGAGGTTATATGCGGCTGCACGCCGCCGGAGCGGGCGCTCTGGCTGCGCGCCCTGATGCTGGAACGGGAGAGGATCGCCAACCACCTGGGGGACCTCGCCGCCATCTGCAACGACGTCGCCTTCGCCTTCCTCTTTTTCCAGTTCAACATCCTGAAGGAGCGGCTGGTCCGGACCAACTACCGGCTTTTCCGCCACCGTTTCATGATGGACCGGGTGGTCCCGGGCGGGGTGACGGCCGATCTCGACGGTCAGGGGATCGCGGAGATGCTGGAGGAGCTCGACACGTTCAGCGGGGAATTCGAGCGGCTGGTGGTCATGTACGACAATAACCCGTCGCTGGAGGACCGGATCAGGGAGACGGGTATCCTGTCGCCGGAGAAGGCGCGGGACCTGGGGGTGGTGGGGATCGTCGCCCGGGCGAGCGGTCAGGCGCTGGACAGCCGCATCCAGGCGCCCTTCACCCCCTACGACCTGTTCCCCCCCCGGATGACGGTGCTTAATTCGGGGGATGTCCATGCCCGTGCCTGGGTGCGGATCGAGGAGATCCGGGAGTCGCTGCTCCTGCTGCGGCAAATCCTGGAAGACCTCCCCACGGGCGGGGTGCGGGCCCCCTTCGCCCCGCCGGCACCGGACCGGAGCGGCCTCGCCCTGGTCGAGGGGTGGCGGGGGGAGATCGTTTACTGGGTGCAGTCGGGGCCGCAGGGCGAGGTCAGCCGCTGCATGGTCAGGGACCCGTCGAGCGTCACCTGGCTCGGCCTCGAGCAGTGCATCCACGGCAATATCGTGCCCGATTTCCCTGTTTGCAACAAGAGCTTCAATGCGTCGTATTCGGGGCACGATCTATGAACGAATTCGTCAAAAGGCCATCTGCTCTGTTACGCTCACCCTTCGTCGCTGCGGCGTACCGACGTGTACGCCTCACTCCTCAGAATTCGCAAGCCTTGCATCTGGAGCTTTTTACGAATTCGTTAGGAAATCGGAAATGCTGAGAATTCTCCACCAGATATTCCGCACCGGCATCGTCACCGAGCCGCTCCCGACCGAGGTCGAGACGGAGGTCGTCGAGATCGGCGCCCGGCTGGAGGAGGCGATCAGGCGGAAGTTCCACCGGAGCCTGACCATCCGGCAGATCGATGCCGGCTCCTGCAACGGCTGCGAGCTGGAGATCCATGCCATGACCAACGCCATCTACAACTGCGAGCGGTTCGGCATCCACTTCACCGCCTCCCCCCGCTTTGCCGACATGCTGCTGGTGACCGGTCCGGTCTCGGTCAACATGGAGATCGCCCTGAAGCGGACGTACGCCGCCACGCCGAACCCGAAGATCGTGGTGGCTGTCGGCGACTGCGGCTGCGACGGCGGGATCTTCGGGGAGAGCTATGCCTCGCTCGGCAGGGTAGAGAACGTCATCCCGGTGGATGCGCAGATCCCCGGCTGCCCGCCCCGGCCGGTTGACTTATTGCTTGGGATTCTCAAGGTTATTGAGGGCTAGCAGTCTGTCGGTGCGCACGTTAAATTACCAGTCGCGCACAGTTTTCCAGCGCCGTTATCCGGACCGGGGCGTGGCAGCAGAAATCGCCATCCACCTGGACCGCCTTGGTTCCGGTAACCTGAACTTCCCTTGTGGTAATCAGCATGATCCCCCGGCATTCCGCCACCTTCCCCGCAATAACTGCAAGGGCAAGCCTCAGGTAGGCCCTCCGCCTGTCGCCCGTAACACAGACCAACCGGAATTCAGGAGTGAAGAGGTCTGCGCCGGGAGCAAGGTGAAAACTGCCGCCATAACGTGCGGCATTACAGATGATAACGGAGTGACAGTCGATCTGTCTGCCGTCGGCAACGACCTGCAGCCGCTCCTGCTCCCAGTCGAGCATCAGCCGCGCCGCGGCCAGAAGATAGGCGCCTTTCCCGAAGATTCGTTTTTCTTTTTCCCGCACCCCCGCCACGATGCTGCCATCGACGCCGATGCCGGCCATCAGCAGGAACCGGCGGTTCACCCCTTCGGCTTCCAGAAGGCCGGCTGTCAGCGGCCTTGTCACCCCCCGGAGTACCCGCTGCACGGCATCATCCAGGGAGTTTATCCCCAACTCCCGCGCCACGACATTTGCGGTTCCCAGGGGGAGCACAGCCAAGGTTGCCTGCCCCGGTCCCACGCCGTTAAGTACCTGGTTGATGGTGCCGTCGCCGCCGCCGACGACGATCAGCGGCTCCCGCCGTTCCGCGCAGATGCGCCGGGCAAAGAGCTCGGCATCGGCGGCGCTTTTCGTCAGGAGGACCTCCGCGGCGAGACCGCCCGCGGCGAAGGCAGCCGTGACCTTGTCGAGCTTACGCTCGGAATACCCCCCCGACACCGGGTTTATAATCAGACTGCAGAGTGGCGCCACAACAAACCTCCGTGGTTTTTACCAATACCGTTGTACCTACAACCCCTTTTCCCGCTCCTTCATGAATCGTCCGATGTCCCGGTCCATCCCCGATATGTGCTCGATCAGCCAGCCGGTCATGAACAGGGTCACGGTGGAGATGAACTCCCGAGTGGGCTCCTCGGCCGCAAGACGTTCCTTGAGCTCGGCAACTTTGCCCGTGAACGCCTGGTGCTGCTCCCGGTGCTTCGGGTAATCGGGAAAACCGATCCGCTTCTGCAGGCCCTCCTCGTCGGCGAAATGAGTGGCCACGTAGGCCGTAAGGAACCAGAACAACCGACTCACCTCTTCGGCCCCCTGGTCCGCATCGCACGCCGCCAGAAAGATATTGAATTTATCGAAAAGTTGCCGGTGCTGGCGGTCTATCTCCGCCACCCCCACCGCGAGATAGTCATGCCACTCGATCTTCATCCGTAACCTCCCCGGTGTCCCGTCATGGGCGCCGCTCCGCAGTATACGCCATCCGGCAGGAAAAATAAACCTGAACACACGAAAACAATTTCTCTACGGAATTATTACGATAGGTCATGATGAAATGCAGCCATTTGATGATGTCCTTCGTGGATCGATTCGGGGTTTGAACGACGACTTTAGCCCAAACCCGCTTGTCACTTCCTTCTCTCCCCCGGCCGCTGCGGAAATTTACATTGACAATCCCTCCGTCATAACTACAATATTATGGATTATGGGACCAAAAAAAGGGTTCCCGTCCAATTTGCCACAAGGGGTTTTTCGGTTGAAATTTCTGGTTTTTTGTTGTGTTTATCTGATCACCGGACTGCTGTCAGCCTGCACTTTCGACCATACGGAGGGGAACAGCAGGCTCAGTCCGACCGTGACGGCAGCCATCCGGAAGGGGATTACATCGAAAGACCAGGTCCGCGCACTCCTCGGCGACCCTCAATCCACCAAAACCCAGAGGCCTGTCCCGCAGCCGTCCGGTATCGCTCCTTTGCCGGCAAAATTGATCGCCTCCGAGATATGGGCATTCTGGACCAAGAGCGACCGGAAGCCGCTCGTCACATTGCCATTTATCACCCCCGCCAGGCCACAGCACTCAAGTTATACCGTCTTCATCTTTTTCGACGCGCAGGGCGTGGTTCTTGATTGCCAATTCGAAGACGAACATACATAAACAGGGAATAACTAGATACAAGGAGATACCATGGTCACCCACATCGTATTATTCAAACTCAAGGACAAATCAGCGGACAGCATTAATGCGGCCAAGGACAAACTCCTCAGCATGAGAGGCAAGATTGACCTGCTGCGCCACCTGGAGGTAGGACTGGACGTCATCCATTCGGCCCGTTCCTACGACATAGCCCTGTACACGAAATTCGACTCGCTGGACGACCTCCAGTCCTACCAGGTCCACCCCTACCATGGCGGTGACGTTGCACCTTACATGCGGGAGGCCTCGGAGGCGGTGGCCGTCGTGGACTACGAAGGATAACAGCGCCGGACACTGCAGGGGAGCTGCCTTTATCCGTTATAACGTGAACTGACGGACAGATATCATGAAGGTCACTACCAAAGATCTCATCTCCATTGCCAGCCTTGCCGTCCTCCTGTTTATCGGCTGGATTGACTATGCGACCGGTTATGACTTCGGTTTTTTCATCTTCTATTTCATTCCCGTGGCCCTCTCCGCCTGGTATGTCAACAGAAGAACCGCTTTTTTCATGGCGTTCGCCTCGGCTGCTACCTGGTATCTGTCGGACCTCTATACGTTTCACCCCTATTCCAACGCCTTTTTTATCTACTGGGAAACGTTCATGCGCCTGATTTCGTTTCTCACCACCGGACTGACCGTTTCCCGGATCAGGCAACTGGTGAACAGCGAACGACAGCTCAATGCCGACCTGGTCCGGGCGCTTGACGAAGTCGGGAAACTGCGGGAGGATAGCGCCACCCGGCATGTCTGCCCGGAATGCGGCAGGTTCACGCAATCCCGCTGATGCCGCAGTGAGGGAATATAAAATCCGGAAGGGTCCGGGTCGCAACGGCGTCCTGGAGAGGAGGCGGGCAATGATCACCACGCTCTTGGAGGGAAACAAGAAATTCGTGGCGGAGACCTTCGAGAAAGAAAAGGAGTTCTTCGCCGAACTCGCCAAGGACCAGAAGCCGACCGTTCTCTGGATCGGCTGCTCCGATTCGCGGGTCCCGGTCAACACCATTACCCAGACCAGGGCGGGTGAGGTGTTCACCCACCGCAACGTGGGAAACATCGTCGCCACCAATGACTGGAACCTGTCGGCGGTGCTCGAATTCTCCATCAACCACCTGAAGATCCCCGACGTGGTCATCTGCGGCCACTACGGCTGCGGCGGGATCGCCGCCCTCGATGAGGATTACTTCGAGGACAAATACATTCCCATCTGGCTTATCAACGCCTACAAGGCGAAAGAGCGGGTGGATGAGAAGATCCGCGCGCTCCATATTGAAATGGCCCAAGAGCAGCGGATGAACCTGATCGTGGAGGAAAACGTCCGGCTCCAGCTGGAGCACCTCCAGGAATACCCCTTCGTCAGGAAAGCAATGCTGGAAAAGAAGCTCAACCTGCACGGCTGGGTTTACGACATGCATTCCGGCGAGATCAGGATCGTCAAGACCCAAAGAACCTGAACCTCTCCTGCAGCCGCCATCCACAGACTGCGTTACACTGTCCGCAATCCCCTGTTCCACCCCTCCGTAAAATCACGTTAAAAAAATTTATGTGTAAATTTATAAAAAGATGTTATATATAAAATAAACTTAAATTTCAATAAGTTAGATGAAATTTATTTTAATAAACTATAATTAATACACAATATTCAACCTTATTTTATTCAAGAGCAATGGCGCGTTCTGCCCCTCTGATCCAGCGTAATCGGCGCATGCAGCACCCCGGTCGGCAACAGTTCCCCTGCAGGAGTTAATACATATGGCAGAAAAAGACGCTCTTGAGCAGAGGATCGAAGAACTCACCAAGCAACTGGAGGTTCTGAACCAGAGAATGGACCCCCTGGAAGCCCGGCTGGAAAAACCGGCCGAGACCCAGCTCCCGGCCGCTCCCGTTACTGCACCGAAGCCCGAAGCCGTGGGGGAAGAACCGGAAGACATATCGGAGGAAATCCTGACTTGGGCCCGCAAGACCGCCCTGCTCCCCCGCCTTTCCACCCTCTGTTTCCTCTTGGTCGTGGCGCTCGTCCTGCGCACCATCACCGACAACAACATCATCAATACCCTCGTCGGCTCGGCCTTCGGCATGGGCTACGCCGCAGTCTTGATCGCCGCCGGCTGGTACAAATACCGGCAGGCAAGCCCCCTCGCCCCGGTATTTGCCGCCTGCGGGGCGGTCCTGATGTCCGTCATCGTGGTGGAAACCCATTCCCATTTCCAGTCCCTTCCCCTCGTCCCGGCCTACATGACGCTTATTGCCACCGGCGCGGCAATGGCGGTTATCAGTTACCAATTCAATGTATTCGCCCCGATCTCCCTCGGCACCCTCGGCATGTGCCTGGCGGGTGCGGCCATCGACTTCCCCCATCCGTACTTCCCCTACCTGGCAATGGTCCTCTGGACCGCCAACATCCTCGGCTTCTTCGCCGCCCGGCTGAAACAGTGTGCCTGGCTCCGCTGGACCATCCTGCTGGTCACCATGCTGATGCTGACCCAGTGGGGGATAAAACTCGGCATAGCGGTTGCCCGCAAGGAGGCTCCGCCGGCGGAGCTGGCAGTGAACCTGTTCCTCCCCCTGCTCGGCATATTTGCCGCGACCTATCTGGCTATCGCACTCTGGGGGCTTCTCCGCACCGGCGCAACGCAGGTATCGCGTTTTGACTGCTCTCTCCCCACGATAAATGCGGTAGTGATCTTTTCTCTGGCCAGTTATGGCGTGCATGCCCTGGGAGCTAGCAAATTCCTTCTCGGCTGGGTGGGGGTCACCGGTGCTGCGGCCCATTTTTCCGTGTCATTCTGGCTGGCCGGCCGGAAAGATGCAGGGGAGGTAGGCTCCAACACCTTCGCCTTTGCCGGCGCCGCACTGCTGGCGCTGGCACTCCCCCAGGCAACCGGCAGCTTGCTGCTGTCACTGCCGGTACTTGCCGTCATGGCCTTCTTTTTGGCCATTTTATCGCGCAAATGGGAGAATGGCGGGATCCGCCTCACCAGCTACCTGCTGCAGGTTTACACTTTTGCCGCCTTGGCAGCCCTTGTCCATAACAGCACTACGGCCGTAGATTTCCTGACGGTCATTCCCGCAGGCCTTTTGGCTGTTATCTCACTCTATCACTATCAGTGGTGCCGGCGCTTCGCGCCCCCCGCAGGGTCGAGTTTTTTTGCCGGCCTTGACCGCCATGATTACAGCGCGGTCATGCTGCTATTGGCGGCGTTGGCCAGCGGGTTCTTCATGCTGCGGGCATTCGTTTACCAGATCCTCGTCCTGCTCCCCAAGGATGCCGTCAATACCGTCAGTGCCTTCCGCTGCTCCCAGTCCATCCTGATCAACAGCGCCGCAGCCGGCCTTATGCTCTTTGCCCTGCGCAGGCGCAACAAGGAGATCCGCAATATAGCCATCCTGGTTACCTGCATCGGCGCCATCAGGGTTTTCCTGTATGACATGACGGGAACGCGCGGCATGCCGCTCGTGCTCAGCGTTTTTTCTTTCGGCCTGGTCGCCGCCATAGAATCGATCGTATTGGGACGGTGGTCACGAACAACGTCTTACTCGAAAACAGAGGATATCAAGCCCGGCGAAGACAGAGACGATGACGATTCCCGGTCATGACTCCTGGCAGAGATTCACGTAAGAGGTGGTTATTCTTGCAGCAGAGCATATTAAACCAAAGGGGGTAGGTTATGAAGCGTTTAACAGCGGTTATGACGGTAGTAATCTGCAGCGTTTTTGTAAGCAGTGTGCAGGCAATTCAGCCCGGGAAAACCGTAGCATGGTATACGTCGATGGGTAAGGTTGTCCTGGATGGCAAAAAACACGCCGACGCCGGGCTTAAATGCATGGACTGCCATCAAAAAATATTCAAGATGAAAAAAGGATCTACCGTTATGAAAATGGCTGATATAAATGCGGGCAAGTTCTGCGGTGAATGTCATAACGGCACCAGGGCCTTTGCTGCCGGTGAAAAGAAAAACTGTACAAAATGCCATAATAAAAGCTAGACTTGAACGATAAATGATTCAATAATTTTCACTCAACCGGCCGGGCAACAGCGCCGGAACCGCCGGGGAACCGAGCTGATCTGCCTCCGGCAGATAATACTGGTTTGAATATATGTGAGGGACCACGGCCCCTCATCGGTCACGGCTCATTCCCACACGACCCAAAAATTGCGCTACTCCCTTTCAAACGACATTGAGGTTGCAATGAATGCACAGAGTTTTACTCGTCCCTTGCTGGTTCTTGTCGCCCTGGTATCGGTTCTGCTGCAGTCAGCCGCCCCGAGTCAGGCTGCAAGGGTAAAGGAATTTGACCGCTCGGGAAAATTGATCGTCGTCGAAAAGCCGGCGGCCGAGTTGCAGCCCACCTACAACGTCAAGAACCAGGAGCCGGAGAAGACCTATCCGGTGCCGCGGCCGCCCTTTTCCTCCGATTTGATCTTCCCCTGCTCCCAATGCCATGTCCACATGCAACCCCCCAATGCGAAGCGACGCGTCCTGGTCGAGTACCATGCCGATATTGTCCTGCATCATGCCGAAAGCCAACGCTGGTGCACGGATTGCCATAATCTGGTCAACCGCGACAAGCTGCGGCTGGTCTCAGGCGAACTGATCGATTTCACCGAGTCGTACCGGCTGTGCGGCCAATGCCATGGCGACAAGTACCGCGACTGGAAGGTAGGCGTCCACGGCAAACGAACCGGCAACTGGAACGGTGACAAACAATACCTGCTCTGCGTCCATTGCCACAACCCGCACGATCCGAAGTTCAAGCCGCTTAAGCCGATGCCGCCGCCGGAACGTCCGGGCAACGCGCTGCACTGATCCGGAGGATTAAACCTGATTTTCCAGGGAGCCAGCTTTATGTCAGATATAAAAAAACGCGATGAGCATGTCCTGCATAAGTCCCGCCGCAAGGTGCTGAAAGGTCTGGCGGCCGGCATCGGCCTCCTGGCCATGCCCGGCAGAAACGCATCCGCCTCGGTATGGGAGGACTTTTTCCAGCAGCATTTCCGCGAACTCACCAGGGATGAGCTGAAAAAAGTCCTCGCGCGTCTCGAAAAGAAATACAGTAAGGAGTTCGGCAAGCAGGTCACCGTCAAGGCAACCCCGCCGATCGAGGGAGTCCTCTACGGGTACGGCCTCGATCTCTCCCGCTGCATCGGCTGCCGGCGTTGCGAATATGGCTGCGTGGCGGAGAACAACCAGTCGCGCGATCCGCAGATCCACTGGATCAGGGTCTTGCAGCTGGACAAGGAAAAGGGGGTAGACCTGTCGCATGCCGAGCACTACTACAACCCGGCCGAAGTCCCCGTAAAAGGGCATTTCTACATGCCCGTCCAGTGCCAGCAGTGCGAAAAGCCGCCCTGCGTCAAGGTCTGCCCGGTGCAGGCCACCTGGAAGGAAAACGACGAGATTACTGTTGTCGACTACAACTGGTGCATCGGTTGCCGCTACTGCATGGCGGCCTGTCCCTACGGCGCCCGTCATTTCAACTGGGG
>JBGPCQ010000009.1:0-36550 GCA_041481895.1 Geobacteraceae bacterium | reverse complement strand
CGTGGTATCGGGCAAGTTTTCCGCCCCGCTGATCGGCATCTACCGGCGCAACAGCCACGACCTCATGGATGTCGGCGACTGCCCCCTCCACCACCCCCTGATCAACAAGGTGGTGCATGCTGTCAAGGATGGGATCAGGAAAGGGAAGGTCCCGATCTTCAGCCCCCGGAGCGGCTCGGGCCTGCTCCGTTACCTGGTGGTGCGGGTCTCCGAGGCCGAAAACCGGGCCATGGTGACATTCGTGACCAGCCAGCGCAGCTTCAATGAAATCCATCACCTGGCCAAGCACCTCCGGACAGCAGTTCCCGAGGTGGAGGTCGTGGTCCAGAACGTCAACAGTACGTCGGGAAATACCATTCTCGGAGAACATGACCATTTCATCACCCCCCGGAAGGAACTCCGGGAGACCATCGGCACGACAGCTTTCTCCATCTCCCCCCGTTCTTTCTTTCAGGTCAACAGCGGCGGCGCGCGCATAATTTACGACAAAGTCCGTGAACTGGCCCGCCTGTCCGGCCGCGAAGCAGTGGTCGACCTCTATTGCGGTATCGGCGGCATTTCCCTCTTTCTCGCACCCGAGGCGCGTGAAGTCATCGGCATCGAAGCAAACGAGGCAGCCATAGCCGACGCGGAAAAGAATGCCCGCCTGAACAACATCAGGAACTGCCGCTTCGAGTTCGGCGATGCCGCGAAGATCATGGAGGAACTCCGCAGCGGGGGGAAAAGCTATGACCTGGTCATCCTCAACCCTCCCCGAAAGGGGTGTGACGAACGGGTGCTGACCGATACGGCCGCCCTCGCTCCGGCAAGGATCATCTACGTTTCCTGCTCTCCCCGGACCCTCGCCCGCGACCTCGATATTCTCTCCCGGTCCGGTTACCGCACCCGGGAAATCCAGCCGGTAGACATGTTTCCCCAGACGCCCCACGTGGAAAATGTGGCGCTCCTGGAACCGGCTCCATCCTCAACGCCTCGACCGCCCCGCGTCGAGAGCGGTAAAATCCAACAACAAAAACGCAAAGGAGAACAGTTATGAAACACCTCTTCACCTCTCTCGTCGCATGTGCAGTCCTTTCTCTCGCCGGTAATGCGTTTGCAGCGGAAGGGATAAAAATTGCCTCCGTAGACCTCCGTAAGATCGCCCTGGAATCCAAAGCAGGCGCTCAGGCGTCCGATGAGCTGAAAAAGATGAAGGAAAAACTGGAAAACAACCTGAAAGCGAAAGAGGCAGAGCTGAAAAAATTCCTGGATTCCCTCGAAGCAAAATCCAAAAAGATGACGGACAAGGAAAAAACCGCCAAGAAGAAAGAAGCCCAGAAAAAATACGAGGGGCTCCAGGAGACCGCCCAGAATGCTCAGAATGAACTCCGGACCAAAGAGGACGAATTCACCGCTAAAATATTGGCCGGAGTCGAGAAGGTTGTCAAGGAGTACGCCACGAAGAACGGCTTCTCGATGTTCATCAGAAAAGGTGACCTGGTTTATACCGACGGCAAGAACGAAGTGAAGGACATGACGGATGATATTCTGAAGCTCTATGACGCAGCGCACCAGGAAGAAGCGGTGCAGAAGAAGCCGTAACGAAAAAGGCCTCCGGAACCCCGGAGGCCTTTTCTCATTTCAGGCAACGCCCGACCCGCACGCCTTGCACTTGCGCGCCTCGGCCGGGATTGTCTCCAGGCATTCGAGGCAGCTTTTGGTAGGCGGCCCCGGGGGCGCCGGCTTGATCAGCGCCTTGGTGATCAGAAAGACGACCAGGGCGATGAAGAAGAAATCGAGCAGCAGACCGATCAGGTGGCCGTAGGCGATGGCGCTGTCGGTTGCTTTTCCTTTTGCATCGATCACCGTCCGCAGAACGTATTTCGCCTCCCGCCAGTCCCCGGCAGGGAGGATGAGGCCAATGACCGGCATGATGAGGTCATCCACGACCCCCGACACGACCTTGCCGATTGCGGCGCCGATGATAACGCCGACGGCCAGCGCCAGCGCATTGGACTTGGTGAGAAATGCCTTGAAATCCTGCAGCACGATTGCCCCCTTTGCGTGACAGTCCGCACGTTCTGAAATGCTTCACCTCCATTATACCCGGCTCCGGCCCGTCGTCAACCCGGCCTCCGTGCATGGATATTTTCAACATTCCCGCCGGCTCCTTGCCACATTTACTCCCATTTCCGGGATTTTCCTGTATAATGATGCATGCTCTGATGACAGCGAATCCGCACTAATAAATCCCTACCACACGGAGAAGGCGCCATGAACAACACGGCCATGAGCAACACGGTATTTGTTAATGCCGCAAAACTGGACTTTGATAACAGACTCGATTTTTCACCGTTGACTGCACTCACTGTTTTCAAGAAATACGACGATAGCAGCAATGAGGATTTACTCAAAAGAATTCAAGACCAGGATATCGTCATCACCAAGGAAATCCCCGTTGGAAAGGATTTAATCACTCAATTTCCTCCCTCTGTCAAACTCATCTGTGAAGCAGGTACCGGCTATAACAACATAGACATCGCCGCTGCACGAGCACAAAACATCACTGTGTGCAACGTTCCGGGTTACAGTTCCGAAGCCGTTGCGCAGCTGGCGATTACCCTGCTGTTGAACTTGAGTTCCTCATTAGTCCAGCAGCAGATCATGCTCCAGCAGAAAAATTTTGACAACTTTACCCGATATCTGCAGCTGCCGCACTTCGAAGTGCAGAACAAGATACTGGGAGTAATCGGCGGCGGCGCCATCGGGCAGCAGGCGATTAAAGTGGCCCGGAGCCTCGGCATGAAGGTTATCGTGTGCGATCGGACCCCGAAACGGGGAATCGACCCGGCGATAGAGTTCGTCAGCCTGGAAGACTTGCTCAGGCAGAGTGATTTTGTCACCATCCATTGTCCGCTCACACCCGCTACAAAACATCTTATCAACAAGGACAGGCTGGAACTGATGAAGCCTTCCGCATTCATCATCAACGTTGCACGGGGACCGATTATAAAAGAAGCGGATCTGATCGAAGCCCTGGGAAATGGCGTCATTGCCGGCGCGGCGCTTGACGTTCAGGAAGTTGAGCCCCCATCAAAGGATAATCCGTTATTCGGCATGAAGAACGTTATCATGACCCCGCATATCGGCTGGAAGGCTTTTGAGGCGAGGCAACGGCTGGTTGAACTCACGGCCCGAAATATCGAATCGTTTCTTAAAGGGAAACCGGTTAACGTCGTAAATCAGGGAGAGGCATAGTGTCTCGTGCGGTTAGTTCGCCGCACTAACATCCCTGCGCTATATCCTTGCTTCCTCCAGCTGATGGAGGTAAAGTTATCTGTCACGAAGGGAATTACGGAAAGGTTTGTTTTTGCATGGCACACGATAAGGATGACCGGAAACGCCCTCAGCTGCGACTCGTGGTGGACAACGCGGAGAAGAGAAGTACGCGCCCTGCGGGAGATGAAGAGGTATCCATCCCCCTTGAGGAGCTGATTGCCCGGAGAGACGACTTCCGGACAGAGTTCTATGACGGCATGGAGCGACAGCAGGCCAAGGCCTTCGCTGCACTCGAGCGTTTCCTGCTCGACAGGAAGTTGCCATACGGTCTCGACCCGCACCTCGGAAGACTTATGGTTCTTCCCGCAGGAGCCGTCTGCCCCGAAGCGGCAGAGTATGGAGGGGGCCAGCAGGACGAGGTGCTCCTCTACATTGCCGAGGATGCCGGAGGCAAGGGGAGCTGCCTCTCCCTCGAGATGGTTCTCCCCTTTTACAGCGAGGACGAAGCGGTCATGGAGGATGCGCTCCTCTTTTCACCCCTGTTCCAGTATGGAGCGCTCTTTCTCGAGGAGAACCGGCAGGACGGCTTTCTCGACATTGTTTACCGCCTCGGGTTCCCCCTCTATCCTCCCGCTCTCACAACGAGGCTCATTGACCGTCTCTTCGGCGCAGCCGCATTCGAGTTGAAGGAGACCCTCAGGAGCCTGGCCGAATATCCCGGGGAGTGACCCGCAAACAGAATCCGGTTTATGTGTGCCGACAAAAAAGGGCGTCCCTCTCTGAGAGACGCCCTTTTTCCATACAGTAGAAACGTACGCTATTTGCGGAGCACTTTGACCACTGCGGAGAAATCCTCCTCGCCCCTGCCGTCCTTGATCCCCTGCTCGTAGAGCTTGCAGGCCGTTTCAGCAGCGGGGAGTTCAACCTTGATGGAGGCGGCCTTTTCCATGACCAGCTGGAGTTGTTCGAAAACGTATTTCAGGGCCAGATTGCGGGAAAAGTCACCCCGGGAGATGCTGCGCCCCTTGGAGTGGAACAGCGGGGAGGCGACACCGCCGGAATCCAGGACCTCGAGTATCTTGTCGGCATTGAATCCCATCTTCTCGCCGAACACGAGCGCTTCCGCCAGGGCGACCATGAGTTCCCCCTGGACGAGGTTGACGATGAACTTCATCCTGGTGGCAGCGCCGATGTCTCCCACATGGATGACATTGAGGCCGAAAAAGGAGAAGAGCTCGCGGCAACGGCCGACCAGTGAGGGATCGCCGCCGGCCAGAATGGTAAGGAGCCCGTTCGCCGCATGCTCCTTGGTCCCCCAGACCGGTGCGTCGAGGAACAAGACGCGGTGTTTTACCGCTTCGTCGGCCATCTCCAGGGTGCTTTCCAGGGAATGGGTCCCCATGTCGACCAGGATGGTGCCGGGATCGATGCCGGCAAAGACCCCGTTTTCCCCGTAGATGTCGGGCAGCAACCGCTCCTTTTCGGGACGGATCTGGATAACCAGATCTTTTCCCTTGGCAGCTTCCCGGGGAGAGGCAGCCGCCGTTGCGCCGAGCGTGACGAGCTCGGCAACCACACCCGGCTCCGAATCATACACCGTCAGGTTATAGTTCCCCTTGAGAAGGTTCGCCGCCATATGCTTGCCAACAGTGCCCAGTCCCAAAAATCCGATATTCGTAAACATGTCAGGCCTCCTGAATCTAAAGTTAATGCACATAACAAGTTATGTAATAGTACAACCACTTGAACGAAGAGACAATACCATAATTTCAAAAAAAGATATATTTCATTAAAACCGGGCAGCAGCGCCCTTATTTAGTTTCCATCCGGCAATCCGGATGAGAAACTACTGGTTTCCGATTCGGAAAGAGGGGATTTTTTGTCCTGGCAAGGAAATCAAGGGATTGCGCGGAGGCGTGCCCTTAAATCCGCCGCAAACTTTCGCGGCAGCGAAAGTAGACAGCTTCAGGCTGCCCGCAGGGCGAGGACCAGAGGTCCGAGTCACAAGTAAGCCCGCTGCTTGACACCGCCAGGGCGGAAAAGCACCCTTTCTTTTTTATCGCGATCTCACCACGCCGACCCGGTCACAGAGATGCCGAAGGGGGCAGGAAGAGCAGTGCGGGGAGACCGGAAGACACTGGTTCTGCCCGAAGGTGACGAGAAGATCGTTGATGATGAGCCAGTATTCTTCAGGCAGTCTGGCGCGGAGGACGAATTCGGTCTCCTCCGGCGTCTTTGTCGCTACATACCCCCACCGGTTGCAGATCCTGTGGACATGGGTATCCACGCATATGCCCGGTTTGCCGAAACCGAGAGTAATGACGAGATTGGCGGTCTTGCGTCCCACCCCCTTGAATTTCAACAGTTCGTCGAGATCGCCGGGGACTTTCCCCTGGAACCTGTCGAGGAGGGCCGTGCATATCCCGGCTATCTGCACGGCTTTGACCCGGTAGAAACCGACGGGATAAATCGCCTTTTCTATCGCCTCAGTGGTGAGCGCCGCCATTCCGGCAGGGGTGTCGGCGAGGGCAAAGAGACGCTCGGAAGCTGCGGCCGTGGTCCTGTCCTGGGTTCGGAGCGAGAGAATGCAGGAAACGAGGACCTTGAACGGGTCCCCATCCCGACGGGAAACGATAGTAACCGCCGGTGTCCGCCACTGGCGGACCGCTTCCTTCAGGCGGACTATCGCTTCGTGGATTTCACGGTCTTTCACAAGCCGCTCCGGTTCCTGAATATCCGCATGAGCAGGACTCCGAAAATAGAGAGGCAGAGCCCGACGCACAGGAATACCAGGCCGATGCCCCGCCCGTCCCCCATCCCCAGGAGGTCCCGTCCTTTCATCAAGACTACCAGGCCCAGCCCGCCAAACGTGGCGACCCCGCCAATCACGTAAATTACCAGTGCAATGATTGCCAGCTTACTCCCCCGTCCCTTTGTCATACCCGCTCCCTTAGGGTCAGTCCTGAAATAATTTCATTTCCGGACAGTCCCTTACCCCCGACGGGGCGGGCATCATAGTACCTTATGCGCCCGGGCAAGGCAACAGCAAAGTCACGGCAAAGGCATCGGAATAACGTTGCGCGAGATCGCTTCCGGTTGTATGATGTTGAGGCGGACTGCGGTTTATGTAGGGAGAAGTGAAAGTCACCCGTAAATCGCTCTAATGAATTCAGGGCAGTTTGTCCGGACTAGGAAAAGCGATGAAAATGGAACGGTACGTGGACATGCATGTCCATTCGCTCCACTCGGACGGGATACATACCCCTGCCGAGCTTGTAGAGATGGCTGCGAAAAGCGGCTTGCAGGCCATTGCGCTGGCAGACCACGATTCCGTGGCAGGGATCGACGAGGCGCAGCAGGCCGGGAAGCTGCATGGCGTGGAAGTCATCCCGGCGGTCGAGTTGTCAGTTGAGTTCAGGGGATACCATGACATCCATCTCCTCGGTTATTTTATCGACCACCGGGACAGCGCCTTCCAGGAAAAGCTTGCGCTGTTCCGTGCCCGACGCGACGAGCGGGGACGCGCCATTATCGACAGGATCAATGCCAGGCTCTCCCACGAAGGGAGAGGGGTCATTTCTTACCAGGAGGTGCTTGCCCTGGCCAAAGGGGCCCTCGGGAGGCCGCACATTGCCCAGGTCATGGTCGCCCGGGGGCTGGTGCGCAATGTCCAGGAGGCTTTCGACAGATACGTGGTGCCGTGCAACGTGCCGAAGCTCTATTTCCCGATGGCCGAGGCCCTGGCCGAGATACGGAGGATGCAAGGGGTAGCGGTGCTCGCCCACCCGACAACAATCACCGACAACAGAACGTTACTGAAAGGGGTCCTCACCGAGTTGGCCGCCCGTGGCCTCGAAGGAATCGAGGTCTACAACAATATCTGCTATAAAGACGATATGATTTTCCTTGAAAGCCTCGCCCGCTCCCTCGGACTGCTCAAGACCGGCGGATCCGACTTCCACGGCTTTGAAGGCGACGTCGAAATCGGGAGCGGTCGTGGCGGGCTCGCCGTTGCCTATCACTGGGTCGAGGACATGAAGAAGCTTCGGGCGGACCGGAAAGAACGACCCTCCAGCCAATAAGAACCTGATTAGCGTCAATCTGTAGCTAGTCTTGAATCAAGACCTCGCACCGCCCGCTCCCTTCGGTCGCTCAAGACGCAAAGGGCGCAAGGGAAACACAAGGATCTTTTCAGGGGTTAAACCCTTTCGTTTCAGGTTTTCTTCGCGTTCCTTGCGTGCTTTGCGGTTACAAAGGTTTTTGAAGATCAGCACTAATCGGGATAAAAAAAAGGCCCCTCCGGGGCCTTTTCTGATCACATCATCTGCAATCCTATTCCTTGTAGGGCTTGTAATCCACGACCTGGATCCTGTCCAGAACCTTTCTGACCCCCTCTACCTTCTCGCATATCTTGACGGCGCTCTTCCTTTCTTTGTCAGTATGAACGTGTCCCGACAGGAGAACTTCGCCGTTTTGCGTCGTGATCTTCAAATGCATGTTCTCGATGAGGGCTGATTTCAGAAGCTCCGTCTCCACCCTCTTGCTGAGGATGATATCATCCAGCATAGCGCAGGCCTCTTCTTCAGCCTCTTTCAGTCGGGAATCTTTGGCTGCCGCCACGATGCTCTCGACGATCGCACTCCGGGACAGCTTGGTCGTGTTGTAAATGAGGTCATACTCCAGCGGGTCATTCCAGTCCCTGTTGAAGTAGAAATGGATGAAGCCCCCCCGCTGGTGGTCGCTCTTCCGGATCAGTTCGCGGGCCAGGTCGGGATCGATCCATTCCCGCTCGGCAAAGTTTTCCACCCGTTCATCAAAAGGCGCTATGAAGCGGACTCTGAGGAGGTTGCGGAAACCGGGCAACAGGTCCTGCCCGCCTCGCCCGTAGAGAATGACGTTCCCCTGTTTTACGCAATCGAGAAGGATAAGCTCGATGGTGTTGAGATAGGACGCCTGGAGCCTGTCTTCGGCAGTAATATAGGAAGGGGGCTTTTCATCGACCCTCTCCAGCACTTCGGGAGTCAAGCCGTACCGGGGAGCCAGTTCGGCTATCCTGAGGCCGTCGACCAGGGTATAGCGCAATTTTTTCGCCACGTCCTTGGCAATCTGGTATGCGCCGGTGCCCATCTCTCTCGATATGGTGATTATTGCCATCGATACCTCCTTCAGCCCAGGGGAAACGAGGGGATATTAACATGTACCCGCTCTATCCACAAGGAATTAGTGTTTCATGCACAACATCAGGTACCCACTCCGGGGCACTAGCCCATACGGACCTTTTTAACACCCTGAATGGCGGCAATACTGTCGAGCAGGTTGCCGGTAATTACGCCTGTCTTATGAATTACATAAAATTCCAGGGAAATGTTACCGTTCTCCAGGTCCTTTTCAATGGAAACATGAAGCACCTTGACCGCGCATTCATCCAGGCACTTTTCCACGTTCGCCCGTTGTCCGTCCAGGTCCGTGCTCCATATTTTCACGGAAATGTAGGTGTCCTTCCTGATCAGTTTCTCCACCTTCTTGAGGAGCAGAAGGCTGATGACGGAAAGCAGGGTAACCGCAATAGCCGCCCCGAATCTCCCGGCGCCGCAGGAGAGCCCTATGGCGGCCGCAACCCAGAGGCAGGCGGCAGTGGTGAGGCCACGAACGGCAGCCCTTTCCCTGATGATCGCACCGGCCCCGAGGAAACCTATGCCGGTGACTACCTGGGCCGCAATCCTCCCCGGATCGACCCCCAGTGGTCCCATGCCGCTGATATTGCCATACATCCGGTAGAAGTCGATGGAGACTATCACAAAGAGGCATGAGCCGAGGGAAACGAGGAGATGCGTCCTGAAGCCGGCCGGTCGGCCATGCACTTCCCTTTCAAAGCCGATGAGGGCGCCGAGAAGTGAAGCGAGTAAAAGCTTGCCCAACATGTCCAGGTCGAATAATGATCCCATGACGCCTCACGTTCTTCAACAACCTGCTCTACTTCGGGTCAATCCCGGTCCTGAAACAGGGAGATATCGAGGGCGATCTTTTTCTCTTTCCCCTCGTATCGTATGGAAAGGGGAATGCGGAGACCCCCCCCGCGGAGGATTTCCGGTTCCCCGGCAAACTCGACAACCGGTTCTCCCCCCCCCACCGGGGGGAGACCTTCCAGGGTCTCGGGACGGCTTTCCTCAGGTCCGGCCGGTGCCAATGCCACCGTGCCCCCCCCGGCCTGAACCGGCACCCTGACGGGCGATGCCTCAAAGTGATCCGGGACAGCCGGCTTTGCCATACGGTCAAGCTGTTCAGCCTGGCGGTCGAGTTCCAGCCCACCGTCGCGGAGGTTTTTCAATACCGTTTTTACCAGGTTGAATATGCTTTCAAGGACCCCTTCTCCCTTTCGCGCAACGGCAGGGACAACGGGAAGACTGCGCGGATTGAGGAGTTGCCCCATTCCCGCCAGATCAGCCGCCTCGGGAAGATCGCGTTTGTTGCACTGGAGAACGCACGGAATATCGGCGAGACTTTTCCCGTACGCGCCGAGACAGGAATCAAGAAGCTTGAGGCTTTCCCTATTGGCTGTCATCCTGGCCGGGTCCGAATCGGCAACGAATACCACGCCGTCGACCCCTTTCAGCACCATCTTCCAGGAAGACGTCTGGGTGACTTCTCCGGTAATGGTGTAGATGTGAAAGCGGATGGTGTAACCGTTAAGGGTCCCCTGACCCGACGGAACGAAATCGAAGAAAAGCATCCGGTCGCTCTGCAGGTTCATGGATTTGAACGACCCGCGAAAAGACTCCTTCAATTTGCCGAAGATATGACTCAGGTTGGCTGCCTTGCCGGCCCGTTCCGGTCCGAAATAGACGATTTTCGCGTTTATTTCCTTCTTTGCATGATTAACCAGCGCCATGGGCTCCCCCTGTCAATCTATTTTTTCTTGTTTAAGTGCAGTCGCTGGGCCTGCCTCGCAATCACCGACGAAACATTCCTGCTTTTTGCCAACGCCGAAATGTCCTTCTCGTTCAATGTCGAAAGGAAACGGAGCGCCTTCGGGAGCGGTGTTTTGCAATTTTCAACGAGGGCCTTGCGAATCGGATAGATCTTGACCCACTCCTTGTTCATGCTGACCAGACGTATGATCTCTTCATTCAGCTCGACGGATTTGGTGATGGCGAGTATTTCCGGGTCGGTGATCCGGGGGTTCTTGATCACGGCGATGGCGATGATCTTGTTGGAGTCCTTGATGAGGAGCGAACGCCATTCCTTGTCCCCCGTCATCGCCATCTTGATTTTTTCGCCGATCGACATCTGCTGGAGGAGTCGGAATTTAGAAAGATGCTCCACGTCTTCACTGTCCGACTCCTCTTCCCCTGCTGCCGCGTTCTCATCGTCTCCCGTGCTCTCATCGATCCTGTCACAAGACGGACAAGTTTCCGGGAAGTCGTCACCGGTAATCTCCAACCCTTTTTCCGCCAGGAACTCGAGCGTTCGGGCCTCCACTTCGGGATGTGAGAAAATTATTACTGCCAGCCTCCTGTTGCCGGAATGAATCCTCGCCAGAGTATCGAGAACCATGGGATGGGTCTCGGGGGAGGACGCTATGGTTACCAGGACTTCGCCCGGCAGCTCCCGCAAAGAGCTCACGGCAGCTCCCTTCACTTCAGGATCGGGGTCACGGCTGAGAAAAAAAAGGAGCGTCCCCAGGTCATTGGCGTGGAAAGGAACTTCCCCCCGCGCCGCCTTCATTTTTTCTTCTTTCGGAGCTTCAGGCCTGACATAGGCAGCGGCTGCCGCCGATACCTTCAGGGTCACCTTCTGGGCCACTTCAACCTCATCTAGTTTCCGTCCGGAAAGGGTGCTTTTTCGCCCTGGCGGTGTCAATCTGCGGGCTTACTTGTGACTCGGACCTCTGGTCCTCGCCCTGCGGGCAGCCTGAAGCTGTCAACTTTCGCTGCCGCGAAAGTTTGCGGCGGATTTAAGGGTACGTCTCCGCGCAATCCCTTGATTTCCTTGCCAGGTCAAAAAATCCCCGCTTTCCGAATCGTAAACCAGTAGTTTCTCATCCGGAGTTTCCGGATGAACACTATTTTACCTTGATCACTGTTGCAGCAATCCCCTGTTTTTTCAGGCGCATCACGTCGTTACGGGCCTCCGCCATGCTGACGTAGCTCCCCGCCGTGACTCTTGTCACCTTAATGGTAACCAGTGCCTGCCTGACGACCGGATTGACTCCCCTGGAGCTGAGCTTTTTCAGTTCCGCGGCTGCCCGGGACGAGGAGAAGTAGGAACCTGCATAGAGGATGTATTTGCCGTTGTCGGGGATCAGGAAGGCATCGCCGGTCAGCTTTTTGAGCTTCTGGAGTTCAGCAACCGCTGAGTCCTGGTCGCCGAATTCCGCCACGAAGAGCCTGTTCATCGGCTCTGCTGCGGTCACGGTGCTTTTCCGCACCGGTGCGATGCCGCTCTTTTTCAGTTTTGACTGGAGCGCAGCGAATGTTTTGTCAGGGACAAAGTCCCCGATAAGCAGGCGGTAGGGGCCATCTTTCTTTTTCACGACCGGTTTCTCCGCCTTATGTGCAAGTTTGGCCGGAGCCGGCTCTTTCTTTTGCGCAAGTTTGTCCGGAACCGGCTCTTTCTTTTGCGCGGGTTTGGCCGGAGCCGGCTCTTTCTTTGCTGCAGGAGCCGAAGCCACAGGAGCAGAAGCCGGAGGAGCTGGCTTGGGTGCCGCAGCCGGTAGCGGCGGCGCTGCCGCCGGAGCCGGCTGTACCGGGGCAGACTTGACCTGAGGCGAAGCCGGGGCGGGCTTGGTCTGAGGCGAAGCCGGGGCAGGTTTGACCTGCGCCTGTGACGGCGCCGGGGGAGGCGCCCCCTGGGGGAGGGTCACCGTCGGCGATGCCGGGGCCGCCGCAGTTTCTCCAGGCTGGACCGGACGGGGAGGAATCGGCTGCTTGACCTGGGCAGCCGGCGCCGCGGGGGGCTTCGCTCCTTCAGGGCGGGGTCTGATGAAATCGGTGAAGTAAAAGAGATAACCGGCGACTGCCACCAGGAGAAGGAGCACTATAAGAAGTATACGGGTCATACTCCCCCTTTCGTTGCGGAGCGGGTTTATCTTATGATTCCCAGGGGCAAAGTATCCTGACATCTGCCAATTCCTCCTTTAAATTAGTGCGGCCAACTGCCCGCACAGGACGCTAGTGTCAAACTGCAAAATCACCTAACATTATCCCCCCTCCCCTCGCAGGAGGGGGCTACTTAATTATGCTACTCAAATTTGCAATCAACCATTAGCCGTTTTTCGCAGCAGCAGCCTCGGTAATGACTTTCTGGGCCAGGTGGCTCGGGACCTCCTCGTAGTGGGAGAATTCCATGGTGAACAGGCCGCGGTCGCTGGTCATCGACTTGAGGTCGTTGGAATAGGCCAGCACCTCGGACATCGGCACGACGGTGCGGATAATCTGGGAGTTGGCCTTCGGCTCGACCCCCACCACCTTGCCGCGCCGGGAGTTCAGATCGCCGATCACGTCCCCCATGTTCTCGTCCGGTACGGTGATCTTCATGGTCACGATCGGCTCGAGAAGGACCGGCTTGCAGAGTTCCATCGCCTTCTTGAAGGCCATGGAGCCGGCGACTTTGAAGGCCATTTCCGACGAGTCGACGGTGTGGAACGAGCCGTCATAGAGGGCAACCTTGAAGTCCACTACCGGGTAGCCGGCCAGGAACCCATCCTGGCAGGCCTCCTGGATCCCCTTGTCGACGGCCGGGATGTACGAACGGGGTATGACGCCTCCCACGATCTTGTCCTCGAACAGGTAACCTTCGCCGCGCGGCTGGGGCGACATCTCGATCCAGCAGTCGCCGTACTGGCCGCGTCCGCCCGACTGCTTTTTGTATTTTCCCTGCACTTTGGCGCTCCCCCGGACGGTTTCCAGGTAGGGAACCTTGGGGGTTTTGAGGAGGACCTCCACGCCGAACTTTCTCTTCATCTTCTCGACGATGACCTCAAGGTGCACCTGGCCCATGCCGGAAATGATGAGTTCCTTGGTCTGCGTGTCGCGGTGGGATTCCAGGGTCGGCTCCTCCTCGATCATCTTGTGGAGCGCATTGTGGATCTTGTCCTCGTCATTCTTGGTCTTCGGCTCGATGGCATAGGAGATGACCGGCTGGAGCTGTTTGGCCGGCTCATAGATTACAGGTTTTGCCTCGTCGCAGAGGGTATCGCCGGTCACCGTCTCCTTCAGCTTGGACACCGCCACGATGTCGCCTGCCACGGCCTGCTTGATCGGCTTCTGTTTTTTCCCCTCCAGCTCGTAAATCTGCCCGATCCGCTCCTGGACATCTTTGGTGGAATTGTAGGTCACGGAATCGGAATTGAGGACGCCGGAGTAGACCCTCATGATGGTTATCTTGCCGGTATAGGGATCGGAGGTGGTCTTGAATACAAGCGCAGAAAAAGGCTCCGTTTCCTGCGGCGCCCGCTCGATGGTCTCTTTGTTTTTGGGATTCGTGCCGACCGCCTTGGTGCGATCTAAGGGGGACGGCAGGTAATTGCAGATGGCGTCAAGAAGCTGCGGCACCCCGGCGTTCATGGTGGCGGATCCGCAGAGTACGGCGGTAAAGGTATTGCGCATGGTCCCGACGCGCAGCCCGTCGATGATCTCCTCCTCGCTCAGTTCGCCGGTTTCGAGGAATTTTTCGGTCAGGGCGTCATAGGCCTCGGCCACCGTCTCCACCATCTGTTCGCGGAGACGCCGGGCTTCGGCCAGGTACTCGCCGGGGATCTCGATTTCGGTAAACTTTCCGGAAAGGTCTGTAGCGAAACGATAGGCCTTCATTTTAACGAGATCGATGACCCCCTCGAAATTCTCCTCGGCGCCGAGCGGTATCTGGATGGCGACCCCGCGCGCGCCGAGGGCCTTCTCCATGTCATCTATGGCGCGGAAGAAATTAGCCCGCTCCCGGTTCATTTTGTTGACGAAGGCGATCCGGGGAATCTCGAATTCATTAGCCCACTGCCAGATCTCTTCGGTCTGGGCCTTGACCCCGGAGATGGCGGAAAGCATGACCACCGCACAGTCGAGAGCCCGCATGCAGGCGCGGGTATCGGCAATGAAATTGCCGTAGCCCGGAGTATCCACGATGTGGATGAAGTGCCCGTTCCACTCGCAATGGTCGAGAGATGAACTGATGGAAATCTTCCGCTTGATCTCTTCAGGCTCGTAATCCATCGTAGAGGTGCCATCGTCGACGCGGCCCAGGCGGTCGATCCGTCCCGCATCGAACAGGATCGCCTCGACCAGCGACGTCTTGCCGGCCCCGCCATGCGCAATGATTCCCAGGTTCCTCAGCTTTGCAGTGTCGTACTTTGCCATAGAGCCTCCCTTGTATAGATCAGGCTCAGGTTGAGGTTAAGGTTGAGAATTGCTTCTCCTCGACCTCAACCTCGACCTCGACCTGTTTATTATGCTTCCCGGTTTCTCTCGTAGAGTATCCTCAGACCATCGAGGGTGAGATACTCATCGATTGTTTCGATGCTTTTCGATTCGGGGGCGATCAGCCCCGCCAGCCCCCCGGTGGCGACGACCATGGGGTTGTCCCTGCTCTCGGCCTTCATCCGCGCAACGATTCCGTCCACGAGCCCCACGTAGCCGAAAAAGATGCCCGCCTGCATGGAGTTCACGGTGTTTTTCGCAATCACCGCCGGCGGTTTGGCAATCTCCACCCGCGGCAGCTTGCTCGCCTTCTGGAAGAGGGCTTCCGCGGAAACCACGAGCCCGGGTGCTATGGCTCCGCCGCAGTATTCACCCTTCCTGTTGACATAATCGAAGGTGGTGGCTGTGCCGAAATCGACGATGATCAGAGAACTTTTGTATTTTTCATAGCCGGCGACGGCATTGACGATGCGATCCGCTCCGACTTCCCGGGGGTTGTCGTACTGGATCGACATCCCCGTTTTGATGCCGGGTCCCACGATGTAGGGCTTGCGGCCGAAATAATCACGGGAGAGTTTTTCCAGGACGCCCGTCAGGGTCGGAACCACCGACGAAATGATGATGTCGGTAACGTCGGAGAATTCAATCCCGGTAAGGCGGATCAGATCATGGACCAGAATGCCGTACTCATCGGCGGTTTTCGATTTGTCGGTGGAAACCCGCCAGTCCTTGACGAGCCTCTCCTGCTGGTAAATCCCGAGAACGATATTGCTGTTCCCCACATCTATGACTAAAAGCACTTTAACCCCCAGGGAGTGGGGACTGGGGATTGGAAAAGATCTTTTCCCATCATTTCCCGATCCCTGATCCCTAATCCCCGATTACAGAATTGTCACATCCCCCGCCAATACCCGTTCCACCCTGCCGTCATGGAGCCTGAGGAGGAGGGCGCCGTCTTCGTCTATCCCGATGACCATCCCTGCCTGCGAGCTGTTCTGGAAGGTGACCCTGACTTCCCGTCCGTTCATGGTGCACCGGGAGAGCCACTCTTCCCTGATGGATTCATACCCGCGGGTCAGGAATGCATCATAGGAGCCGTCCAGGGCGGTGAGAAGGGCGCGGGTGAATTCCAGGCGGTTGACCTCTCGTCCCGTTTCCAGCGCCAGCGAGGTTGCGGGATGACGGAGGTCGGCGGGAAACTGGTCCCGTCGCATGTTGATATTGACGCCGATTCCGAGCACGATGAAATTAACCTTTTCGGTCTCGGCGCTCATCTCGTTCAGAAGTCCGGCCACCTTCCCCTCTCCCACCAGCACGTCGTTGGGCCACTTGATGTCCGGCTGCAGGGGGGTCGTTTCAGCTATGGCCCGAGCCACCGCCACCGCGGAAAGAAAGGTAAGCTGCGCAGCCTGGGCCGGGAGAATCGGAGGGCGAAGTATCAGAGAACAGTAAAGGTTCACGCCCGGTGGAGATACCCAGCGCCGCCCCAGCCTTCCCTTGCCGAGGTGCTGCGCTTCGGCGACCACCACCGTCCCTTCTTCCGCGCCTTCTTCCGCCAGCCTGAAAGCAACCATGTTGGTTGATTCGGTCTCACGGAAGCAGATAAGCCGTCTCCCTATCCTTCTGGTCGAGAGTCCGGAGGCTATCTCCGCGGGGACCAGGATGTCGGGAGAGGAAACCAGGCGATACCCCTGGGAGGGAACTGCCGCAATACGATAACCGATCGTCCGCAGGGTCGTTATATGCTTCCAGACTGCGGTGCGGGAAACTCCGAGGGCGCTGCTCAACTCCTCGCCGGAAACGATCCCCTCTTTCTTCTCGCGGAACAGCTCGAGGATTCTCCGGTCCAGGCCTTTCCCGCCCGCTTCGTCCCCCTGTGCAAAAAGGTCCTTCAACTCTCCTCCATCAGCATGGAAATATCCATGGCCCGTGCCGAATGGGTGAGAGCGCCGACGGAAATAATATCGACACCGGTTTCGGCGATACTCCGGATGCTGTCCAGGTTTACCCCGCCTGATGCTTCGACGAGCGCCCGCCCGCCGATAAGGGTGACAGCCTCGCGCATGGCAGCCGTGGTCATGTTGTCGAGCATGATGATATCGGCCCCGGCAGCGATGGCCTCGGCCACCTGGGCAAGGGTCTCGGTCTCCACCTCCACCTTCATGGTATGAGGAATGTAGCTTTTCGCCCGCCGCACCGCTTCGGTAAGCCCCCCGGCTGCAAAGATGTGGTTTTCCTTGATAAGAACGCCGTCATAGAGCCCGGTCCGGTGATTCGTACCGCCGCCGACCCTGACCGCGTATTTTTCCAGTATCCGCAGCCCAGGCGTGGTCTTGCGGGTGTCGACAACCCGCGCCTTCGTTCCCCGCACCGCCTCAACGTAGCGCGCGGTCACGGTCGCGATCCCGCACATCCTCTGCAGGAGGTTCAGGGCGACCCGTTCCCCCTGGAGGAGCAGGGCGGCATCGCCGCTGATTCCGGCGATGATATCGCCCGGAGCCAGCCGGTCACCGTCAGAGAAACCGGGGGTAAAAATGATCCCGATATCCAGGTGGCGGAAAACAGCTGCAGCCACATCGATGCCGGCCAGGACCATCTCTTCCTTCGCCTTGAGAACGGCGCGCGCCGTGCGGCCATCCCTGACGACTGCCAGGGTGGTGATATCACCGGTGTGGATGTCCTCGGCAAGGGCGTTTTCTATGATCCTGTCAATACCTGTCAAGAGATTCTCTCCGCAAGATCGGGACATTCATCAGCAGCGCAAGTTCTTGCTTCAAACAGGGCGGCGATAAAGACCATGCTCCATCTCAAACGTTACTGCAATGCCGTTGCTAACAATTCAAGTTTTCCCGTTGCCTTATATACCACAACTTACGAGGTATGAAAACAGAAAAACCCTTCCCGCATTCCTTTGCCGTCAGGGTTTATGGGATGTAAACCCATATTATTCTTTCTGGTTATGCACTTGGCTCCAGTAGATAGAGTGTGGCCAGTGCCAAACCATAAAATTCGTTTCACCACCCGTTCGCTTCGCTCACTTGACACGGAGAGCACGGATAAAATTTACTGTGTTTGAATTCCTCCGTGTCTCCGTGTCTCCGTGGTGAAAGACTTTGACTCACGATAGGTTATCAACTTGAGTTAAGTGGATAAGCAGGTTATTCATTTACAACTCCTTGCTGGCGCCATTCCCAGGGAACACCGGCTCCATCCGCCTGGTACTCGAGCGTGGCAAGATAGTCCCGGAGGGCCTTGACCCGTTCTTCATCCCTGGCGATCTCGTCCGCCAGGCTAAAGTAGGCAATCCTGTCGCCCGGCTTCTGGAACAGCACCCTTTTCCTGTGGAGTTCTTCCAGTGACTTTTTCTTGGTATCGATCTGGTCCTGAAGTCTCTTGATATCTCTGCGCGCCCTCGTGAAACTGGCGCGCCACCACCCTTCATCATGGACACCGTCGGGCGCATCGCCTTTTGCCTCCGGAGCGGGTCCGGCGGCAGGCTGATTTCCGGAGGCCGCTGCCGGAGGTATCACCCCCCCGGTTTCGATCTCTCTTGTTTTCATCTTCGTGCGATACCTGTCGGGAACTTTATCTGGGTCATCGGTCATGTGGACGACCCCCTGGCTGTCCACCCATTCGTACACCGCACCCCAGGCAGCGTTACAGGCAATCATGCTTATGAAAACCACCAGCAGCAACCTCATGGCACCCTCCCGGTCGGTCGCCTGACGGCGCCGAGCATATGCTCCATAATGTGCACCATTTACGTCTAACTATCAATATTTTTAAATTGACGATTCCCGAGAGGGTGTGTATAGTACCCGGTCTATAATATACCAACATTATTAAGAATAACTATAATTTCAATGTCTTTCTCATGTAAGGAGTACGCCATGAAGTTACGTTTTACCCTGATAGCGCTTCTCATCGGTCTCTTGACTCCTCTTGTGTCATCTGCCGCTGAAACCAAGGATATCCAGTTCAAATTCAAAAACGCGGATCCGGTCGTATTCAGCCACGCATTCCACCTGATTAAATATAACAACAATTGCAAGGTTTGCCACAATGCCATTTTCGATATCCGGAAACGTCGCCACTTCACCATGGCCGAAATGGAAAAGACCAAAGCGTGCGGAGCCTGCCATACCGGGGTCAAGGCATTCAGCGTCACCAGCGAAAAGGACTGCATCCGGTGCCATGCCGGGAAGCCGCGCACCATCACCTACCGGCTCAAGGGGGTTTCGGAAGCGGTCTTCAGCCACGAAAAACACATTGCCAAGATCGGCGGTAAATGCCGGAGCTGCCATAACGGCAAGGTCATTATCCCCAACAGCAAGCCGGTCACCATGGCCGAAATGGAGAAGGGCAAGACTTGCGGCGCCTGCCATACCGGCAAGGGAGCATTTTCCGTGGCGGGTAACTGCGGTAACTGCCACAAGGGAATGCAGCCGAAGGATGTCGTCTTCAAGACTGCGGGGATAACCGCCGCAGCCTTCAGCCACAAGATCCACCTCGACATGGATTACAAATGCGCCAAATGTCATACCGCGGTATTTCCCTACAAGGCAGTGAGCGGAAAATTCACCATGGGGGATATGGAGAAGGGCAAGTCGTGCGGAATCTGCCATAACGGCAAGGACGCCTTCAGCTCCAGTGGCGATTGCGAAAAGTGCCATAAAGCGTTCAAGCCGGGCGTCGTGACCTTCAAGACCGACGGCGGCAACGTCAACTTCAGCCACGAGTTCCATCTCGGCATGTACAAATGCGCCGACTGCCACACCAAGGTCTTCCCCTTCAAAGCCGGCGTACAGCATATCGGCATGGGCGGCATGGAGCAGGGCAAGTCCTGCGGCACCTGCCACAACGGTAAGGACGCCTTCAGCACCAAGGGCGACTGCGAGAAGTGCCACAAGATGTAAACCGGCTTGACAGAACATGAAAAAGGCGGGGCCAGTGGCTCCGCCTTTTTCATTCCACAACTGTTGTCGAAACAACGGCACTACGTCCTGATTTTCCCGACATCATCCTTTTTTCACATGCTCATGATTATTGATATGCTCCTGGCAGTAGCCGTGCTGTCCCGCGCAGTCCGAACAGTAGCGGAAATCCATCCGGGGATCGCTCTGGTCGGTAATGCCGCAGACCGTGCAGCGGTGAAACGGTCCCTGATCCTGCCGGGAAATATTCCGTGATTGCCTGGCGATCTGCCGCTTGCCGCTCTTCACCATCAGGAGGAGCTCCCGGGCGAAAAAGAGGAGGAAATTGCAGATGGAGGCGAGCACCAGCAGGCGGGTAGACCAGGCGCCGAACAGCACCTGGTAGCCATAGCCGAGCCATGTGATCAGGGCCAGCCATTTGATCCGGACCGGCAGGACGAAAAAGATATTGAGGGTGAAGTCGGGATAGAGAAAGGCAAAGGCGAGAAAAACCGAACCACCGATAAAGACGTTGCTGACCGTGGCCGACGGCATCAGAAAGGCAACGGCGATCGTCATGAGGCAGCCGATCAGGAGAAAAACGTTGTAGCGGAATGCTCCCCACTGCTCTTCAAGGGCCGACCCCATCAGGTAGAAAAGGTACCAGGCGAAAAAAGCGAAAAAAGGGTTCGACAGCGGCGGGTCGAAGAGAAAGGTGGCCAGCCGCCACCACTCCCCCTGCAGGAGGCGATCGGCAGAGAGCAAGGTCACGCTCCGGTCCAGCCTGCCGGACATGAACATGACGTAGAAGATCGTCTGGCCCGCAATCAGGTAGATTGTCACATTCGGCACTGCATATCTGCCGATTTTTCTGTCCAGTTTATCGAGAAGGCTCATGATCCCTATTCACTTTCTTCGCGGCAATGTTGCTGCTGCAATACAAAAATCAACCAATCAAGACCATGAACCGCCCGCTCCCTTCGGTCGCTCAAGACGCAAAGGACGCAAGGAAAACGCAAGGATTTTTTCAGGGGTTAAACCCTTTTTGTTTCAAGTTTTCTTCGCGTTCCTTGCGTTCTTTGCGGTTACAAAGGTTCTCGGGCTGGCTGAAGATCCGGCTTGTCAGGGTAAGGGCAAAGCGGCTACGATTTCCACTTACCGTAATAGACGATCTCGTCCAGCGGTTTCCGCGGCGGCCCACCCTTCCCTTCCTCCAGCGGGTAGCCGATGGGAAAGAGCCCGACGATGCGGATCCCCGGCGGGATGTCCAGCAGGTCGCCCAGGCCTTCCTCGTCGAAAACGCCGACGAACACGCTCCCCAGCCCCAGGGAGTGGGCGGCGAGCATGAGGTTCTCCGCGGCAATGCCCAAGTCGGCCATATAGTACTGCTGACCGTGCAGGTCTCCCGACTGGATGGGCTCGGCACAGGCCACGATCACCACCGGCGCCTGGGCAAGCCCTTTCTGACCGGGATTGAACTTGTAGCCCCGCGTGGCGAAGTACGCCTCCACGTACGAGAGTTCGCTGATCCGTTCCTTCACAGCCTGGTCCTCCACCACTACGAACCGCCAGCACTGCATGTTCGCCCAGGAAGGGGCGAGCCTTGCCGCTTCCAGTACCGCCTGGAGTTTTTCCGGCTCGACCGGCCGGTCGCTGAATTTACGCACGCTCCTCCTGGTTTTGATCGCTTCGAGAGTATCCATCGCTCTGCTCCTTTTCAATTAATAATTCTTCCTGATTACACTAATCGTCCGCCAAAAGTTGCCCCTCTTTGAAAAAGAGGGACTTGGTCTTGCGGAAGAGTGGTACCAATCGACTAATTCCTTCTATGCCACGCCGTCATATTCCGCAGCATTTCTTGTACTTGGCCCCGCTGCCGCACGGGCACGGCTCGTTCCTGCCTATTTTGCCGGAGACGATCGGTTTCGGTTTCACCATGGTTCCCTCGGTAAAAAACCACGCCCCATTTTTCTTTCTGAACCGGGCAGATTCGTGATGTTCGCGCTCCGCCCCCTTCTCCCTGTACCGGGCAATGAATTCTACTTCGCCGACGGCATCCTCCTTCCCCCCCTTCCGACAGTCGACGATCTCGAGCCCCTGCCAGCCGGCGCTCTCCGCCCAGGTCCTGGTTCCCTCGTGATCGTAGCCTTGCCGATGGTCGGGATGGGTGGAAGCGAGGAGAAAATCGGTATTCACGCCGACGTAGGCCGAATAGCGCGCCCTCATGAGTTGCTCCGCCGTTTCGGCGGGCCGCGCCCCGGTTATCATCGGTTCGCAGCAATCGGAATAGGCGTTGCCGCTTCCGCACGGACAGCTGTCCATATTATTCATTTACAACTCCTTCATGATGGTCAATTACTGCACGGCTCCCCGGAGTAGCTGTTGTACGCCCGGGTCTCGCCCGGGCCCTTGCGCACCTTGGGACGGACTGCCGGGTCCAATGGATGTCCCAGTGCGATAACGAGCGGGACCCGCTTGCTCTTCGGGATGCCGAGCAGCTCCCGCACCTTCGGCTCGTCGAACCAGCCGATGATGCAGGTGCCGAGCCCCTCGTCCGCCGCCTGGAGACAGAAGTTCTCCACGGCCATGCCGATGTCCATCAGGTAGTAGGGCTTATCCTTGATGAGCCCGCCAAGCCGCGCCAGGAGCGCAGGCTTCTCCGCCACCACGGCCACCAGCACCGGTGCGGACAGGGCAAAGCGGTTCATGACCAGGTCATGCAGCGATCCGGCCACCGCCGTGCGGAGCGCCGGATCGTCCACCACTACGAAGAACCAGGGCTGGCTGTTGCACGCCGATGGAGCCACCGCCGCCGACTCCAGGCAGCGCTCGATCTGCTCCCGTGCAACCTTCCGGTCGCTGTAGCCCCGGTCGCTCTGCCGCCGGCGGGCGAGGTCGAGGAAGCTCATGGCCTGCCTCCATTTCTATGCGCTGCAGTCCGCATAGCAGGTATGGGAAGAGATGGGGGGCAGGCACAAACCGGGTCTCCCTTGTGCGTGTATCCCCTTACCCGCCTATTCGGCATCTGCAACCTTCCCGTCGATAAAAATGACCTTTACGTTCCCGTAGACAAAGACCGACTTTGACCCGAGCAGGATCTTCTTCTCCGGCGTGCCGAGGATTGCTTCGACCTCCGCTTCGGTCTGGCCGAGCCGGACCGTCCCGGTCGGCTTATCCCCGGTCTTCGCCTTCGATTCGGACCTCGCCCTGTCCCGCGCTTCGTCCCGAACCTCCTCATCCGTCCTGAACCAGGTCCCGATGTTTTCCATGACCAATTGGGTACTGACCGCAGCCAGCCCCCCATCATAGAGGAAACGGACGTTGGCCTGAAGAGGTGCCGGCCCCCTCGTGCCGCTTCCTGAGACGCTGAAGCTTTTTACCGTGTAGATGGAGAGTTCGACGTAGTCGCCACCGGTACGGACACCGTAGAGATAGAGCCGGTCGCCTGCCTTCAGGTACCCGTCGAAGTCGCTGCGAAGCGGCAAGTCTCCGCCCCCGGCCGTCACGACCCGGCCGTTACTGACGACATTCGGTTTGAAGAGGGTCATCGGCCGGCCAGCCTTGAGCCCCTCTTTCTGCACGACGAGAACGGTTCCCATTTCTTTCACATTGCCGAGAAAATCATTGGAGGTCATCCGGTATCGGGATTCGACTGCCGACTTTATCTCGTCGCCGCCGGCGGCGAACGACATCCCGACCAGGACAAGCACCAGCACCAGGCTCAACGACATACCGATCATGTACTTCACGGAACACCCCCTTATTGAATGAACAGGGTCACAGTATCTATGCACAGAACGGCGAATGCAATGAGAAAATAGAATTATTCCCGGGGCCTGAATCGCCTCACCCGAAAATCCGCCGTCACTCCTGATCTGCCTGGGGCCCACCGGCTCTCCCGGTGATCAACCGAAGCGATAGACCTGTCTCCCCCCCTGATAGAGTTCGATCGGCCCGTCCTGGGAGACTTTGAGCACCTTGCCGAAAAAGGACGCGGCGCTGGCGGCCGTGGTCCTGCCGCCGCCGGTGACCACTTCCCGGGCATGGGAGGTGTCGATGATGAAGCCGGTTTCGAGAAGCTTGCCGCTCTTGTTGAAGACCGTCATGCCGTCGGAGGAGAGGATGCGGAGCAGGGTCCCCGACTGCTTGAGATCGCCGATTGCCCGTCCTTTCACCTGGCTGATGAGAAGCCGGCCAATCGGGTCGTCGCCCCCCACCGACCCTTTCTTCAGGGCGGCCAGCTGCCGCGCCCCCCGGTTGTAAATCAGAATCACCGTGCCGTGCCGGATCTTGGAGAGCGCGTAGACCGTCCAGAGCAGATCATCGACGGCCCCCGTGTCGATGCTCCCGGCGAGAAACGAGCGGATGATATCGGGGTCGAAGACGGCCCACCCCCCTTTACGCCTCACCAGGAGCTTGTCGGGGCTGCTCATCACCTCGATTTCGGAGGCCTCGTTGACCGTTACGGCAAAAGCCCCGTGACCCGCGTGCCTGACCAGCGAGAAGATTTCCCGGTTGGTCAGGCGCTCCACATCGGTCTGGACCTGGGAGCCGCTCGTCCTTATAATGCCGGTTACCTGCATCTGGATATTCGCGGCGAAAAAAAGGTTGTTCCCATCTATGAAACGGTAGGCCAGGGGGTTATCGAGAAAATTGGCGGAAATGCTCTGGTACGGCTCAAGGGAGATCAGGGTATGCATCCGGCGCCGGACCAGCTTGCGGAGTTCGGGCAGCGTGGTGCGGTAGACGATGAAACCGGTAGTTGCCGGAGTCCCTTCGTAGCGCTGGTACGAAAGGTTCTTGAGGAGTTGGATCAGCTGCTGGATCGGCCAGAAGGCCTTGCGATGGTCGCCGCGGAGAGAACGCGCCACCGTGATGTCCATTATGGACGCAAGCAGCGCCGTCCGGAAGTGGGCCGCATAACCTTCCTGCCGGAAGCCGGAGTAGAGGGCGGAGAAAGCGGTCAGGAGTTCCCGGCAGAAGGCCTCTTCGGTGCGGGTGAATGGAAGCTCCTCCCGCCTGGCCGTGAAAAGGTAGGGACGGTCCTCGATTGAAACAACCTCGCGAATAGTGGCTTTATCGATGCTCTCCCCGTGTCCCCCGGGGACAAGCTCCACCACTGCACCGCCGAGAAAAGACCGGATGTTCCCCCTGAGGGCTTCGAATACAGTAAGCGGCATGATCGCTCCACGTTGAGAAATTATCGGTACTAGTAATTGTAACAGGATAGGAACGGAGGGACAATCAGGAATCGTGCATCAGCATGGCTTCACCCCCTTTTCCCCGGATCAGGGAAGCATCTGCCTGCAGCGAAACGGGGAAGGAAAAGGGAAAGTCTTTGTGAAGGCCGGGGAAGACTCATCCGGATAACGTCAAGGCTTCCCTTTCCGTCGGGCGGAAGGCATCGCGTCAGGGCCGCACAGATCGCCGAAAGAAACGTCGAGAAGTTCGCCGCCCCCCTCGGCATCATCGTAGTGCCACCATTCGGACTGCAGCAGCCGGAACCCTGCCTTCTGCATGGTCTCCGCCAGGAGCCGCCGGTTCGCCAGCACATCTGGCGGAAGGCCGGTTTCCCCATGGCCCGCGCGAGGCGAAAAGTCGTCAAACCGGGTGGGCATGGCCAGATCGTGCCCCGCGGCATCCGCCAGGGTAACGTCGACGGCCGTGCCGCGATTGTGCCGCGACCCTGTTTTCGGGTCGGCCACGAACCGCTGGTCGGGTACGAGCGCCCAGAACAGCTTCTGGACCGACAGGGGGCGGTAGCAGTCCCACAGCTTCAGGAACAATCCTTTTCCCCGCAATTCCCGCACCGCCCGCGCCACCTTTTCCGCTGTGCCCTGCCGCAGAAAGCAGCGTCCGCAGTCATAGACGGCCCTCCCCGTAAAATTGTCGGGTCCTGCATAGCGCATCTCGACCACCGCCTCCGGAGCCATTGACCGCACATCGACAAGGGGACTCTTTTGCGGCTCCCGTCTTCCGATCAAGAGCTCCGGCGCAGGGAGCCGCCACTGCCGCCAGACCTGCCGGTAGACCTCGAGCGGGAGCTGCACAAGTGCGGGGTTCGCGTCGGGTTTCAGCCACGTCACGATCTCCGCCAGGGCGTTTTCCGCCAGCGCAGTGCAGCCGGTTGTCGCTCGGCCCGGGCCGCGCCATATATGCATGAAGATGCAGCTGCCGCCCCCCGGCAGCGGGTTCCCCCCATTGTAACTCACGACGAGCAGGAGCCGGTAGAGGTCGGGCACCTGCCACATCCGCTCGGATGATCGCCAGAGCTCCGCGGTCGGCCCGGGGAGTTCCCGTTCGGCGACGATGCGGTTGTAGTAGCGTGATGCCGGGTCGTCCACGCAGTGGGTGCCGGGTTCTATAGCGCGGAAGGGGAACGTGACGCCGACGGGGCGCCCGTGAGAAAATCCCATGGCGGTCGAAAGAGCGAATATCCCCACGGGAGCGCGCAGATCGTCCTCCCTCTTCACCGGCTGGCCCGGGTCCCGACCCGGCACCGTCGGGTCCCAGGCAAGACCCCGCTCTCCCACCACCGCCGGCGCCCCTGCTCCCACCCGCAGCCATTTCCCGTCGGACTGCTCGAATCGGTAGACGGTCGCAGCGAGGTCATCCCACGAGTCGGTTACGGCAATGACGAGCTGCCGGTGGGGGGAGGCGTCCAGCGCCCAGCCCGGGTGCGCCGCCAGCAGGCAGAGGACAAAGACGATTATTTTCAGGCCGTGCCGCATCCGCATTCCCTCTCTATCATTTCTGTTCAGCGAACCAGATAGATCAGGCCGATAACGACCCCCACGGTGACGACAATTTTTCGCAAGAGGGCCGGCTTGATGCTGCCGGCCAGGCGTCCGCCCAGGGCTCCGCCTGCCAGCGCTCCCGCGGCCATCACCAGCACAGCCGACCAGACAACCTTCCCTGAGAAGAGAAAAAAAATGGCCGCCGCAATGTTGATGCTGAACGAAACCGCCTGCTTCAGCGCATTGAGGCGGGTAAGTGAATCCTCCAGAACAAGCCCGAGTACTGCCAGCACGATTACGCTGACCCCGGCGCCAAAATAGCCGCCGTAGACGGCGGCCGGGGTGATAAGCAGCACCTTCCAGCCGTAGTGAATGGTCGTCTGGCCCGGCTGTCCGGTATGCTTGAGCAGCCAGGCCCGCAGCTGGTCCTGAAGGGCCAAAAGACCGGCCGCCAGCAGGATCAGATACGGCACCATGGAGCGAAACATCTGTTCCCCGGTGTTCAGGAGCATGACGCCGCCGGCGATGCCTCCCATCACGCTGATCGGCACCAGCAGCCAGAGCCGCCGTTCTTGCCCCTTCAGGTCCTTCACCTGGGCAAATGTCGCCCCCAGATAGCCGGGACAGAGCGCCACCGTATTGGTCACGTTGGCGGCAACCGCCGGAATCCCTACTGCCGTAAGCATGGGAAACGTAATCAGCGTCCCGCCGCCGGCAATGGCGTTCACCGCCCCCCCGACGACTGCCGCCAGGGCAATGAGAAGATACTGCACACCACTCATTTCAGTCCATTCCTTTCATCTCTTCCCAAAATTTGAATTGCGTCGATCTTCAGCTAGTAAAATCTACGTCTTGAGTCAAGACCACGAACCGCCCGCTCACTTCGCTCGCTCAAGGACGCTAAGGACGCAAGGGAAGCGCAAGAATCCAGAGGTTAAACTCTTTCCATTTCAGGTTTTCTTTGCGTTCCTGGCGTGCTTTGCGGTTACAAAGGTTTTGGTGTCTGGCTGAAGATCAGCACTAAGCGGCTCTGAAAATGGAAACATGAACCCCGCTACCCGATCTCCAAGTCTGTCGACCCCTTGCGGTAGGGGACATAAGCCTTTCCTGCGGCCAGGGCACGCCCCACCCGCGTGAACAGGGTAATGTCCGGGACCGGCATCGTAATACAGTCGAAAAATCCCCTCTGGAATGCCGTCGCTTCCTCTTCAGCGCTCGTTCTCTGTGAGACGAGAATGACGGGGATCCTTCTCGTTTCCGCCACCCCCTGCAGAGTTGTAAAAAAGGCGTATCCGTTACTCCCCGGCATTTCCTTGGCAGTGATCACCAGTTTCGGCACATGGAGCAGTGCCAGTTGGAACCCGTCGTCCGCATCCACCGCTTCCAGGACATGGTACCCTTCCCTGGTCAGGGGTGAGACCAGGAGGTCCCTCTCCCTGCTGTCGGTTTCGACTACCAGGATCGAGTTGGGTCGAGACTCATACTCCTCCCGCAGGTAGTGTTTCGCGATTGCATGCATGATGTCCTGCGTGGTGGTGATGAAAGGGACCACCTTCAGCCCCAGGCCGGACGCGAGGCTGGCAATGATGTCGTCGTTGGTGGGATCAGCCATGGCCAGGGCAAGATTTCCTTCTTTTATCTGCAAAGGAAAAACCCGGTTCTCAAAGGCCGTTTCCATCGGAATGAGGCTGAGTGTTTCCGGTGAAATAGCAAACCGGGAGATGTCGGAAACTATCTTGTAGCCATACTGTATTGCCAGCGCCTGGGCTATCTCCCCGCCGGTAAGAAGCCCCAAATCTTCCAGCGTCTGTCCAAACCGCCGGTGGGTGTCACTGGAGATCCGGAGTATCCTTGTGACGAGCAGCGGCGTCAGGATCTTCTGCTGGATGAGGATTTCCCCCAGCTTCATTTTTTCTTTAGTCGGCATTGGCACCTCCCGGGTTTATCGGCATTCGGTAATGGTATCAGGTCCGCAGGTATTCCTTTTCGCTGATAAGCTCGCGACTGCTCTCGACCCGGTCAAGAAAAACGAGTCCCTGCAGGTGATCGAATTCGTGCTGGAAAATGCGGGCGATGAAGTCGCTGTACTCCTCTTCCCGCAACTCGCCGGTGCGGGTCAGATAGCGGACCCCGATCCGCCGGTGCCGCGGCACCAGGCCGCGAATGCCGGGGACGCTCAGACACCCTTCATACTCCTTTTCGACTTCGCCCGAAACCCAGATGATCTCGGGATTTATCACCACTGTCGGCGCCATTTCCGGGGCATCGGGATAGCGGCGATTGGGCCCGGAGGCAACAATGAAGAGGGCCAGTGGCTCGTAGACCTGCGGCGCGGCAATCCCGACTCCGTCCACCACGGCCACCGTCGCCAGGAGATCGTCGATCAGCGACTGGACAGCCGGCTCAGCCGGGTCGGCGACGGGGCGGGCCGGTTCACGCAGGACCGGCTGGCCAAGTTGGGCAATCTGCCGCAGGATGGGCATAGAGAATCCTCCGCACGAACGATCAATAATCGCTTCCGTCGTTTACTTCCTTCTTTTTCACCGGCTCGCTGCAGCAGTCCTTGAATGTGCGCGGATCGAAGTCCCACTTCTTATGGTGAAGAGTGGAAAAATCCGCCGGGACTTTGACGATGCCGGGAGGGTTCAATTTTACCTCGTACACCGATCGCCTCTCCTCCTGCACCAGTCCCGTGCCGGTCCCCCCCGGCTTGACAATGGTGAAGAAAAATTTCTTGCCGTCGTGATACCAGTCGTAGATATCCCCGGGGAGCAGGGAAGCATCGGCGGTTTTCGTGTCCAGCACGGTTTTCCCGAATAAAAGATCGAAAACCACGACCTCCTGGCTGTCGGCAGCATATTCGCTGTAGAGGTACCTCCGGTCGAAGGAAACAAAATAAAAACCTCCCGGCAGGTCGGTCATCGTTCCCTTTCTGTCGATAAGAAACAGCCTGCCGTCGAAGTCGCCGTTTTTCACTACCGCCAGGTAGTCGGGTGACGGCTGTTTCCCGGGGACGGACAGGCCAAAAGAGAACCCGGCCGGGCTGATATCGTCGAAATATATCTGCCGGGTCCTGCTTTTCCCCTCGAACACCTCCAGCCAGGCCCTGCAGGCGTCCGGCGGCTCACCCGACGGGGAGCCGAGTCTCTTTGCCTGGGTGATCTTTACCTTCACCTTGCCGTGGGTGTAAATTCGCGTGGTGACGTCGAAATCACCGGATTCATACTCCCCTTTCTCGAACGGGTGAAAATCAGTTGCATCCCCGCCGAAAGCGGCGCCGGCAAGCATAAACAGGGCAGCTGCCGCAATCCACACATGGCTGAAGACTTTATTGATTTTCACAGGCATACCTCTGGACATTGCCACGCCACCCTCCCTTAGGTTATATATTTTTTATTGTACCATGGCCGCAGATCGACGCTGATCAGGAACCTCTAACTGCAGAGCGGTTCAGTTTCATCGCCCCTTTATTTCTCGCCACTCCCTGAACCCGCCCGCAAAATCGATCACGCACATATTCCCGTAGCCGGGATGGGGACCGCAGGCAACCCCCGCCTTCCTGAAGTCCCGGCTGTAAAAATTCTTCCGGTGCCCCCGGTCCGGCACGCCGTCGTCGATAATGAGCTGCATGACCACGAGGCGCGCCTCGTCGGGGCCGTAGCTGATATTTTCCGCGATCCACCCCTGCCACTCCCCGTGCCGCCCGATCCGCTCCCGCGGGTTCCCGCTCCGACCTCCACGGTGACCGACGGCGCCGCTTTCCCCCTCATCTCTGACGAGCTCCGCCGCCGCGGCGGCCAGCCCTTCCGACCGGGCAAGTGCGGGAAGCGGCTGCTGGCGGGAAAGGAACCGGATCGCTTCGTCAACCGCCCTGGTCCCTTCGGTAGTCTTGATGACGTCACGCGACCCCGGCAGGCGATAGGTGTTTCCCTGGTACTGCCTGCGGAAATTCCGGATAAAACCGGCGTAGGCCTGCGGATCGGTGCGGGCAAGGTTGATCTCCGGAAGGACCCGTTCGGCAAGGTCCGGCCCGGCGTGGGCACTCGAAGCGGCACTGGTCATGACAACTGCGCAGCATATCATTGCAAGATTCAGTCTGAAGGCTTTCTTCATACGTCCCCGATCGATCTCCGATCCGGCCTGACATGGCCTTGTGGCACTGCTAGGTACTCCCGGCAACAGGACGACGCGATAAAAAAGCCGCCCGGTCAGACTATTTCTGACGGGGCGGCCCCTCCCGGTTCAATGATCATGGTTCCCCTGCATGGCGTCACCCATCCTCATCCGGTTTTTAGTATTCTGCTGATGCCTGCTAAATTGTGTCCATCCGGAAACTCCGGATGTGACACTCTTGGTTTTCAATTCGGAAACGAGGGATTTTTGACTCGACCTTTCGGTCGACCCCTGCGTGGCGCATGCGCGGTCCAACTCGCTCTGCTCGTTGTCGTCCTGGCAAGGAAATCAAGGGGTTGCGCGGAGGCGTACATCGGTACGCCGCACAAACAACCCTGAAGATTGACACCGCCAAGGCGGAAAAGAACCGTTTCCGGATGGAAACTAAATTACTCCTCCGCTCGCGGCCTGTCAACGTTTACCATTGCGCAAGCATTACCGCCAGCCAGGCATCCACAAGGGCGATCAAAACCCGGCAGATGTCCCATCCTGAGTATATAATTATGTACTTATTTACCTATCTACTCAGATGCCCAGGCAAGTGGCAGCAGCGGCTTAAACTTGTACTCCAGCGTTTCATTGTAAAACTGTCGATTTTACGTGGGAAATGAGATGGGCAGTTCAGGGGCGTACAGGGTACGCCCCTGGCGTTCAGGAGGGGGGGACGGTCGTGCTCCGGACCGGGCTACTGATGCAGCCGGAAATTACCGTCCATCGATGTTATGCAGCAGATGGCATGCTTGTAGATGAGGATATCCCCGTGGACTTCCATGAGAACGGAAAAATTGTCGAACGATTTGATGTAACCTTCCATTTTTTCGCCGGACATCAGCTGGACAACAACCTTGACCCGCTCTTTGCGCGACTGGTTCAGATACTGGTCCTGGATATTGAATGGCGCTTTCGGCATGGTCCTCTCCTTTAGGAATAAAATTCAATTACATAGTTACAAATAGTATCAAATTCGCCGGGATATTCAACCCAATTAATTTCATTATCCGACTTGAGCCAGGTCATCTGTCGCTTGGCATAGCGTCGCGAGTCCCTCTTGATAAGCTGCACCGCCTCGTCGAGCGGATATTCTCCTGTGAGATGGGCACAGATTTCCTTGTATCCTATGGAGCGAAGCGGCTTGAGTCGCGGGTCGAAGCCGGCCGCCAGGAGTCCTTCCACCTCCCGGACCAGACCTTCGTCAACCATCCGCTCCACCCTCGCTTCGATCCGCCGGTAGAGTTCCGCCCGCTCAACTGAAATGCCGATTTTCAGGTGGTCGTAAAAATCGTCGGCAAAACCGTGTTCGTTCCTGAACTGCGAAATAGGGCGGCCGGTCTGGCGGTAAACCTCCAGAGCGCGGATTATCCGCACCAGATCGTTGGGGTGCAGGCTGCGTGCGGTTTCCGGGTCAACCTCCGCGAGACGCCGGAGGAGTTCCGCACCACCGGTCACCCTGGCCTCTTCTTCGAGCTCTCTCCGGACGGCTCCGCCGCCGGTCGGCGTAGCGGCCAGCCCTCGCAGGAGGGCTTTTACATAAAGACCCGTCCCCCCCACCAGGAACACCTTCCTGCCGCGGCGCCGTATCTCCGCTATCACCCGGCCGGCTTCCCGACGGAAGTCGGAGGCGGAGAAGTCCGCAGCGGGGTCGACGATATCGATCAGGTGGTGGGGAACGCAGCTGCGCAGTTCCGGCGAGGGCTTTGCGGTACCGATATCCATCCCCCGGTAGACCTGGAGAGAGTCGGCATTGACGATTTCCCCGGCAAAGCGCTCGGCAAGACGGACAGCAAGTTCCGTCTTCCCGGCAGCGGTCGGGCCGAGGATAATGACAATCTTAGCCTTGTCGCACTCATAATTCATACTCATAATTAATGCCAATTAGTTCTGATCTTCAAAAACCTTTGTAAGCGCGAAGAACGCAAGGAACGCAAAGAAAACCAGAACTGAAAAGGGTTTAACCCCTGAAAAGATCCTTGTCTTTCCCTTGCGTCCTTAGCGTTCTTGAGCGAGCGAAGTGAGCGGGCGGTTCGTGGTCTTGACTCAAGACGTAGATTCCACTGGCTGAAGATTGATAAGCCGCTAATTTATTACAGTCTTTTGAACATCTTCTCGATCTCGCCAAGTCCGAGCCGCCGGAATACCGGCCGCCCGTGGGGGCAGTTGGTGGAAAAATCGGCGGCATCCATCTGGGAAAAGAGGGCACTGATCTCCGGGAAAGTCAGGGAGTGGGCTCCGCGCACTACGCTGTGGCAGGCGATCCGGGTGAGGATATCCTCCAGTGCGTCCGCAAAGGTCCTGCTCCGGCCGAGCCCCTGGAACTCTTCCAGGATGTCGCGCAGGGTGCGGAGATAATCGCCCCCCGCCAGGAGCCGCGGGACCGCCTTGAGAATGCGGGTCGAGCCGCCGAAACACTCCAGCTCGAAACCGAGCCGGTCAAGCTCCGCCTGGTGCTCGGCAGAGGCTGCCGCCTCCCCGAAGGAAAACTCCACGGTTTCTGGAAACAGGAGCCCCTGTGATTCGACCCGTCCTCCGGCAACCTGGGACTTGAGCCGCTCAAAAGCGACCCGTTCGTGGGCGGCGTGCTGGTCGATGAGCACGAGATCCGACCCGTCCTGGCAGAGGATGTAGGCGGCATTGAACTGGCCGATGATCGTCAGACCGGAAAAATAGCCCGGCGCTTCAGGAGTTGGGAGTTTGGAGTTCAGAGTTCGGAGTTCGGGGTGCGGAGCACAGAGTTCCGCTTTCCCCATTCCGAATTCCGGATTCCGGATTCCGGGCCCCGCAGGGAAGCTCTGCTGACGCTCGGATTCCGGGCGGTAGCGGGCAAGGGCCTCCCGTACCCCGGCAATTCTCTGGGTGCTTGCCGGGGACTGAGGCAGCGCGGTATGGACGGCGGGCTCCTCTTTCGCCGCGCCCCTGAGCCACGGGGTGGCCCGCAGGACCGTTTCCACTGCGGCCTGGATGGCGTCGTGCACCCTCCCCTGCTCGCGGAAGCGGACCTCGTGCTTGGTCGGGTGAACATTCACGTCCACCTCGGCCGGGGGGAGATCGATGAACAGGGCCACGATCGGGTAGCGGCCCCGTTCCATGAAATTGCGGTAGGCCTGGAGAATGGCGTGCTGCACCACCCGGTCGCGGATGAAGCGGCCGTTGATGTAGGTATAGAGATGGGAGGAGGCGGAGCGGCTGCAGTCGGGGCGGCCGGCGAGCCCCCTGACCATAAGCCCGTCAGCCGTGAAATCCACCGGGTAGAGGTCGGCAGCCAGGGCATTCCCGAGCAGCGCCGCGATGCGCCCCCGCAGGTCGCCGTCCAGGGCGCGGAAAACGCTCCTGCCGTCATTCAGGAAGGTGAAGCGGACCTCGGGTCGGGAGATGGCGAGGCGGGTCATGAACTCCCCGACATGTCCCGTCTCGGTCTCTGCGCTCTTCATGAACTTCAAGCGGGCCGGGGTATTGAAGAAGAGGTTCCTGACCGAAACGGCCGTCCCCCGGGCCATGCCGCAGGCCTTGACCTCCTTGATCCGCCCCCCCTCGGCATAGATCTCGGTCCCCTCGATCTGCGCTTCCTCCCGGGTGGCGAGGGTGAAGCGGGAGACCGAGGCGATGGAGGGGAGCGCCTCGCCCCGGAAGCCGAGGGTGGCAAGCTGAAAGAGATCGCCGTCGGTCGCAATCTTGCTCGTGGCATGGCGCTCCAGGGAGAGGAGGGCGTCTACGCGCGACATGCCGCTGCCGTTGTCGGTGACCCTGATGAGCCGCCTCCCCCCCCCCTCGATCTCGACCACCACCTCGCTGCAGCCGGCATCGAGCGCGTTCTCGACGAGTTCCTTCACCACCGACGCGGGGCGCTCCACGACCTCGCCTGCGGCAATCTTGTTGGTCAGGTTTTCGGGAAGGATCTTGATCCGTACGGACACCGGCGCCCCCAGTCCTTGTTAATGATAATGTCGCCAGAATAGCGCAACCCGTGCCGTTTTGCAAAGGGGATCGTTTTTAGGCATTGCAGAATCAAGGCTTATCAGTGACGTTAAGCTACAAAAAAGCCCGGCATAAAAACCGGGATTTTTCGTTTTACTCATGCACCAATGTGTAAAAGCTGTATCATGGAGTGGTAGTAGAAATCCAAGCCGCTTGCAATTGGCCAACCTGGATTGTGGAAACAGCTTGACCTCCAATCGTTGTAGAGGGTTTATGCTGAAGGACCAGGGTCTGATTCGGCAGAATCGTTCCCGGCGTAGTGGTAAAGGCTCCATTGGCGATCGAAAATTGAGTAGTAACGCCAGCTGGATCATTCAGTATTGACACTGTCCAACCGCCCGGGTTATTTCCTATTACAGTGACAGTGTTAGATGTTACAAAAGCCCCGGTATTAGCTACAGCTTGAGTAACATTATTTGGAGTAAAAGTGATCGCGGCCGGGCTCGCAGAAGTACCACCACCACCACCATTGTTAGCCGGGAAAAAGTCAGCCCCGCACCCGGCAAGCATGAAAATCGCACCTATCAGTAACAACTTCTTCATATTTACTCTCCTCCTCATGATGTTGCTTCTGAATCAGAATACCACATTCCACCCGCAACGAAAACAGAATTTTAGGAAGCATTCTCGAACACCGATGCAGACCGCATCGTTCCGGGACGGTATTTTTTGGATCTTTCGCTTTTAAATTGGAAAGCTTTTACCTGGCACAGCGCAAATACGAAATCAGGATAAAAGGCGGTGTTAGCTTTTCAACTTTTTCAAGAATGAACCTATTTTTTGACGCGGCCTCTCATTAGATATATACTGTAGAAATAACAGCATCTGCCCGCTCACCTGCTCTCCGGCCCGGGCAGCGCCGGGTTAACCGCAGCGCCACGACATACCCTCGGGAGTTATCATGAGCATTCTCGTCATCGACGATTCGGAACTTGTCCGGTCGTATTTCGAAACTGTTCTGCAGGAGTCCGGATATACCGATATAATCCAGGCGAAATCCGCTGCCGAGGCATTCGCGCTGCTCGGCTTCGAGGGGGGGGAGAGGAAGCATCCGGACGTCGACCTGATCCTGATGGATGTCGTCATGCCGGGCATCGACGGCATCGAGGCGTGCCGCCGCCTCAAGGCCGATCAGCGTTTCAGCGACATCCCCGTCATCATCGTCACGGCGGTGGAGGACCTGGACAACCTCCAGGTGGCGTTCGACGCCGGTGTGATCGACTATATTACGAAGCCGCCGCACCGGTCCGAACTGATCGCCCGGGTCTGTTCCGCCCTGCGGCTCAAGCATGAGATGGACCGGCGCAGGGCGCGGGAAAATGAACTGCTCATTCTGACAGGTCTCCTCGAAGAAGCCAACCGGGAACTGGAACGTCTCGCGACCCATGACCCTCTCACCGGAATCGCCAATCGCCGCTTCTTCAACGAGTTCCTGGAACGGGAATGGCGCTTGTCCCAGCGGGAGATGCGCCCCTTCTCCATCATCATGATCGACATCGACTGTTTCAAGGCGTACAACGACACCTATGGCCACCTGTCAGGCGACGATTGCCTGAAAACCGTCGCCTCCGCCTTGACTCGCCTGGTGAAAAGGCCGACCGATCTCGTCGCCAGGTTCGGCGGGGAAGAATTCATCATCGTGCTCCCCGATACCGGCAGCAAAGGGGCAGTCCTTTTGTCCGGGACCCTGCATGAAGCATTAACTGCCATCGGCATCCCGCACGAAACGTCACCGGTGAAAGATGTCGTAACGGTCAGCATCGGCATAGCTACCGCCACCCCCGGCGGTTATCCTACCCCGGATGCGCTCATTTCCGCGGCCGACAGGGCGCTCTACGGAGCAAAGCAGGAAGGGCGCAACAGGATCAAGGTCGCTGCCGATTGACACCCTGCCGCAGGCTTTTCTGTAATCCTGGTTTCCATCCGAAAACTCCGGATGTGAAACTAACAGTTTCCGGACGGAAACTATTTATCCAGCACCTCCCGTATCTTCAGCAATAACTTCTGCGGGGTGATCGGCTTCAGGAGCAGTTCGGAATCTTCCTCAAGTCTTCCGCTTTTTTTAATAAAATCTTCAGGATAGCCGCTCACG
>JBGPCQ010000008.1:0-39267 GCA_041481895.1 Geobacteraceae bacterium | reverse complement strand
TTCATGCTGCCGGAGCCGGCTGGTTTGGCTTCCGTCGGGGCAGGGCTCTTCGCGCCGCCGGTGGAGAACTTCATGCTGCCGGAGCCGCTTGGCCTGCTCACGGGAGGTGCGGGGCTCTCCGGTCGCCGCGACGGCGGGGAAGAAGGAGAATACGACGGGCCGGCTGGTTGCGACTGGCGCCTTTGGTACTGCTGTTCCTGTTTTTGCTGCTGTTGTCTCTCCTGCTGTTGTCTCTCCTGCTGTTGTCTCTCCTGCTGCTGCTCCCGCTGTTTCCCCTGTTGCTGGTCCCGTTGCCGCTCCCGTTGCTGCTCGCGCTGTCTCTCCTGCTGCTGCTCGCGCTGTCTCTCCTGCTGCTGCTCGCGCTGTCTCTCCTGCTGCTGCTCGCGCTGCCGTTCCCGCTGCTGCTCGCGCTGCCGTTCCTGCTGCTGCTCGCGCTGCCGTTCCTGCTGCTGCTCGCGCTGCCGTTCCCGCTGCTGCTCCCGTTGTCTCTCCTGCTGCTGTTCGCGCTGCCGTTCCCGCTGCTGCTCACGCTGCCGTTCTCGCTGTTCCTCGCGCTGCCGTTCCTGCTGTTCCTGGCGCTGCCGTTCCCGCCGTTCGTCAGGGGTCTCCGCAGTGCCAACCGTAGCTGTTGACAACAGCACGAAGACCATGAACAGCACAAACAGTACATAATGAATTCTGACGTTTTTCTCTCCCATTATCATGCCTCCTTAGTTTCCTGTAAAATTCCGGACAGATTACCGGCAAACCGGTAACTGCGCATATCAGCTTCATTGTTATAATTTCGGCAACGCGCATCACAGCACTGCTGTAAGGGCTTCCCTCCGACAGGGTTGCCCGGAGAGCGCGTGACCTGCAGCTTCATCGAGATAATTTATCGCCACTGCACTACGATTTGAAGCTTACCGGGAGAAAAGGGATCACCGAAGAGTAGGAGAGACATGTCGGGAAGGACGGCGTTTCGCGGAAGGACCGTGGAAAAGATTACGGGACGGAGTGGACCGTCTTGTCTTCTCGCAGGAAGAGCTGGCAACCGGTAGCTGCACAACTTCAACTCTCTTCGGCGGCCCGGCCGTCCTGATGCTTCGGACCCGTGACTCTGCGTCCCCGGATTGCTCCGGGTTTGCTCTTGTCGGAGAAAATTTCTCCATATAACGGAGTGTTATGCCTTATGGCAGTTCAATTATTTGCATACAAACAGAAGTATTACTGAATCGCAATAATTTTAATATTATTTTACGTTAACAATTTAATCCGTTCATATAGATTTACGATTTCGGTCAGTTATACACGTCATGGAGTACTGTCGGTAAAAGTGTTCGAGCAGACATTGATAGTGCTGTGGTGACAAATTACTGGCACCTAGCATGTCCCGTCGCAAGGAAACCTGAGACATCCCGCGAAACCTTGCGGGAAAACTTGACAAGTTAATTTCTGTCGATGTATAAAACAAAGTGATATTTTTTAAAGATCGGAACAGATTGATAATGAGCAGCCATTGTGCAACGATCACCGGCTGCCTGCCGTCTCCTCAAGAATCTATGCGGATTTGCGCGGTTTATGCAAATCCGCTTTGATTTATCGGAAGAGATGAATTTACATCATACTGCATGGAGGATACAGAGATGAAAAAGGTCCTGGCCACATTCGTTGCTGCTTTCGTTGCAGTTGCCTTCGCCGGCGTTGTGCTCGCCGCTGAGCCCGCGGCTCCAGCCGCTGTGCCTGCCACTGCGCCACCTGCCGTTGGCGCGAAAAAAGAAGAGAAGGTGCAGTGCGACAAATGCAATAGAGCCGGGCATGGAAAGGACTTAAAAGACTGCGCAAAGTGCAAAGACCACAAAGATTGTGCAAAGTGCAACGACTGCATGGAATGCAAAAAATGTAATGACTGTAAAGAAGGGAAGGAATGCAAGAAGCACAAGAAATGCCGGGACTGCGACAAATCCGAAAAGAAGCCTGAGTCTCAACCGGCACCGGCTCCTTATGCCCCGGCAGCAAAGTAGCCGCGGTTTCCGGCAAAACTGATGTATCTGGCGGTTACGGTTCCGGTTATCGCCGCTTCCTGGAGAATCTGGTGAGAAAACATAGCACAAATGTCACCTGGTACGAGCGCCGGCTGACGAAAGCGGATTATCAGCAGCGCAACGGGCGCAGCTCCAAGGTCCTCTGGTTTACCGGGCTCTCCGGGGCAGGCAAGTCGACCCTGGCGCATCGGGTGGAAGAGGCCCTCTTTAAAAAGGGATGGTACACCTATATCTTGGACGGCGACAATGTCCGCCACGGACTGAACGGCGATCTCGGCTTTTCTGAAGAGGACCGCCGGGAAAACATCCGGCGCATCGGTGAAGTAGCCAAGCTTTTTGTCGATGCCGGTGTCGTGGTTCTTGCCGCGTTCATCTCACCGTACCGGGAAGACCGGGATCAGGTCCGCGCCCTTTTGGGAGAGTCGGAATTCATCGAGATCTTTGTGAAATGTGATCTCGATATCTGCGAGAAACGGGACCCCAAGGGATTGTACCGCAAGGCGCGGGCCGGGGAGCTCGCCCAGTTTACCGGAATCGACAGCCCCTATGAAGAGCCGCGTAATCCCGAGCTGGTCATCGACACCGGATGGCTGGATATTACCGATTCCGTCAACAGGGTCACCGATTACCTCGAACAGCAGGAAGAGCTCTGGAGAAAGCAGGCGGCAGCGGCAGTGAAAGCGGGAGAACAGGCATGAAGCACCTCGAAGAACTGGAAGACAAGTCCATTTACATAATGAGGGAGGCATACAAGAATTTCGACAACATCTGTATGCTCTGGTCGATCGGCAAGGACTCCACCGTCCTTCTCTGGCTGATGCGCAAGGCATTCTTCGGTCACTCCCCGATTCCCCTCGTCCATATCGACACCTCCTACAAGGTCCCGGAGATGATCACCTACCGGGACAAACTGGCCGATGAGTGGGGATTGACCATGGTGGTGGGGCAGAACAGGAAAGCGCTGGATGAAGGAATGAATCCGTCTCTGGGGCGCCTCGAATGCTGCACCGCCCTCAAAACCGAGGGGCTCAGGATTGTCCTTGACGAGAAAAAATACAACGGGGTGATCGTCGGGGTCCGTTCCGACGAGGAGGGGACCCGGGCCAAGGAGCGCTACTTTTCCGCCCGGGACAAGAACAATGACTGGGATTTCCGGGACCAGCCGCCGGAGCTGTGGGACCAGTTCAAGACGCGCTTCGAGCCCGGCACCCATGTGCGCATCCATCCCCTGCTGGACTGGACCGAGATCAACGTCTGGGAATACATCAAAAAAGAGAGCATCCCGGTGATCCCGCTCTATTTCGACCAGGGGAACGGGACCCGCTACCGGAGTCTCGGCTGCGCACCCTGCACCGGGACAATTAAATCGACCGCCAGGACAGTGGACGAAGTCATCGCGGAGCTGCGCACCACGAAGGTCGCCGAACGATCCGGCCGGGCGCAGGACGCCGACCGCGGCATGGAGAAACTCCGGAAAGACGGATATATGTGATGAATAACGAAACTGCCGCACCATCAAAAGAGCACTTCCAGATCGTGTTCGTCGGCCACGTGGACCATGGCAAATCGACCCTCCTGGGCCGACTCTATGCGGATACCGACTCCCTGCCGATCGGCCACCTCGACAAGGTCCGGGATATCTGCACGCAACAGGGAAAAACCTTCGAGTACGCCTTTCTCTTCGATGCCTTCCTGGAGGAACAGGAACAAGGGATCACCATCGATACTGCCCGGACCTTCTTCAATTGGGAGAACCGGCAGTACATCATCATTGATGCCCCGGGGCACAAGGAATTCCTCAAGAACATGATTTCCGGCGCCGCCCGGGCAGAGGCGGCAGTTCTCATTATCGACGCCGTCGAAGGGGTCCGGGAACAGTCCAGGCGCCACGGCTACATGCTGAGCCTGCTCGGCATCCGGCAGGTCGTAGTAGTTGTCAACAAGATGGACCTGGTTGAATATGACGAGCGGGTCTTCACTGCCATCGAAAAGGAGTTTCGCGCCTTTCTCCGGGAACTGAACGTCGTGCCCCAGCGCTTCATTCCAGCCAGCGCCCGCAACGGCGACAACGTGGTGCGTAAAAGCGATCTCATGCCCTGGTACCAGGGGCCCTCGGTGCTGGAAAGCCTCGGCCTCTTCATGAAGCTGCCGGCACGGACCGATCTCCCCTTCCGTTTCCCGGTGCAGGATGTCTACAAGTTCGATGCCCGCCGCATCATTGCCGGCAGGGTCGAAGCCGGAGAGTTGCGGGTGGGGGACACGTTGGTATTTTCCCCCTCGAACAAGACGGCTCTGGTCAAGACCATCGAAGGGTTCAATGTCCCGTATCTCCCCGTTGCCGTTTCCGCCGGCAAATCGACCGGTTTCACCCTGGACGAACAGATATTTGTCGAACGGGGCGAGATCGCTTCCTTGAAAGAGTCATCGCCGGAAGTTTCCGACCATTTCCGGGCAAATGTTTTCTGGATGGGGAGAGAGCCGCTGGCAATGGGCCGCAAATACCTTCTCCGCCTCGCCACCAGGGAAGTCGAGATGGAACTGGAGTCGATTGCCAGGATCATCGACGCCTCGACCCTCTGCCAGGTCGGGATAAAGGACCGGCTTGAACGGAATGATGTGGCGGAAGTAATAATCAGGACTAAAAAGCCGATTGCCTTTGACTGCTATGCCGATGTTGATGTCACCGGCCGCTTCGTGATCATCGACGGCTGCGACATCTGGGGGGGCGGCATCATCATGGAGTCCCTCAAGGATGAGCAGGAGCAGTTCCGCCGGGAGGCGCGGCTGCGCGATTTCCAGTGGCGCCGCGGCGAGGTTCAGCTCTCCGAGAGGGTCCAGAGAAACGGCCACAACGCCGGCATCATCCTGTTCACCGGTGAGCGGGGCTCCGGCAAGGCGAGGCTGGCCCGCCATCTGGAACGGAGGCTGTTCGACAGCGGCAGGCAGGTCTACCTCCTGGACGGGAAGAACCTCCAGATAGGCCTGGACATAGACCTTTCCGGCGAAGACAAGGACGAAATGGTGCGGCGCTTCGGCGAGGTGGCCCAGGTGCTGCTGAGGGCCGGGCAGATCGTGGTTTCCACCACCAATACGTTTGCCCAGGCGGACCACCAGATAATCCGGACCCTCGTTCACCCCCATCCGGTTGTCATGGTCCATATGTCGTTCGTCCGGGAGGCAGTCCCGGAGAATACCGATCTTGCCTTCCTGGAATCGGAAGATCTGAAAACAGCGGCAAAGCGCATTGTCGAAACAATGGAAGAGATCGGCGTATTGTTGTAAAGGCGGGTGAATGGGCGACATCGATATTCTGAAAATATGCGCGCTGGCGGAAAAGGCCGGTGCTGCGATAATGGAGATTTACCGCGGCACGTTCGCGGTGAAAATGAAGGCGGATGCATCACCTTTGACCGATGCGGACAAAGCTGCCCACGAGATCATCGAGACCGGCTTGCGGGACCTCTACCCCGGTATCCCGATCCTTTCCGAAGAGGGGCGGGATATCCCCTACCGGGAGAGATCGGGTTGGCGCCGGTTCTGGCTGGTTGACCCGCTGGACGGCACCAAGGAGTTCATCAAGCGGAACGGGGAATTCACCGTCAACATCGCACTTATCGAGGAGGGAATCCCGGCAGCCGGGGTGGTTCACCTGCCGGCCCAGGGGAAAACCTATTACGGGGTCAGGGGCTTCGGCGCATGGCGTGTAGAGAACGGTGAGGGGGCCGTCCGGATTCACGCCCGCACCCCTCCCGATGCGGGGCTGACGGTTGTCAAGAGCCGCTCTCACCCTTCGGCAGAGTTGGATAATTATTTACTGGGGATCAACGTTGCCGGTTCCGTAGCGGTCGGCAGCTCGCTCAAGTTTTGTGTCGTCGCCGAAGGAAAGGCAGACCTTTACCCGCGCTTCGGCCCCACCATGGAATGGGATACCGCTGCCGGCCAGGCGGTTGTCGAATGCGCCGGCGGCACTGTGGTAGACAGAGAGGGGAACCGGCTGGTTTACAACAAGGAAAGTCTGCTCAACGATTATTTTTTTGTGAAGGCGCACTGACGCTACACTGTTTTTGCGGGCAGAGTTCAGCTAGTGTCCGGTGAAATTCGATTTTACATGAAGTAACCTCCTCATCCCGGCATCTTGGCAGACCCGAAATCCGTTCCCGAATTCCCTTCCAGAATACAAAAACGACCAAGTCGCGCCAACATCTATAATGGGAAAGCCCTGCCGACTCTGCCGGCAGGGCTTTTTAAATACACAAAGGTCCTGTGAATACCCAAGTTTCAGGTCCCGTCCGCGCTGTCCGTATACCTCACGCGCACGAAACTTATGTGATCGCGGAGCACGTAGAACTGCTCGGCGTAGGCCAGCGGCATTTTCATTTTGTTGACCTCGGCCTCGATGTCGTCGAGCCGCTTGAGCAGCTCTTGCCGCTCCGCGGGCGACGGCTGAGCAAGCATGCTCCGTTCGAGTGCAATCAAGATGCCGTACCACCTGTAGATGCGCGACCTGATACGCCAGCTGTAGAGCGCCGGCACCAGCTTCACCCCCGGGATCAGCAGCACGATGATCGGCACCACTACCACCAGCAAACGGTCCGCCAGGCTAGCCAGCCAGAACGGCAGGCTGCGATAGAGGAAGCTCTTGCCCGATGTGTAGTAGCGCCGCGCGTCGTCGCTGATGCGGAATTCATGCTCCAGTGGCGCGGGAAACTCCCCCGCGCGCTGCAACAGTTTTGCGCCGCTGTGTACTTCCCGCGCCGCTTCGATCAGCATGTCGGAGAGTGCGGGATGCAGATTCTCGCGCGCGACGAGCTCGACGGTAGGTCCGATCAGATGGATGTCCTGGGGGGGTACATTCTTGCCAAAATCGAACGCTCCCATAGGAAGATCGAGTTTGGACAAATACGGGAAGCGGCGCGCATAGGCGTCAGCCTGCGCGAAATTGAGGAGCCGGATGCCGGGTGTCCATAAAAGCGAGCGCATGATCGGCGGCGTGGCGGAATCTCCCATTAGGAACGCGGCATCGACTTTGTTCCCGATCAGGGCCTGGGCAGAGTTTTCTCCGCCCAGGTCCAGGAGCGTCGTCGCGCCGCCCGGTTCGATGCCATTGGCCTTGAGCAGAATCAAGGCCAGGGCATGAGTCCCACTCCCCTCCGGTCCGATTGCGAGCCGTTTCCCGTTCAACTCGGAAAGCCAGTTTATGGGCGTCTCCCCACGGTAAAAAAGCGCGAGCGGCTCATGGAACACACTCCCCAGCGAAACCAGTTTGTCTAGAGTCATCCCGGTTGTCAATCCCCCCTGGACAAAACCGACATCGACGCGATACGCCGGGTCGTTCAGCCGCTTGAGGTTCTCCAGTGATCCTTCAGATGGCAGGATCTGCAGCTTCACGCCTTTGCGCGCCAGTATCTTTTGGTACTTCTCAGCAGTGAGCCGGAAGGTGCTGCCGGTCGGGCCGCTGGTGACGGTGATGGTGTCGGGTGGTGCGGGACGAATGTACCAGTAGGCCGCCCCGATCGCTACGATGGTGAGGAGAACCAGGGGGCCGGCCGTTACGATGAGATCGCGCACGGAAATCCCGACGAAGCGGGCCAGGGGGCGAATAGAACCTATCTTGCGCACGTTTTTTTGTTGTATCATCGATGACCTCTGCGTGGCGACCGTCAATGCATGCGTTGCTTCGACAGCGGCATTGACGATTCTTGCCCGAACCGCTAATTTGCACTAATTATCCCGACTTTCATGAAATATCAACCATTCTTATGGTTCAACTTTTCGTAAAAAAAACCGCCCGTCATAAATCTTTGACCAAGGCGGCTCTCAAATCATCGTATATCCCTTCGATGTTCGGAAGCCATCGTTAAGGCCCTCCGTAACATATTAAAATTACGCCTTTTCAATACACCCTTTGCCGGGCTAAGTCAACGGGAAAGGTCATCCTATCCCTCTCGCACGGAAAATCTCGAGTGCGCGTCGATCCTGCTGATTGCTACCGATTTGGTATTCCCGCCAGGATAGATCTCCTCAGCAAGATAGGCCAGCTCTTCCCGCTCAGCCTCTTGCGGCACATCCCGCCACCAGGCCTTGCACCCGCCCGTTGAGCCGTCATTCCACCGGTAACCACGCTGTTTCAGGATATCCTTCGTATCGAACGGCGCTCCCACGGCGTACACCTTCGATGTCGTCTCGTGTGCTCTCTCAAGGAGTGCCTTGAATATCGGGGTGCCGCTGACCGGCAACTGTGCCAGCAAAAGCCCCAGGAGTCCTTCTGCATCATCCATTGCCCGATGGGCATTGATGCACCAGCCGCCACACTTGTAGAGGAGGTACTCAAGCGTGCGGGCGGCAATCCGTTCTGCCTGCCAATTGATCTGCGCCATGGAACACGCCCAGGCCAGGTCGGCAAAGTGTGGAAAGCGCGCCTCGACGAACGGGCGGTCGAACGCCGCATTATGGGCAATCACCACGGTCGCCTGCTGAGCCAGGGCATTAACCCGGTCGTCATCGAATGCGTGCCCGGCAACCATTTCATCCGTGATGCCGGTAATTTCCTTCACCTCATCCGAGAGAGGGAACCCGGGATCTTCGAAACCGGCAAAGCGGTCGGTGACCCTGATGATTTCCGCCGTCACCGGATTGTACTCGAAGGCGACGATGCCCAGTTCGATGATCTTGTCCTCTGTATGACTCAGTCCGGTTGTCTCGGTATCCAGACAGAGGGCTATCCGTGAACCCTCAGCGGGTATCCGCGTAAAGCGCGTCTCCCTCTCCAGGTCGAGCCGGCGAAGCACGAGGTAATCGCCGGTGGCATGAAGCGCGGTTATGGCGATTTCCGCCTCAAGGGAGTTCATACGCTCATTTCCGGATTTATCTTTTCGGGAAGATTTCATAGTTCGGCCACCTTATCTCTATTAACATTCGATAGTATTGCATCGTTTCGGACACTTAAACAACAAAAAAACCCCTTAGTGGTTATCCCCGCCAGCTGCACTATTGCGCCGAATCAACAGCTAGCCGTTCCATTCACTGAAATTACTGTCATGCAGGATAATTCCTGCCGGACAGGAAAATCCTTGCCCCGGTTCCCCCCTCTTTTTTCTCCACATCCAGCCTAATTGCCCGTAACCACGCATAAAACTGCATCTGGTCCAGCCCCGTCAGGGCATCCGCGACGGGACGCCCCTTTTCTTCCCCACGACAAACCTAAAAAACTATATCCTCCTGTAATACAAAGGAAATATAGTGGCTACAGATAAATTGTTAGCCCGGGTTAACATGTTGGCATCCCGGTTGCTTAATGAAAGATAAAGGTTGAGTGCAGAGGCAGGACTCGGGAGCTGACGGCCGAGAGGAAAGGGAAAGGGGGGCGCGACCATGATCGGACATATAACTGGACAGATGAAACCTGGACCGAAAAGCTCACTGAAGAACGTCTGGGAAAAGAGGGCTAACTTAGGCCATCGACGTGAGGAGATTCTGCACTCCATCGACGACCTCTATGCCCTCTCCCGCCGGGGGCTCTGGAAACTGCTCATGTTCCTCGGGATCAGCACCGCCGCGCTCAAGGCGAGAGAGTTAGATCTTTTCTGCGTCCTCCCCGAGAATGTCCGGGAAGTCCTCGGAGCTCCCCCGTCCCCGGAACTGGTCCACGTGGTGCTCGCCATCTCAACCATCTCCGCCCTGATCCTCCATTCCGGGCGCGGTGCGGACTATGCCCGCGGCTCTTCCGGCTGGCTCCAGTTCGGCATGGCGGCCTTCTTTTACCCGCTCTATGCTATGTCGAACACCCTCGGTACCTGGTTCCCGCTGGTGTGCATCGCGGGGCTTGTTACGCTCTTTTTCGAACATTTGACCATCTGGACTCAGACCTCCCGGGACATCCACGAGGAAAGGGAACGGTTGGCGCGGATGACATGAGCTGAAAAAAGTGGTTAACCTTCTACAGAATTACATTACTAAAGGAGACCAATCATGAAAGCAACCGAGAAAAAACCGGCAACAGGAAAGCTTATCAGTTGCCTGATCGCGGCCATCGTCGTTGCCGGAACAGTTTCTCTATCCGCAGTGGCAGATATTGACAAGGGAAGCGGGATCATGGCAATCCTCTTTATCGCCTTTCTGGGAGCGATCATTGCCGTTCAGTTAATTCCCGGCATGATGCTGTTCGGCATGATGCTAAAAGGAGTGTGCAGCCTGTTCCGCAAGGAAGTGGCAGCAAAAGAAGTAAAATAGCAGCCACCTCGTACCGGAGTAACGAAAAGTGCCATGAGCGGGCGAGATATCCTTTTGGTAGACAGCGACTGCAGGAAAATATTGCCATCGATAGCAGAAAGCAACATGCACATGCCATGTTCCATAAAAATTAGTGATATTTAATGATTAATCTGATATCTTCCATAGTGCAACCAGTCGTGGAGGTATGAAAAGTGATAACTGCGAAGAAACAAATGGTTCTTTTTCTCACCCTGACCCTGTTGCTGACTTTATTGGCTCCAATCACCCGTGCCTCCGGCCCGGGTTTTTCAATGGGCGGTCCGGAAGGGAAAAATGGGAAGTGCCTTGACTGTCATGGCACAAGTGACAAAGTCGGCAGCAAGTATTTCATCGATCCTGTGAAATACCGGCACACCAACCACGCAAAAATCGGTTGCCCGGCATGCCATGACAACGCCGTGGTCGCAGGACACCCTGCCGTAAAGAAAGCATCAGCAAAAACCGACTGCCGGTTCTGCCACACGGATATCGCCGGGGAATACGCCAAGAGCAGCCATGCCGGCAAAACCTCCTGCAATGGTTGCCATGACCCGCACCGGGCCAAAACCCCGGCGGAGATTTCCGGCAGTGACATCAACAAGATGTGTGCCGGCTGCCACGACCACTACGGGATAACTGCAAGCCATGCCAAGTGGCTGCCCCAGGCCGAACTGCACATCGAGATGCTCCCCTGCATCACCTGCCACACCGGTTCGAAGAATTACGTTATCAACTTGTACATCATCAACCGGCAGGGTATACCCCATCTGGGGAAATTCGAACCGGCCGGGCACGACGAATTGAAAAGGCTGGCGGGAGGAAAGAGCATCCTCTCCCTTATCGACATTAACGGCGACAACTACATCTCCCTGGTGGAACTGCGCAGTTTCAACACCAACCCGGCGTATACAGGGTTGCACCTGCAGGGGATGATGACACCTGAGACGGCTTCCCACAGCTTCCAGATCCTCGATAACCGGCGCGACTGCACCTTCTGTCATGCCTCCGGCCCCGGTGCCATGCAGACCAGTTACATCGCCATTCCGGAAGATAACGGCACGTTCCGGAAGATCGCCGTTGAAAAGGGGGCGGTTCTGGAAGCCTTGAAAAGTACCCCGGACTTCTACATGACCGGCAAAACCCGCAACAGCATCCTCAACAAAATCGGGCTGCTGATCCTGTTGGGGGGATTGGTCATGCCGGTGGGACACGGTTTCCTTCGGTACCTGTCGCGAAATATCAGGAACAGAAAGGATAATGGCCATGAGTGAGAAAAAGATGTTATACCTCCACCCCCTGCCGATACGGATTTGGCACTGGCTCAATGCCCTGGGGATCATCACCCTCTGTCTCACCGGCATTCAGATCCGCTTCCCGGAATACGCCAACATCTTTGGCAGCTACCGGGCCGCCATCCTCTTCCACAATGCGGCGGGGATTATCGTGGCGTTCTCCTTTTCCATCTGGTTCTTCTATTACTCCATGAGTGCGCGTAACCTGGGGAATATCTACGTTCCGGATGGGGAAGATATAAAGCACGGCCTGCTGCGCCAGGTATTCTTCTACTTCTTCCTCTATTTCTTCGGCCGGCCCAATCCCCATCATGCCACCCCTGACAACAAGTTCAACCCGATGCAGAAGTCGGCCTACCTGGCCATCATGTTTGTCCTGATGCCCGTCGTCAGCCTGACCGGCATCCTCCTGATGAATGTATCGCCGCTACGGGAACTGATCCTCGCCGCCGGCGGGCTTAAACTCTTGGACATTCTCCATTACCTGGCAGCCTGCTCTCTGGGGGCTTTCCTCTTCACCCATGTCTACCTGACCACGCTGGGGCACACCCCGCTGGCCCATACCAAAGCCATGGTGACCGGATGGGAGGAAGAAGAGGACGACCATGAATAAAAGGATCATCCCATGGTCCCTTAGATTTAAAGAGTGAGTACCGAGGCGAGACTCGAGACCTGAAGGCCGAAAGGAAAGTAAAAGGCTGGTGCATCAACAGCTTCAACTGACAAAGGCTCACTAGATTCAGGCATATAGTGCCCTCCAACTATCTGGGGGTATCCAATTTCCCCAAAAAGAAAACACCCCCAAAAGTACCCCCTTTTACCTTGGATTTTAATATGCCGTATCGTACATAACGGGACAACTTAAAAAGAAAAAGCCCTGATTTCTCAGAGCTTATCATACCGTTTAGCATCATTTTGGATTATTAACTGGTGCCCGGGACCGGACTCGAACCGGTACAGCCTTGCGACCGAGGGATTTTAAATCCCTTGCGTCTACCAATTCCGCCACCCGGGCAAGACTGCATTGTTTCGACTAAAGGTTGTTGACCCTTTCCCTGAGTTCCTTCCCCGTCTTGAAGAAAGGGGTCCGTTTCTCGGGGATTTTTACCATGTCGCCGCTTTTCGGGTTCCGCGCCTCGCGCGCCTCGCGCTCCCGGATGGTAAAGCTGCCGAAGCCGCGGATTTCGACTTTCTCCCCCTTTTTCAAGGCTTCACACATTGAGTCGAAAATAAGATTGACCACCATTTCAGACTCTTTCCGGGAGAGTACGGCATGAGCCTCAACCAGTTTTTCCACCAATTCACTTTTCGTCATCAGTCCACCCCTTCCGGCTAAAATGGGCGATTATGCGCGGTTAGCCCCGGCGCACTCTCGCATAACAGTGTATACTATTACTTCAGTTTTCCTCCGGAGTCTCCGGGGAAATGCTATTTGTCGTCGTTCTTCTTGAGCTCTTCCTTCAGCAGGTCACCGAGATTTGACGTGGCTTCCTTCTGACTCCCCATGAAAGCCGCCAGCTCCGCTTTCTCTGAGGCCGACTGCAGGGACTTGATGGAAAGCCCGATCTTCCGTTCGGAGGTATCCACATTGAGCACGACCGCTTCCAGTTCATCCCCCACGGCGGCAAAGCCCTTGGCGGAGGGGAGTTTTTCCTGGGAAAGCTCGGAAACGTGGACCAGCCCCTCTATCCCCTCTTCGATCTCAAGGAAGACCCCGAAATCGGTGATGGAGGAAACCTTCCCTTTGACTCTCGTCCCGGGCCGGTATTTTTCAGGAATCTCGGACCAGGGGTCGGGGTTAGCCTGTTTGATGCCGAGGGAAAGCCGCTCGTTCTCCGCGTCTACATTGAGCACCACGGCCTGAACGTTCTGCCCCTTGGCGAAAATCTCGCCGGGATGCTTGACGCGCCTGGTCCAGGAGATGTCGGAAACATGGACAAGACCGTCGATACCGTCCTCGATCCCGATGAACATGCCGAAATCAGTGATGTTCTTGATCTGGCCCTGGATCTTGGTGCCGACCGGATATTTTTCACCGATCACTGTCCAGGGGTTCACTTCGGTCTGCTTGATCCCCAGTGAAATGCGCCGGTTGGCGATATCCACACCGAGGACGACAGCTTCGACATCATCCCCAGCTTTCAGGACCTCCGATGGATGCCGCAATCTCCTCGTCCAGGACATTTCGGAAACATGCACGAGCCCCTCGACCCCCTCTTCGAGGGCGATGAAAGCGCCGTAATCGGCCAGGCTTACCACCTTGCCCTGCACCCGGGAGCCGATCTCGTATTTGCCTTCGACACTCAGCCACGGATCGGGAATGGTCTGTTTCAGCCCGAGGGAAATCTTTCCCTTGGCACTGTCATACTTGAGGACCATGACATTGATTTTATCGCCAACCTTGATGAGTTCGGACGGATGGCTCAATCGACCCCAGGACATATCGGTGATGTGAAGAAGCCCGTCAAGGCCGCCCAAATCGACAAATGCGCCGTAATCGGTGATATTCTTGACAATCCCCTCCAGGGTCTGCCCGTCAGCCAGGTTGGAGAGGGTCTCTTTCTTCATGACTTCGCGGTCTTCTTCCAGAAGCACGCGGCGGGAAAGGACGACATTCCCCCGCTTTCTGTTCATCTTGAGTATCTTGAACGTGCAGGTCTGGCCGATGTACCGGTCGAGATTGCCGCCGGGGCGGATATCGACCTGGGAGGCTGGCAGAAATGCCATGATCCCGATGTCGACGTTCAGTCCCCCCTTGACCTTGGAGAGTATCCGGCCATCCACGATCCCGCCTTCACCGGCTTCTTCGATCTTTTCCCAGGTAACGTGGGATTCGGCCTTTTTCTTGGAAAGAATTATATGTCCATGCTCATTCTCGCCCCGCTCGAAGAGCACCTTCACTTCGTCCCCGGCCTTCACGGTAACCTGGCCGTTTTCATCGAGGAACTCACTGATCGCAATGCGCCCCTCGGACTTGTACCCCACATCGACCAGGACGAAGTCCTGGTTGACCTTCACAACGACCCCTTTTACGATCTCTCCGGTCTGGAGCTGCTTGAGACTATCGTGGAACAGCTCGGCAAACTCACCTTGAGCGCCCTGTTCATGGTCGTCCTCGGTATCGATAAAGCGCTTGATCGGCGCATCGTTTTTACCGGTCATCCGTTTTTCGTCTTTCATGAAACACTTACCCCCTCGACTATTTCGTATTTCGAATCTTTCCAACTTAGCACATTCCCTGAAAAATTCAATATTTTTTGTCCCTGTTCATCTCTTCGATCCGTTCAATGACCTCATCGATCAGCCATTTGGGAGTGGAAGCGCCGGCCGTCACGCCGACTTTGCCGACCCCCTCGAACCAGGCCGGAACAAGCTGCTGGGCCGTCTCGATATGGTAGGTTTTCGGCTGCAACTCGGAGCAGACCTCGGCAAGGCGTTTGGTATTGGCGCTGTTATACCCGCCGATGACAATCATGCAGTCTACCCGCTGGGCAAGCTCTTTCGCTTCTTCCTGACGGACCGCCGTCGCGTCGCAGATCGTGTGGAAGACCCTGATCTCTCCACCCTTCATGAGGCATTCGAGAACCACATTCTCCAGGTTTTCAAACGACTGCGTAGTCTGGGCGACCACCCCGATCTTTGCCATCCGGGGAAGACGGGCAGCCTCCTCGCCCGAACCGACCACATAAACCTTCCCCTTGGCATAGGAAACGATCCCCTGCACCTCCGGATGGTCGGCATCCCCCACCACCACAACATCGTACCCGGCCTGGGAAAGGCTTTTTACGTGCTCCTGGGCCTTCTTTACAAAGGGGCAGGTGGCGTCGACGATGTCGAGGGCTTTGCGGACCGCCTCATCGACTTCCTCGGCGGCAACGCCGTGGGAGCGGATGATAATGGTGCCGTTTTCCTGTTCGGAGAGACTGCGGATAACCTTCACGCCCATGTCTTCCAGCTTCTGGACGACCTGCGGAGAGTGGATGATCGGCCCCAGCGTGAAGGTCTTCTCCCCTTTCCCCGCCGCCTCGAAGGCCATCTGGGTAGCCCTCTTGACGCCGAAACAGAAGCCGGCCTGCTTTGCGAGAATTATTTCCATGGATAACCCTTCAGCCTTCAGCCTTCACGGCCTTTAAAATAATTTCTTCCATGAGTACCACGACCTCATCAATGGAAAGCTTTGTCGAATCTACATCGATGGCATCATCGGCCCTGCGCAGCGGCGCATGCTCACGCCGGGCGTCCTGATCGTCACGTTGGGCAGCTTCGGCAACCGTCCTCTCCAGACAGACATCTTCCCCCTTGGCCTTCAGCTCGAGGTAGCGGCGTTTTCCCCGCTCTTCCGCCGAAGCGGAGAGAAAAAACTTTACGTCGGCATCGGGAAAAACCACGGTGCCGATGTCACGCCCCTCCAGGACCACGCCGCCGTTTTTCCCCAGTTCCCGCTGCAGGCCGGCCAGAAAGTCCCGGACCACTTTTTTGGCCGAGATCTTCGAGGTCAAAAGGCTTATTTCGGGGGTACGGATGGCCTCGGTTACATCTTCTCCGTTCAGCAGGACATTGCAGCAGCCGTCAGTCCTGACAAAGGCTATGTCAGCCTCCCGGCAGAGGCCGGTGAGGGCCGCGTCGTCTTCCGCGGAAACCCCTGCCCGCCGCACCGCAACCGCCACGGCACGGTACATGGCCCCCGTATCGATATACAGGTAGTTAAGCCGCTGGGACAGAAGCCGCGTTATGGTGCTCTTCCCCGCGCCGGAAGGCCCGTCAATAGCTATTATCAGCCCGTCGGATCTCTGCCGCACCCCCCCGCCGCTCATCGGGAGACGACCCTGGCGAGAAGCCCCGTAAAGCTCGGAAACGAAGTGGCAATGCACTCCACGTCGCTGACGGTAACATCACCGGCGGCGGCCAGACCGGCTACCAACATCGACATGGCGATGCGATGGTCGCCGAAGCTGTCGTACTCTCCTCCCATGAGGCTTTCCCGGCCTTCGATCTCCATGCCGTCATCCGTTTCGACGACAGTGACCCCCGCTTTCCGGAGATTGGCGGCCATGGCCGCAATCCGGTCGGTCTCCTTAACCCGGAGTTCCCGGGCCTCCTTGACGACCGTCCGTCCCTCAGCCAGAGAGGCTGCCACACAGAGGACCGGGAACTCGTCGATGGCCCGGGGAACCAGGTCCCCGCCTATCTCGATGCCGCGGAGCCGCGACGACCTGACGAAAATGTCCGCCACCGGCTCGCCGGACAGTTCCCGGCAGTCGAGAAGCTCCAGGGAACCCCCCATGGCCGTGAGGATGTCGATAATCCCCGTCCTCGTCGGGTTTATGCCTACCTCCCTGATGAGGAGCTCCGAGCCGGGAACGATGAGCGCCGCAACCATGAAGAAGGCCGCCGACGAGATGTCCCCCGGGACAATGATGTCACCCCCCCGGAGCTCCCGGCCGCCGCGCACCCTGGCCCCGGCCGGCAGGGTCTCGATGTCCGCCCCGAAATAGCGGAGCATCCGTTCGGAATGGTCGCGGGAGAGGTGAGGCTCGGTGACGGTCGTCTCTCCCTCGGCGTAGAGCCCGGCCAGCATAATGGCCGACTTCACCTGGGCGCTTGCCACCGGCGATACGTAGTCGATCCCCGTCAGTTCCTTCCCCACAATGGCCAGGGGAGCCCGGTCCCCTCCGGCACGGCCGAAGATGGATGCGCCCATTCTGCCCAACGGCTCGATGACCCGCTTCATCGGCCGGTTGCGCAGGTAGCGGTCCCCGGTGAGGACGGAAAAGAAGCGCTGCCCGGCAAGAAGGCCGGTAATCAGACGCATCGATGTGCCGGAATTGCCGCAATCGAGCAGATTGGAAGGCTCGACCAGGCCGTGCAGACCTTTCCCTTCGATCCGCAGGGTCTCGCCATCGTCATCCACCGATACTCCCATGGCGCGGAAGGCGTTGAGGGTGGAAATATTGTCCTCGCCCCGGAGAAACCCCCTGACCGAGGTGACACCCCGGGCAATGGAGGCGAGCATTATGGAACGGTGCGATATGGACTTGTCACCCGGCACCGCTATCTCGCCGCGGACCGATTGTGCGGGTTGTACGGTGTAGCTTTGCACAGCAACTCCTGAGTGAATCTCTTTCAACCTGCCACAGAGCCACAGAGACTCAGAGCAAAACCGTTAAAAGTAAATTCGGTGAAATACACATTAGAATGTCAAGAATACGTAACCATATTCTTAAGTTATGCCTGAAACCGAGATAATTGGATTCCCTCTGTGTCTCAGTGTCTCCATGGCAAAACCGCTTTTTCGGATTACAGGATCGCGTCCCGGCTCTCCTTGGACTCCTCGAAAAACCGGCGCATCCCTTCCCCATCGCCGCTCTCCACCAGTGAGCGGAGCTGGCTGAAGGAGCTGCTGAAGAACTCCATCATCTCGAGCAGAGCGTCCCGGTTCATCAGGGCGATGTCGCGCCACATGGCGGGATCCGACGAAGCGATCCGGGTGAAATCCCTGAATCCCCCCGCCGAATACCTGAGGATACTGTCGTCGAAGCGGTCGTAGCCCTCTACGGCGTTGACGAGCGAGTAAGCCACCATGTGGGGGAGATGGGATATCGCCGCCACCACCCGGTCGTGCTTGAGAACATCCATGAGGACCACCTCGGAACCGGCGGTCTCCCACATGCGTGAAACCTTCCGCAACGCCTCCCCGCAAGTTTGCTCCGTCGGAGTAAGGATGCAGCGGCGCCCTTGGTAAAGGGCTGAGAATGAAGCCTCCACCCCCGAGTGCTCGGTGCCGGCGATCGGGTGCCCGCCGACGAAATACGTCCCTATGCGCATGAGCCGCTCGCAGGGGGCAACGATCCCCTCCTTGACGCTCCCCCCATCCGTTACGACGGCGCCGGAAGCGAGGAACGGGGCGATCTGCGCCACTATCGCGGCAATCGAACAGACCGGCGTGGCAAGGAAAACAAGGTCGGCGTCGGCGACCCCCGCGCCCGGGTCCGTGGTATAGCGGTCGATGACGCCGAGTTCCACGGCCTTCATCAGGTTGGCCTCGCCGCGGCCGATGCCGACGATTTCGCCGACCTCCCCCCTCTCCCGCAGAACGCGGGCCAGTGAGCCGCCGATGAGACCTACGCCGATTATGGCCAGGCGATTTATGAGAGGCATTGATAAATTCCTTTATCTGGAGCCGGCCGGGAGCCCCTACTTAGCGCGGGGATAGGAGCCGAGCACCTTCACAAACTGACAACACCCCTTCAACTCCTCGACCGCCTCGGCAATTACCGGATCGGAGATATGCCCCATCAGGTCGAGAAAGAAGATGTACTCCCACGCCTTTTTCTTCAGAGGGCGCGACTCGATCTTGGAGAGGTTGATCCCCCGCTTGGCAAACGGCTCCAGCATATGGTACAGGATCCCCACCTCGTCCTTGACGGAAAACATCAGGGAGGTCTTGTCATCGCCGCTCTTTTCAGCAAGCTTCTTCCCGACCACGAGGAAGCGGGTGAAATTGTTGACCTGGTCCTCGATCCGCTCCCGCACCACCTTGAGGTCGTACATGGCAGCAGCCGTCTCGCTGGCGATGGCCGCCGCAGTGTAATCCTCGCTGACGATCTGGGCCGCGACCGCCGTGGAAGCCACATCGACCAGCGGCACGTTGGGGAGGTTCTCCGCCAGCCAGTTGCGGCATTGGGCGATCGGCTGCGGGTGGGAGCAGACTTTTTTCACATCCTCAAGACGCCCGGTGCGGGAGAGGAGGTAGTGGTGGATCTCCAGGAGCACCTCGGCGTTGATCTTCAGCTCGCTCTCCATGAACATGTCGAGGGTGTGGGACACCATCCCCTCGGTGGAGTTCTCCACCGGCACCACCCCGTAGAGGGCGCGCCCCTTTTCCACTTCCTCGTAAACCGCCGGGATCGATTTCTGCGGCACCAGTTCTGCGGAGAGCCCGAATTGCTGCATGGCGGCCATGTGGGTGAAGGTCGCCCTGGGGCCGAAAAAGGCCACCTTCATCGGCGCTTCCAGGGCCAGCGAAGCGGAAATGATCTCCCGGAACACGCTTTTCAGCCCTTCGTTCGGAAACGGGCCCGGGTTATGGGAAATGAGGCGCTCGTAGATCTCCCTCTCCCGGCTCGGCACATGGAACTCGCCTTTCCCGGCGGCCTTGAGCTTGCCGACCTCGAGGACGAAGGCCGCCCGCTGGTTAAGGGATGCCAAAATCCGGTCATCGACGGCATCTATTTCTTGCCGCAATTCGCTGAGCGTCTTTTTTTTCCGCAAGATGAATCAACCTTAGGCAGGGGATATAGATAGTTAGTGGAGAGAGGTAATCTATAGCAAAGCATCTAAAAAAGCAAATGATTTTTTCCGCAGAGCCTCATGAGAAAGGCGACCCGCATCAACGGATAATAGCCGAAAATACCGTCTGAGAACTGGTTCAATTCGTAATGTATCAGTAGACACCGCGGGATGATCGGGCTGCTGCCACTATTAATTCGCCGGCACAGCCCCCCCACGTGCCTGAAGGAGTGAAGCCGGCCAGTATTATGAAATCTCGGCCCGCGCCTCCGGATCCAGGGGGTTGGTCCTGACCGCCAGGGAAAAGAGGTAGGGATAGTCATGCTTCAGGTGCCGGAGATAGGTGAGCCATTCCTTCAGGAGGCAGCCGTAGGCCCTTTTGATATCGCCGGAGAGATGGTCCATGTCGGCGGGAGAAAGCCCCGTAAGGGAATGCCGCGCTTCCAACTCTTCAATAAGATGGAATACAGCCCAGAGCAGGTCGGTGAATTCATCATGCTCCAGAAGGTTCGGGTTTTCAAGGAGCCCGAGCATGAACCCCCGCTTCTCCACGAGAAACTTTTTCAGGCACGCGAGGTCCCCGTGCCTGCTGTCCAGATCCATCGTGTGCCCGTTCAGATAGCTTGTCGCCTTCCTGAAATCGTGGGGGGTCCAGTGCACGGTTATCGCGAGGGCCTTCGCCAGGTCGGCGGTATTCCCGACAAAGACGAGGCAGTCCCTGATCATGGCCGTCCCGACCTCGCTGAAAAAGACGCCGATGACCATGTTCAGTTTCTGCCTGATGGCGTGCCGCTCTCTTTCTTTCAGGACCTTCTCGATGACGAGGGTGACGAAGAGGACATAGAGGGGGAGGAATGCGAGGTTGCCGAGAAACCCGGCGGCTATCAGAGTCCCGCCGCCGAAAACGAGATAGTCGATCCCGTAGAGGAGAAGAGAGACTGCCAGGAGCAGAACAGCGAGGCGGCGTGACGTCAGGATGGTGTTCATAGAGAAAAGAGCCTCCCGGAACTTGTGTGCTAATGTAGCTAAAGGTAGGGATCAGCCCAACCGGCAATGCGATTTTTCCGTCAGATCAAGGCTGTCGAGGGATTGCAAGGAGGCGTAGCAGCGCTACGCCGCACGAAGCAACCCCGAAGACTTACGCAGAGCTGGCGGAAAAGGCGCGTTGCCGTCACGTGGCCCGCAAGGCGTCCACGATGTTCATCCTGGCCGCCCGGAACGCAGGGAGCACGCCGCCGACAAACCCCATGATAAGGGAAAAGACGAGGGATTTCCAGACGATCTCTCCCGTCATGGCAAAGCCGAAGGCAAGCTCGGAAAAAGTCGCCCAGTTCATGGTGGAAATGGTGATAAACTGCATAAACGAAGCAGCGACGATCCCGGCCAACCCGCCGATCAGCCCCAGGAAAAGCGATTCCAGGATAAATGCCATGAGGATGCTGAACTTTTCGAATCCGAGCGCACGCAGGGTGCCGATTTCGGTGGTCCGGTTCGCCACCGCGGCATACATGGTGATCATGGCGCCTATCATCGCGCCGAGGGAAAACACGATGGTCAGGGTCAAGCCGAGGATGCGCAGGAAACGCGCCATCGCCTCGGACTGGTCGAGGTAGTACCTGGTTTCCCGCTTGGCTTCAAGGGTAAGCCGCGGGTCCCCTTCAATCCGCTCCTTGACAGCGGCAAACTCCGATGAATCGCGGAGCCTGAACAGGACGGATGAATAGACCGGCCTGCGGAAGGCCTGCATGAGCTGATCAACATCTCCCCATATTTCGGAGTTGAATCCCGTCGTCCCCGCCTCGAAGATCCCCACCACGGTCCAGTCGCGCATGCCGAAGCGGATGGTCTCACCCATCCCCCCGCCGGTAAAGCGCCGGGCAATGCTGACCCCGGCAACAACCTCGGCGGAACCGGGCCGCGGCATCCGCCCTTCCCGAAGCTGCACCTGCGGCCGCAACAGGAGCGAGGTCGGACCGACCCCCCTGATGACCACGTTGGCGGGTTTGCCGGTCCCCCGTTTCGGCAGGTTGATGAGGACCACCAGCTCTTTGGCGAGGAGCCTCTCCCCGTTCGCCCCCAGGGCAACTTCCGGCTGGCTCTCGACAATGGATGCCTGCAGGCGGTCCACACCGCTCTGCACCTCGGCGTTGGACGATTTGCGGATGACCACGACATTGTCGTAGGAACCGGTCTCCACCAGCGTCTTGCGCAGCCCTTCCGCCAGCATCAGGGTGGCGGCAAAGACGAACACCACCATCGCCATCCCCGATGCGGTAAGGAACGTGGTCAGACGGCGCGTCCAGAGGTTGCGGAATGAATAATAGTAGGGTATGCCCATAGCCTTTTACCGGAACGGCCCTTTTCCGCAATATCTGCGTAAGTCTTCGGGATTCCTTGTGCGGCGTAGCGCTGCTACGCCTCCGCGCAATCCCTCGACAGCCTTGATCTTGCGAAAAATTGCTCGTTCCGTGGAAGTAGACTTGAATAAAAACTCTATAACGGCACAGTAAAAAGCTCCAGATGCAAGGCGCGTGGTGACTTTCGAACGAGGCGTAGTAGCGCTACGCCGCAGTGAAGGAAGGCGCAACGCAACGCCGCAGATGGACTTTTGACGAAGCCGTCACCCGATGCGCCGGAGTCCTTCGGCGACCCGTATCGTCGCCCCCCGCCAGGTCGGGAAAATCGCCGCCACCACGCCGATCAGCAGCGAAGCTCCGATCTCCAGACCGATGGTCAGCGGGGACACGGAGAACGCGGGAAAGAACTGGACGAGCTCCCACTCGATCCAGCGGGCGGCCGGAAAGGAGAGGAGCGCCCCGAGCACCCCTCCCAGCCCCGAAATCAGGAGCGATTCGCCGAATATTGTCCCCCCGATATGGATCACGCCGAAACCGAGGGTTTTCATGGTGGCATACTCCACGATCCGCTCCCGTGCGGTCATGGCCATGGTATTGGCCGCCACCACCATGATGATCACGATTACCATGTAGGAAACGATCTGGATGGCAACCATGATCGCCTCGGTCATGGAGATGAAACTCATGTGAAAAGCCTTTTCCGTTTCAGTCAGGGTTTCCGCCAGCGAGTTCCTGAAAATGGCGTCCACGGCCATCGACACCTCCGCGGCCAATTCGGGCTTCGCCACCCCGATCATGTAAAACCCCGCCTGGTCCGCACGGCGGGCAACCGTCTTCCTGAGCATTTCATTGAGATAATCCCAGTGAAACAGGAGCACGCGCTCTTCCGTGCTCTTATCGGCGCCTTTGTAGATGCCCTGCAGGACAAACTCCCACTGGCCGGGAAAGATCGTCCCTTTCAGAGTAATAAGGTCGCCGATTTTCCATCCGTATAAATCGGCCAGCTTCCGGCCGACAATGCACCCCTTGCGGTCCAGAAAAAAATTCTTTTTCTGGTCAGGCGGCAGAACAAACTCGGGGTAGAGTTCCAGGTAGCTTTTCGGCTCCACCGCGTAGTTGGCAAAGAAATGCTTTTCATCGATATAGATGCCGCCGAACCAGTTCCCCCAGGAGACGCTCTGAACGCCGCGCACCTGCCTGATCCTGTCCTTGTACGAGATGGGGAGGGAAAACACGAGCGAAATGGCGTTCCTCGTGACAAGACGGGTCGCCGAAGCGTTTTCGGCGCCCAGGTACCAGAGCCCCACCAGCGTGCGCAAAAGCCCGAAGGCGAGAACGGCGATGGCAACCCCGACGATGGTGAGGATGGAACGGAGCTTGTGGCGAAAGGCATTCCGTAGTATCAGTTTGAGGATCATAGATTGTGCCCAGGATGGCAAAGAAAGCGTCCCCAACAAATCAAACGGAAACGCGGTTTTTTAGTCAGATCAAGGCTGTCAAGGGATTGCAAGGAGGCGTAGCACCGCTACGCCGCACGAAGCAAGCCCGAAGACTTACGCAGAGCTGGCTAAAAAGGCGCGTTTCCTCAACCCGTCAGTATCCCTTTCTCCAGGTGCCTTATTATATGCGCCTTCTCCGCCGCCCGCGGGTCATGGGTCACCATGACGATGGTTTTGCCCAGTTCACGGACGAGACGATCCATGAGTGAAAGGATCTCCTCTGCCGAAACCCGGTCGAGGTCGCCGGTCGGTTCGTCCGCCACCAGAATGGCCGGATCGGTTATAACCGCACGGGCGATGGCCACCCGCTGCTGCTGGCCGCCGGAAAGCTGGGAGGGGTAGTGGTCCATCCGGTCAGACAGGCTGACCATGCCGAGGACCGCCTCCACGTGCTCGTGGCGTTCTTTACGGGTAAGCCCGGTCAGGAGGAGGGGGAGTTCCACGTTTTCGAAGGCGGTCAGCACCGGCATGAGGTTGTAGAACTGGAAGATGAACCCCACGCTGGTGGCCCGCCATTGCGCAAGTTCCACCTCCGAAAGTGCGGTAATATCGACCCCCCCCACCCGGATGGTGCCGGTGTCGGCCTTGTCGATCCCGGCAATAAGATTGAGGAGGGTGCTCTTGCCCGAGCCCGACGGCCCCATGAGAGCGAGAAATTCCCCATCGTCGATAACAAAGGAGATATCCTGCAAAACCGGGATGACCTGATCTCCCCGGCGATAGGACTTGGTCAGGTTGTGAATCTCCACGATGGGAGATTTAGCTTCTTTCACTTTTGATCTCTTCCGGTTGAATATTTCCCCTGCGGCATAGAGAAAAGCTCCAGATGCAAGGCGCGTAGTGACTTCCGAACGAGGCGTAGCAGCGCTACGCCGCAGTGAAGGGAGGCGCTACGCAACGCCGCAGATGGACTTTTATCGAAGCCGCATCATTTTTCGGCGGTCTTGATCCGCTTCCCGTCCTTCAGCTTGTTAAGCGGTTTAAGGGCCAGCTTCTCTCCCGCCTTGACTCCGCCCAAGACTTCCACCAGATCGCCGATCTTCGCGCCGGTTTTAATCTCGGTCGCAACCACCCTGTTCCCCTTGATGACAAATACTGTTTTCCTGTTGTTCCCGCTCACAATGGCGGCGGGATTAATCGCCATCCGCGGCTGCTGTTCCTCTTTTTTCACCGGCCGTTCCAGAAAGGCGACCTTGGCGCTCATCTCCGGCAGTATCCTGCTGTCCTTGTTGACAAACCGGACCTTTACCAGAACGGTGGCCTTGCTCCGATCGGCAGTCGGGACGATCATGTGCACCACCCCTTCGAACCGGACTCCCGGCAAGGCGTCAAGCTGCACCTCGCACGGCTGGCCGCTCCGGATCTTCTCCAGGTTGGATTCGGAGACATCCGCCTCGACTTGGAGTGAATCCATATCGGCGATGGTCACCACCGCGGCCTTGGCGTTGGCTGCCGCCCCAAGGGGTGTGACGATGTCGCCGACATCGGCGTTCTTGGTCAGCACCACCGCATCGAAAGGGGCACGGATCAGAGTGTACTCAAGCGCCACCTCCGCCCCCTGCAGGGCCGCAGTTCCAGCCTTAACGCTCATTCCCGCCCCTGCCACCCCTGCCTTGGCCCTGTGGTAGCGTGCTTCGGCGGCATCAAAGTCCGCCTGAGCCACAATCCCCTGGGAGAGCAGCTCCTTCTGCCGGTTAAAAGCCCTCCCGGCATCGACCAGTTCCGTTTTCACCTGTTCCAGGGTGAAGCGGGCCGTGCCGAGATTGGCTGCCGCCTGGTCGCGGGAAGCTGCGCTATCGCGGTTCTCCAGGCGGGCCATGACATCACCGCGGCGCACCCGGCTCCCCTCCTCGACCCCGAGCCATACCAGCTGGCCGGTCGCCTTGGACGCCACCGCTGCCTTGCGCTGGGCCACCACGTAACCGCTGGCGTTGAGGAGGGTAAAGGTCTGGGATGGGTAAGCCTGGGAGACAGTGGCAACCTCGACCTCCACGGCAGGTGCCGCTATCCCGGTAAAATAGAGCACAAGGGCCAGGAAGACGCAGGCCAGCGCAACGATCCAGTATACTTTTTTTATCCGCCGGGCCGGCCGGGAAACAGCGGCGGTCCTGTCAATCTTCAATCCGGTAAGGTCCTGGTCTGCCATCCAGCTTCACTCCTGCTGAAGAGTATCTTAACCTGGAATAAATATCATTATTCCAACAACCTGTGAAGTGTTTAAATCCAAGGGATGAAAAGAAAGCCCGTCATGACAGATGCCATGCCGGGCTGCTGATTATGCCGGCGGGGTTCTTCCGTGCGTGCTGCGTTCAGCGTGTTTAGCCTAAAGTCACTTTTCCTGGAACGTGGATTTTTCGCAAGGTCAAGGCTGTCAAGGGATTGCGCGGAGGCGTAGCAAGGCTACGCCGCACAAGTAATCCCGAAGGCTTACGCAGAGATTGCGGAAAAGCCGCGTTTCATTTGAGGCGCGACTCGGCTGCCTTCCAGTCAACATTCTTGAAAAAGGCTTCAATGTAATCCGCCCTCTTGAGACCGTAGTCGAGCATGAAGGCATGTTCAAAGACGTCCATGATAAGGATGGGGGCACACCCCGCCGGATGGGCGACGTCGTGTTCATTGACCCAGAAGTTGATGAGCCGGCCGTTGGCCGAATCCTGGTAGAGCACCGCCCACCCGATCCCCCGCATGGCGCCGACCGCCCGGAAATCCTTTTCCCACATCTCGATGCTGCCAAAACTTTCGGCCATCTTCCCGGCGAGCTTCCCCTCTGCCGCCAGCGGGGCTGTCCCTCCCAGGTTTTCAAAATAGAACTCATGGAGCCGCATGCCGTTGAATTCCCAGCCGAGCCGCCTCTTCAGCTCCGCAAACTCGGGAGTCGCCGTTTTACCCTCTTTCAGCATCAGCTCCAGGATCTCCAGCACCTTGTTGGTATTGGTCACATACCCCTGGTAAAGGGTAAAATGGTTCTTCAGCAGTGTTTCGCTGAATCCCGGCATCCCGATGAGCCCCGTATAGTCTTTCGCAGTGTACGTCATAATATTCCCCCCTCTTTGATTGGTACTGCGTATCGTGTCGATACCTCCATAAAAAGGTATCATCTTGCGGGGAAATTGCAACCTCACCGTTCCTCGATGTCAACCGCAACAATCTCGACATCCGGCCGCTCCTCCGCCACGCGTTCCTCAAGCTGCTCGAGGATGCGACGCCCCTGGGAGCGCCCTTCGCTGACGGTGACAAAGGCGAGATAGGCGCTCCCCGGCACGTCCTGGTCATCAACCTCGGCAGCCGCCACGTTGAAATTGTTGCGGGCTCTGGCCAGGATACTCTTGATGATTCCTCTCTTATCCTTGAGGGTGCGGCTCTGCAGCCGGAGATGGAACAGCGCTGAGAAAACATGCATAGCGGATATCCTTGATGTGTGTTTTATTCCGGATTGTTCACTAACACCGGAAGGCTTTAAAAATTTGCAGAGCGTCTCCATGTAAACAAAGTTTACACTGTAAACTTTGTTTACATCCTCATAATTCCCTGTCGTAAAAGGGTTTCCCGACATTTGACCTGGGAAGCGTAAACTTTGTTTACATTCACATCCTCTCGCACTGTTCAGCCAGATTCTGGTAACATCAGGATATTGCATCTGGTTACTTAATTGGCACGCAATGTGGAAGGCTTGAGTATTTGATAATCAAAGAAAACAACGATTTCGAGAGATAAAGACAGAACCCTCCCCGGTATTGTGAGAGTGAACGGGACCATGGGGAGAAGCGGGAGCGTGCTGCGGCTTACGGCTTCCCCGCCCGATGGGTCTGGTCCTGGCGGATGCACCCCTCCAGGGTGGCGTCGAGGAAAGGTTTCCAGCAGTCGACGTCGGTAATGCTGCCGTCCCGGACGAATTTCAGGAACCGGCAGCCGCCGAAACATTGGGGCAGATAGGCGCACTCGAGACATTCCGGTTTTTTCCAGACATCCGGGTTGTAGACCGCACCGGCTCCCGTGATGCCGCTCCGGAGGTCCCCCACAGCAAAACCTTCCCGGCCGACGAACGCGGGACACTTGTAGAGGGAGCCGTCAATGTTAATCACCAGATCGTTGACAAATTCCACCATGCAGCCGGCCGGACCGGGCTTGGGAACGGTGAAGCCGCGCTTCAGGGTCTCGTCCCGGAGATAGAGGGCCGCCGCGGAGAGCCACTCCTCGTTCGCGCAGCCGCAGCCGGTCCTGAAGTCGGGGAGAGCCGGGCTCCCGACCGTCTGGATGACCGGATTGAACTGGACCATGCGGAGCTTTTGCGGTGTGAGCCCGACGGCGAGGAGATAATCGAGGAGACGGGGGAATTCCGGGTAGTTGTCCCTGGTGAAGTTGCCGCCGATCTGAAGGTCGATGACGTCCCAGATCGCGCCGAGGTTCCTGATGATGGCGTCAAACGACGACCCCTGCCCCGAAGCGAACGGCCGGGAGCGGTCATGGACTTCCCGCGGGCCGTCCAGGGTCACCTTGGCGCTCTTCAGGCCGAGGGCCTTCAGTTCTTCGGCCACGGGGCGGGTGAGGAGGGTGCCGTTGGTGACCAGGGAAAACGAGAAGGGAAGCCCCTTCTCCGCTGCGGACCTCTGCAACCGGCCGGAGATCGATCCGATCAGGCCTCGGCTCAGGAGCGGCTCGCCGCCGTAGAAGTCGAGGGAGACCTGCCGCCCCTGGGAGAGGTGGTCCCGCTCGATCATCTCTACCAGCAGGTCGGCGGTTTCGGGGGCCATGTAGCTCCCCAGCCTTACCCCTTCCTCGAAGCAGTAAGGACAGGCGAGGTTGCAGTCGAGGTTCAGGACCAGGATGGCGCTGAACCGCCTGCTCAGCCGGTTCGCCTCGGCAAAGCGGTTAAGGAGTTCCGCTTTTTCAGTATCAGGATCGAGAACCAGGATGCCGAGGCGGGCAAGGGTCTGCCGGTCGGTTTCCGGGAGGGTCCCCTCCTCGATCTGGCGAAGGGTCTGTGCCGGGACGCGCACGACGGCGCAGCGCCGGGTGGCATAAAGGAGGAAATGGCCGGGGCCGTCGGGGTAGATTTTCAGGTAGGTGGTAAGGCGCATGGGGAAGCAACAGAGGGGAAGGAAGCCCCTTCTCCTCTGCTCCTGGGTCTGATAGGAAACGGCCGGTTATTTCGGTGGTGTCAAGGCCGCCATACTCACCTTGCAGCAGGTTGTCGTGTCCCCAAGGGATTCTTCGACGCCCTCATCAAGAACCATGATGTCATTGTTTTCCGTATCCATACCCTGTACCTCCTTGTGGGATAATAGGCAGTACCCCGAAGGAATACCGCTCAAAAAACGAAGTTATGGACAAAGGGCGATGATTCTGCTAGGTTAGCGCCCATCATTGAAGCTATCACTATGCCTATTTTTTTTTGGCTACTATACACACTTCCAACATTATTGCAAAAAAATTCTCAACTGCCGAACAGAGACATTACCAAGCAGAGGCACTAAGAACTCAATGGCGCATAGAATTTTCAGAAAAATCTGTCACATCCTTCTTTGCGCGCTTGTGCTCCTCGCCTCCCTCAATGCACCGGCCCTGGCCGCTCCCGACGAGGACCTGCAGACCCTGGAGATGTTCTACGAGGGGAATGACCTGGTCGTCTCCGCCACCCGGGCTCCCAAGCCCATCTCCCAGACCGCCGAAAACATAACCGTCATCACCGCCGCCGAGATCGAGATGATGGGGGCCCACACCCTGGCTGACGTTCTGAATAACGTCTCCGGCATTGTGACCAATGACAGGGGGAGCATCGGCACCTTCAGCGGTCTCTCCATCCAGGGGGCCGATCCGTTCCAGATCCTAGTCATGGAGGACGGCGTAACTCTGAACTTCATCAGCGACGGTACCCCGGACATCGCATCCATCCCGGTGCAGAACATCGAGCGGATCGAGATCATCAAAGGACCCGGTTCATCGTCCTGGGGCTCGGCCCTTGGCGGTGTGGTCAACATCGTCACCAAGTCACCCGTCGAGGAGAAGAAACTTGGGGGCGCCCTTTCCTTTTCCGCCGGAGAGAGGGGGACCAAGAATGTTCGGGGCGAAGCGTCAGGCACCATAGGCCCATTCGGCTATTACCAGTATGCCGAAAACATCAACTCCAGCGGCATGCGTCCCATCACCGGCATCGATGCCAACTATCTCTACAGCAAGCTCCGCTGGGAACTCCCGGGACAGGGGAGCCTCCTCTTCACCCTCGGCTACACCAGGGAATCCATCGGGCAAGGTGGAGACACCGTGGACCTTGCCATCAGAGACCACCCCCATTATAACCTCCTCTACACTTCTGCCCTGAATTACCCGTTGGGAAAGCAGGTCGATCTCGATCTCTCCTTCAGGGGGGCCAACAAATACTTTTTTGAGACCATTAATTTCCTGAGTACCGGCGACCTGCTCCAGGTCCGTTCCACGCAAGAGTCGAGTATCGGAGGGAGCGCCAAGCTTACCTGGCGAAACCAGTTACAGAGCCTCGTCGCGGGGGTGGACTTCGATCATTACAAGCTGGACGCACACATAAGTTCCCCACTATTTGCCGCAGCCACCGACCTGGACTTCAGGAGCGACAAGTGGGGGGTCTTTTTCAACGACACCCTCACCTTCGGCCCTCTCGCCTTTACCGGCGGCATCCGCTACGACCGGATGCACCCGGTCGGCGATTTCACCAGCCCGAGCCTGGGGTTCGCCTGGAACCTGAACGGCAAGACCATCCTGCGCGCCTACGCGGCCCGCGGGTACAGTCTGCCCCTTATCATTCCCGGCTCTACCCAGGAAAAGGTCTGGACCTGCCAGGCAGGGGTCGAGACGACCCAAATCCCCTACTTCTGGCTCAAGACCTCCCTGTTCCTGAATTATATTTCAGACCATCAATCATTCGACTCTGTCGGGAATCCAATTCTCGTGAAACTGAAAAAACAGGGGGTGGAAGTTGAAGTGAAGACCGTCCCGCTCTTCAACACCTCCTTCTCCGCCGGCTACGCCTTCGTCGACGCAAGGGACCGGGACAACGGCGAAATAGTGAAAGACATCCCGCGCCAGATCGTAAAAATGGGGCTCCATTACGATGACAAACGCACTTTCCGGGCGGCGTTCCTCGGCCGATATGTATTTTATAACGCCTCACCGGCACTTAACGCGAAAGAAAGTGCGGTCATCTGGGACCTTACCCTGGCAAAGAAAGTTCTCTCCGTTCAAGACTTGGCGCTGGAGCTCTTCTTCAATGCCCATAACCTCTTTAACGGCGCTCAATATCCTGACGCTACGTTCAAGAACACCCCAAGATGGCTGGAAGGCGGGGCAAGGTTCAACTTTTAATGAATTGATGTAGATACCTGAAACCTGAACACAAGGTCTGTAATTGGTGAGAATCTTTTTCCTCGTCATAGCTGTTTTTATCTGCCTCGGCACTGCGGCCCACGCCCACGACGTCCTGGTCATCCAGGGCCTGCGCGTCAAGCCGTTCGACGAGGCTTTCCGCGGGTTCAGGAGCGTCTGCGCCGCGAATACGAAACGGCTGTATCTCACTGATCTTGAAAATAGCGACATCGCCGGAATGGTCCGCGAAGAAAAACCCCGCCTTATTCTCGCCATCGGCGCCGAAGCCCTGGTCAAGGTGCAGAAGGTCAAGGGCATCCCTATTCTCTACCTGATGGTACTGAATCCACAGTCTATCGTTCGCGGCAACGGCAATGTCACCGGCGTTGCCATGAACGTCCCGCCGGACAGGTACTTCGATCTCCTGGCGCAGCTCTCGCCAGCCCCGAAAACAGTCGGGTTTGTCTATGATCCGTCAAAAACTGGCCACTTCGTAAAGAAGGTCCAGCAGGCGGCAATGACACGGGGGATCAAGCTCAGGTCGCTCGAGGTAAGCAGGTCGAATGACGTCCCAAAGGCCCTCGAAGCCATGAGGGGGATGGTTGATGCCCTCCTGATGCTCCCCGACCCGACGGTCGTTACCCCCGAAACAGTCGAATTTTTTCTCCTCTTCTCGCAAGACAACAGTATCCCGGTTATTACCTTCGCCTCAAAATACGTACAGATGGGAGCCCTGCTCTCGCTCGACATCGACGGCTTCGATCAGGGGAAACAGGCGGGGGAAATGGGCCAGCAGATCCTGAACGGCGCAGCCGCTGCGGACCTGCCAGGAATGGAAGCACGGCGAGTGCACCTGAAAACGAACCGGAACGTGGCAAAAAAGCTCGGCATTACCCTTGACAATCTTGACCGATAGACGACATCTGATCAGGAAAGAGTGCGCCAATGGGGTTCGCAAATCCTTTCACAGTACTGAGGGAAAGTTTACGGATCAGGATTTTCTCTCTCCTGACCCTCCTGATACTCCTCATTTCCGCTTCATTCAGCCTTCTCCACTTTAAAACTGAAAGCGCCTCCCTGGCGGAACGTTCCGTTATCGAAGGGAACCTGCTGGCGCGGCTCCTTGCCCATAATTCGCGGATCGCAGTATTTGCGGAACACACGGACATGCTCAGGGAAGCCGCCGACGGGATTCTCCAGAACGATCACGTCATTTCCGCCACTGTTTTTACACCTGACGGGAAATTGCTCATCAATCGTGCCCGAATGGACAACGCCCTCAAACTGGAAAGCCCTGATATACTTCAGACCTTCGTCCCCCTCCTGGACAGAATAAAGAACGCCCTCTATCGTGAAAAAGCCGATTACTTTGAATTCTATGCCCCGGTCGTGGCCGGACCCGCCTATTCCTCGCCGGAATCCCTCTATTTCAGCGAGTCTCCAACGGAGCAGAACGACCGGGTCATCGGGATTGTCAGGGTAATCCTCGACAAAAGGGAGCTGAACGCACACCTCCGTGCGCTGATGGTTACAACCGTTTTCATGTCCGCCCTGTTTCTCCTGCTCGCTTTGATCTGCGCCTACCTGGTCGCCCAGGGTCTTACACGATCACTGCGCATGCTGATGAAAGGAGTAACCACCCTTGCGCAGGGTGACCTGTCCGGACGCATAACGGTAAATTCACGCGACGAACTGGGAAAAGTCTCCCATGCCTTCAATACCATGGCTGAAGCCCTGGAGAGGAGGGAGCGGGAGAAGCAGGCTCTCGAAGAGGAGTTGAGGATTGCCCGGGAACATCTGGCCAAGGAGGAATGGGAACGGACGTTCGACACGGTGCCGGACCAGATCGCCATCCTCGACACGGAAAACCGCATAACCCGCATCAACGCGGCTATGGCGATCCTGCTGAATATCAGCAAAGAGAAGGCGATCGGTACGTTTCTGTTTGAACACTTCGACGGGACCATACACCCCCCTTATTTTTCCCGTATGTCCGATCTCCTCGCCCGGGGGCAAACGTATTCAAGTGAAATTTACAAGGAAAAATTCAAGAAACAGTTTTTCATTACGATTTCACCGCTTTTCGGAACAGATGGGTGCAGAATCGGTTCCGTATACGTCGCCCGCGACATTAGTGAGCATAAACAGGCTACGGATGCTCTCCGAACCAGTGAAGAACGCTTCCGACTGATTGCTGAAACCATTGTCGAAGTCATCTGGATGACGGATGTTGAGTTTACGGAGATATTGTACGTCAGCCCCGCCTACGAACGTGTTTGGGGACGTTCACCGGAGGGCCTGTACGCAGACCCCGGAGTCCTCATAGATTCCATTCACCCTGAGGATCGGGAAAGATTTCTGGCCGTCTTGGAAAGCCAGAGCACAGGGGCATCATATGAACTGGAATACCGGATTGTCTGGCCCGACGGGTCTATCCGGTGGATTTGGGACCGCGGCTATCCCGTACGCAACAAGGACGGGAAGATTAACTTTTTCACCGGTGTTGCAGAAGACATTACCCAAAAAAGACAGGTCGAGGAGGAAAAGCAAGCTATCCAGGCAAAACTTGTCCAGACCAACAAAATGACGTCCCTGGGTTTCCTCGTTTCGGGGCTCGCCCATGAAGTCAACAATCCCAACAACTGCATAAAACTTGCTGCCCACATCCTTTCGAAGTCGTGGGACGATATCAAGCCAATTCTGGAGAATCATTATCAGGAAGAAGGGGATTTTGCGATAGGCGGCCAACTGTTTTCGCTGATGAAAGATATCATGCCCCAGCATATCTCCAGCATTACGGCAAATTCCCGCAGGATCGAAGGCATCATCAAAAATCTGCGGGATTTCGCGCAAAAAGGGGTGTCCAACCTGAATTATGAGGTAGACGTCAACATGGTTATATCCCTCTCGGCCTCCATCCTCAACACCCAAGTGAAACAGCATACCCGGCATTTCAAACTCGCTCTCGAAGAAGGCCTGCCGGCCGTCAGGGGGAATCCGCAGCAACTGGAGCAGGTCATCATAAACCTCGTAATGAATGCCATTCAAGCCCTCCCCGACATGGGGAAAAAAGTACTGGTAGCCACTTCTTTCGACAGGGAGGCGGATTGTGTCGTAATTCGGGTCAAAGACGAAGGGGAAGGCATGACAAAGGAGGTCAAAGACAGAATCTTCGAGCCATTCTTCTCCACCAAGCTCGACCGCGGCGGATCAGGTCTGGGACTGGCCATTTCCAACTTCATCATCAAAGAACACAAAGGCTCTCTGGATTTTGAAAGCGCAATCGGCAGAGGCACGACTGCGATTGTCAAGTTACCCCGCCAAACCTGACTGAAACTTACTACAAGGAGACCACTATGCCGTCCCACAAAGATTCAGCGCCACCTATCCTGCTGGTCGACGATGAGCCGGAAATACTGCAACTGACCAAGATGACCCTTGAAAGTGAGGGAGTCTATAATATCCTTACTATGGAAGACAGCCGCATGGTCCTTCCGTTTCTCGCCAGGGAGAAGCCCGCATTAATAATTCTGGACCTGATGATGCCTTATCTTTCGGGATTGGAACTGCTGCAGCGCATTAACAGCGATTTCCCCGATATTCCCGTTATTGTCATTACGGCAATGAACGAGGTGGAAACCGCGGTTGAATGTCTGAAGACGGGAGCCTTCGATTATCTGACGAAACCTGTGGAACCGAACAGCCTGGTTTCGTCAGTAAGAAAAGCCTTGAAAGTCAATTTTCTGCAGCAGGAAATTTCATCTCTGAAGAACTATCTTCTTACGGACCGTCTTGAACATGCCGATGCCTTCAAGGAGATTATGACCTGCAGCAGGAAAATGCGGGCAATCTTCCAGTACACAGAGGCAATCGCTCCATCCCGACAGTCAATCCTGATATCCGGTGAAACAGGAACCGGCAAGGAACTGATGGCCCATGCCATCCATAAATTGAGCGGCCTCAAAGGGGAGTTTGTCGCCGTTAACGTGGCAGGACTCGATGATACGATTTTTTCCGACACGCTTTTCGGGCACAAAAGAGGGGCGTTCACCGGTGCGGAACAGTCCCGTGACGGCCTCATCAGCAAAGCCGGAGAGGGGACCCTGTTTCTCGACGAAATAGGCGATCTGAATCAGACCTCTCAGTTGAAACTCCTCCGCCTGCTGCAGGAACAGGAGTATTATCCTTTGGGGTCAGATACCGTAAAGACAAGTACTGCACGCATTATCGTCGCGACAAATCACGATCTGGAGAAACTGATTGAAGAGAGGATTTTCCGGAAAGACCTTTATTACCGGCTCTGCGCCTATAAGATTCATTTGCCGCCGCTTCGCGAAAGGCTTGAGGATATTCCGCTCCTCCTCAACCATTTTATCGAGTCAGCCGCAAAATCTCTCAACAAACCGATACCGATTCCCTCCCCCGAGGTGGCGGAACTTCTCATGTCGCTTCATTTCCCCGGGAATATTCGTGAATTCCAGGCCATGGTTTTTGATGCAGTCGCCCGCCATGCCTCCGGCATCCTTTCCTATAATCATTTCCCCACGGTTTTGCGAGGCACGCCCTCTTCACTTCCATCATTGGGCGATCTGCATTATGAGGGACCTGACCCTCTCAGCATTCTGTTCGGCAAGTTTCCGACTATTGAAGAAGTCGAGGAATACCTGATAAAAAGGGCTGTCTCACTTACCCATGGGAAAATGGGGGTTGCCGCATCTATTCTCGGGATCACTCGTCAAGGGCTCCACAAGAGGATTAAAACGTTTAACCTGAATGCATGAAGAGAAATGGCCATGCTATTTTTTTAAATCAATGCCATAGAATTTGATCTTGCGGTGGAGGTTGCTCCGCTCCAGCTCGATTGAATCGGCAGTTTTACTGATATTCCAGTCGTTTTCTTCGAGCTTCTGGATTATGAACTCTTTTTCGAATTCCTCCCTCGCCTCACGCAGAGAATTGATATCGAGGAAAGCATCCAGCTTCGGGCCCCCCATTTCTCTGCTCTCCCCCCCGGTAATATAGCCGGGTATGAGCTTTTCGGTAATGGTCCGTTCCGGGGTCATTATGACGAGCCGTTCTATGATGTTCTTCAGTTCACGGACATTGCCGGGCCAGTCATAGTTTTTCATCATTGCCACCGCCTCGGCAGGCATCGACTTAAGCTCCCGCCCTTCACGCCGGCAGAAGATATCGAGAAAATGACCGACCAGCAAAGGGATGTCGTCCTTTCTTTCCCTGAGCGGCGGGATCTGGAACGAAACGACATCCAGCCGGTAGAACAGATCTTCCAGAAAGCCGCCCCCCCTGATTTCCTCTCCCAGTGCCTTGCTGGTGGCGGCTATGAGCCTGACATCAACCCCGATCGTCCTGGTCCCTCCCACCCTTTCGAATTTACTTTCCTTCAGGATTCGCAGCACCCTGGCCTGGGTTTTGATCGACATATCCCCTATTTCATCGAGGAAAATGGTCCCGCCATCTGCCAGTTCGAACTTCCCTTTTTTCTGGGCCGTCGCACCGTTGAATGCTCCCTTTTCATGGCCAAAGAGCTCCGAATCTATCAGTTCCTCAGGAATGGCAGCACAGTTTATCTCCACGAAAGGTTTGTCGCGGCGTTGACTGTAGTAATGGATTGACCTGGCAACCAGTTCCTTGCCGGTACCGTTTTCTCCGGTAATGAGGACCGTCGCGCTGGTGGGGGAGACTAGCCCAATCTGATCCCGCAACATCCTCATCGGCGGGGTAGTGCCGATCATATCGTGGTCCTGGAGGACCAGGCTGCGCAATGATGCATTCTCCTGCTGCAGCCTGTTCAAGCCGAGGGCGTTTTTTACCGTCAGGACAACCTTTTCCAGGGAGAGTGGCTTCTCAATGAAATCGTAAGCACCCATCTTGGTGGATTTAACGGCAGTCTCAATGGTTCCGTGGCCGGACATCATGATCACAATGAGCCCCGGATAGATTTCCTTCAACCTCTGGAGGGTCTCCAGTCCTTCCATCCGGGGCATCCAGATGTCCAGCAAAACAAGGTCCGGCGTCTCTCGCTGGGCAACGGCCAGCGCCTCGACCCCGTCACCGGCAAAAAGGGGCTTGTAGCCTTCATCCTCCAGTATCCCTCCCAGGGATTTAAGAATGCTCTCTTCATCATCTACGATCAGTATTGTCGCGTTCATAATTACCCCGGGCGCGAGGCGCGAGACGCAAGGCCCTAGGAAAAAACCTAGAGCCCAGAGCCTGGCGCCTGGAGCCTATTTTCTAGTTGAGTCCTGCTTCCTTTGCCAGATTTCGCCAGGCAGTCAAGCTCCGTTCAATCATATCCTTGTCACCACAATAGGCAATACGGAAGAACCCCGGGGCGCCGAAACCCGAACCGGGGACAACGAGGATGAGGTGATTTTGCGCCAGTCTCACGAATTCAACGTCATCGGCAAAGGGGGAGCGGGGAAAGAGATAAAAGGCACCGGCTGGTCGAGACATGGTGAACCCCATCTCCGTCAGATAGTGGTAGAGGATGTCCCGCTTTTCCTGGTATGCGTCGACATCCACCGAGGATCGCTGCAATTTTGCCACGAGACGCTGCATGAGGGCGGGCGCATTGACAAACCCGAGGGTCCGGTTGCAAAAAACCGCCCCCTCCATAAAGCGGTCGACATGGGTCATGCGGGGGTTCGCCGCCAGGTAGCCGATCCGTTCGCCGGGAAGGGCCAGGTCCTTGCTGTGGGAGGTGACGATGACGGAATTGTCCACATATGCAAAGATATGCGGGATGCGAAGCCCGTCATAGGATATCCGGGCGTAGGGTTCATCGGAAATGACGTAGATCTGCCTCCCCAGTTCCCGCTCTTTTCGCTGCACCATGATCCCCAGTTCCCGCAGACTCTCCTCATGATAGACTGCACCGGTCGGATTGTTGGGAGTATTGATGATAAGTGCACGTGTTTTTTCGCCGATGGCAGCCTCGATGGCGGGGAGGTCAAGCTGGAATGTCTCACGATCGGTCCATACCACCTGCGGGACGCCGCCATGATTATCAATGTAAAATTTGTATTCAACGAAATAGGGGGCGAAGATTATAACCTCGTCGCCAGGGTTGAGGATGGTCTTCAGCACAACATTCAGTGCCCCGCTCGCACCGCAGGTCATGACAACCTGGGCGCCGGTCACCGGCAGTCCCGACCCCTCGGCAAGGACAGCCGCAACGGCCCTGCGGCATTCGTCATACCCTGCATTGCTCATATAACGGTGCATGCCGGGAAGCGGCTCCGCAGCCAGCCGCCGGAGCTCCGCGGCAAACTCCGGCGGCGGTTCCACGTTGGGGTTGCCGAGGGTGAAATCGTAGACGTTTTCCGTGCCATGAATATTCCGCAGCCGTTCCCCCTCCTCGAACATTTTTCGAATCCAGGAGGCATTCTCGATGAACATCTGTATTTTTGCAGATATAGCCATAAGATCAGGCTCCTTTGCTTGATTGACTGGTTCTTTTTTAGCACATCGGGAATAGTGAGACAAGGAGATAAAAGAGTTTCTCGGAGCTGAACTACATGATGGAGAAGCATGTAAGCTCACCGGTTATTATCTTATATTTACGTATACTTGCATTTTTGTATTTTATCATAGGTACCACATAGGTACCAGCTGACGGGAAAACCGACCTTTCTGGATGAAGGTGCGCCGGTTATTTTTTTGACTCGTTGCGTTTTTTCAGCTCCGCTATAATTGCCCACCGTTCAGATTCTGGCATTTTCAGAAGCTCCTTGATCGCTTCTATTGCTAGAGGCCAAAAGCCTTTGCCAGCCTTCTGAATTTCTTCATCGGAAGGGATGTCTGCTCCTGCCTTCGGATCGATGTAGACTCCTAGGCCGTGGATTAAACCTCCGCGTTGCGTTGTAACCATTGGGTCCTGTCCCTCGTAGACCCATTTTTTGTTGATGCCGTACAATTTGCAGACAGCTGTGATCAATCGATCATTTAAGGGGGCCTTTCCTGAAAAGATATTGCTGATCCTCCCCTTTGAATAGCCGGTGTTTTCAGCAAGTTCAGTTATCCATCCTCTTCCATCCATCCCCGCAGAATGAATAGCCTCTTTCAGCCTGAGTAGTTTCAATAGATTGAAGGATTCCGGGTGATCTTCAATTTGCCAGTCCTCTGGGATCATCCAGACTAAATCATTGTCTTCTGATACCCACGCTTCAACATTGGCTTCTTCCTTTAATGCCTCGATCAG
>JBGPCQ010000007.1:0-41270 GCA_041481895.1 Geobacteraceae bacterium | reverse complement strand
TTCCCCTATCCGAGGCCTGCCCCCTCTTCTTTCTCTGCAAGGAGTGACATGAAACTGCAAATTGAAGACCCTCGCTGGGCCCGCGCCGTTGAATTTTTCAATGCCGGTGACCGTGTCGTAGCTTTTTCCCTGTTTGAATCAATGGCGGATGACGGGGTCGCGGCCGCTTATGTCCAACTCGGTCGCATGTGCGAGAACGGGTGGGGTGTCCAGAAAGACAGAGCCAAGGCATTCGACTGGTACCTGAAAGGTCACGAAGCGCTGCACGATTCAGTTTCTACTACGGGTCTGGCTCGGCTTTACCTGGCCGGTGACGGCGTTGCCCAGGACTACGACAAAGCATTTGAACTCCTGTCCGAAGCACGGCAGTATCGAATCGCCGAAGTCTACCGCGGCCTGGGGATGCTGTATGACATTGGCAAGGGAACGGCCCGGGACAGGAAAAGAGCTAAGCAGATGTACCTGCGGGCCATTGCCAAGGGAGATAGAGGATCATTCACCCATCTTGGCGCCCTCCTTGTTAAATCCGGACATCCATTAAAAGGGTATTGCCTGCTCTTGTCAGGGCTGTTCAGGGTCAAGGGGACGGCTGGACGGAAGAATAGAAGCAGAATGAAGCGGGTTGGTTTATGATGCCATGTGGGTCAAGAATACTGAAAGAGGGGGTGCGGAATTGTGAGAAGAGGTATGATGACGGTCAGGAGAATTGCGCCCCTTATCCTTTTCTTCTTTATCGTCCTAAATAGCGGGTTCTTGGCGAAAGGCACCGCGGAGGAAAGCGACCTGGGGCCGCAATCGACACAGGCCATCGGTAAAAAGAGCATCCTGATGGTTGTTGTCCGATTTCCTGATGCAACACCGTCAACACCAATAGAGACTGTAAAGAAAAGAGTTGTGTCAGGACTCGGCTCGTATGTGGAGGAGCAGTCGTATGGGCTCGCCTCAATAAAGGCCGATTTCAGGGGATATGTTATGCTGCCCGATTCACTTGCTGACTATAAGATAAGCCCATATAATTTCCGTGTGGACAAAACAAAAATACGCAAGCTTATTGAAGACACCATGACAGCCATCGAGAAGGAGATTGATTTATCCGTCTATGACCACATATTGATAATACCTGCGGTGCATACCATGCCGGGCAAGGGGTATGGAATGATCTGTTACTGTGCCAATCCCGGTATGCTTTCAGGTGTTACAAAGAGATATGTTCCCCGGTATGTAACCTTGACAACAGCAGGCGGTAAAGAGTTCAGGGGCGGGGTTTTTGTAGGAACAGAGAATGCAAACCTCGGCATGTTCGCCCATGACTACTTCCATGCCCTCGGCGGGATACATGACGGCAAGCGACTCGCTCCTTGTCTCTACGATTATGAGCGTCAGTCTGATGCTTCTGCCGGACTTCCCTCCTTCGAGCACCATGCAACCTATATGGGCCCCTGGGACATTATGTCACAGCACTTTGTCAAAAAAGGGGAACCCCCGCCAGGAATTTCATCGTTCACAAAAATAAGACTCGGTTGGATCGGGAAGCATCAGGTTCAGATTGTAAAACCTGGTGAAACCTCGTTTGTCTTACTTTCGCCTCTATCAAAGGGAGGTCAACTACTCGCGGTCAAGATACCGTTAAATGATGGGACGTACTATCTCGTGGAAAACAGACAACCGATCGGATTCGATAAGACACTTCCAGATTCGGGAATTCTCATTCTGAAAGTCCATCCTGAGGCCGCTGAGGGGTATGGTACAGTGGAGGTTAAGGGTGCCAGTGGTTCACGCGATTTTGCCAATGCAACATACAAGCTGGAAATTAATAACCGGAACATCTTCATTGACAACTCACTCTCCGGCCTCTTCCAAAGGAACAACATTGCCATAATACCCCTCTGGAAGGAGAAAGACAATCTTGGCGTACTGATCACAACCCCGGACCATAGTGAAGCGGCGATCAAGGCTGGACGGGCGATACAGGCACTGATTGATCAAAACTCGGGAACATCAGATAACGAGAAGCAAACGGTAATTCTTGAAGCTATTTCAGCCTTCAAGAGTAAAGACTTTGAAAAGAGCTATGCTATTGCTACAAGAAGACATGACGGTAGATAATCGGGTAAGGTAAGACAGCGGGGTCTCCATATTCCATTTTTTCAACGGCCCTGCATATACATTTTATGGATAATGGAGAGTTGACCCCTGATATGGTTTTGACCCTTATGACCCTCCATTGTCTTTATGTTCCCTTCCTTCATAAATCAGAGTTCTACGTTCCCGTTATCCTTTCATAATTCATCCTTCATAATTCATAATTCTCTTCCATAACTAGTTGACTTGCACAGGTACAGGCGTATTATAAGTCACAAGAACGGTGTTTTACTTATGGGAGGTGGATCATGAAAGATGTAATTAACCGAAGAAAATTCAGTAAAAGGAGAAACACTATGAAATGGACCATTAAGGAAGTGGCAAGCGTATTGTTGGTGGTTACCGTAATTGTTGTTGGGTCATGGTCTGGAGCATCGAAGGTCTATGCCCAGGAGAAGGGCGCCAGTTTGGCACAGCAGGTTCAGGGAAGCTGGATTCTCGTCTCAATCTACAACGAGCAGGACGGCAAAAAGACCGATGTGTTCGGTCCCAATCCTAGAGGCTCCCTGCTTTTGAATTCTGATGGCCGCTTTTCGCATATCTTGATGCGGGCAAACCTTCCGAAATTCGCTTCCAACGTCCGCCAGAAAGGAACCGTCGAGGAGAACCAGGCTGTTGTCCAAGGGTCTATGGTCTATTTCGGCAGATACTCGGTGGGGAGCGATAAGGAGCAGACGGTAAATCTGCACATTGAGGGGAGTACGTTCCCCAACTGGGATGGCCAGGATCAGAAACGGCTCATGACCGTCGAGGGAGACGAGCTGAAGCTCGTAAACCCCGCCCCATCCATTGGTGGCGGGACGAACTACATCATCTGGAAACGGGCAAAGTAGACGGCGCGCAAGTCGGGGGGGCGGTGAATATGTCCCCCCCCGTATGTTTGGGCATATCTTTTGGGTAAAAAGATGTAAAGGCACTTAGGAGGTGCACTATGGATACGGGAATGAACCGCAGGGATTTTCTGAAGTACTCCGTAGCAACAGGTGTTCTGATCGCGGCAGGAGAAAGCATGATAGACCGCGTGATGGCGGACGAAATGGTCAAGATGTCAGAGGTGGACAAGCTGACGATCTGGGTGCTGACAGACAATTTCTACGATACGAACAGGGCTGACACCAAGATCACAAAACGCTACCGCGCAACGCCCGGCAAATCAATTCACGCGGAACACGGTCTTTCCTATTATGTGGAAACGGTCGTCGCCGGAAAGGTCAGCACCTGCATGTTCGATTACGGACTTGACCCGGTTGGGGTGATGGGCAATATTGCTTTACTGGGGCTTGATATCGGCAAGACGAATGCATTCGGATTGAGCCACGGACACTGGGATCACTATCTGGGCGCGGTTAGTATCCTCAAGCAAAACCAGTCGCGGATCGCAGCTGGCACGCCGTTTTATGTGGGTGAAGAAGCGTTCCATCGCAGATACTCGCTCCGTCCCAATACCACGGAAGCCGCCGATCTTGGCCAGCTCATGAAAGAGGACATCGAGAAACTCGGCCTGAAAGTCGTGGAATTGAAAAAACCTGCCCAGATCATTCCGGGCGCGTATTTCACCGGAAACATCGAGCGGGTTACCAGCTATGAGAAAATGCCAGCGACTTTACAAATAAAGCGTGGCGAGAAGCTTGAACAAGATGACATGCGTGGTGAGCAGGCCCTCTTCTTCAATGTGAAAGGAAAAGGTCTGGTGGTCTTATCCGGATGTGCCCATGCCGGTATCGTAAATACAGTCAAACAGGCGCAGAAGGTCGCGGGTATGGACAAACTCCACGCTGTCATGGGAGGATTCCATTTGATAAATGCGAAGCCCGATGTCATCCAATACACGGTAGCTGACATCAAGGCTATGAAGCCGGACCATATCGTGCCGGCCCATTGCACCGGCTTTGAGACGATGGTGGCTTTCAGCAAGGAATTGCCCGAGGCATTCACCCTGAACACAGCAGGAACGAAGTACACCTTTGGCGCATAGCGGTCATCATTCGTCAAGAAGGAGAGGTTTGCGAAGACAGAAATTTGAAGGAAAAGAGGCCTAAGGGTCAGGGCTCAACAATTGACAAGAAGGAAACAAAGGGGTCAAAGTTTTCCCATTTTCAAGGCATGCCCCTCCTTCGCTATTTGCAGAGACGGGGCCTCATGCGGCGAGCAGCTCTTTCAAAACTTCCGGCTTCTTGATTGCAATGGTAATAAGCGATTTCGCTGCTCCTGACGGCGTGCGACGCCCTTGCTCCCACTCTTGGAGAGTTCTAAGGGACACTCCGAGCAAATGCGCAAACTCTCTCTGAGAAAGCCCAATCTTGAGACGGGCCAACACCAGTGGAGAGACATCAATGGTGGAAACACGGCCGACCCTGCCGGACTTTATGTCCCGCACAGCCTGGAGCAGTTCTTCGCCGATGTTTCGCTTTGCATCGCGTTCAAGCAGTTCTTTTTCATCGAGTGGCATGTTCCATCTCCTCTTTGAGGGCTTTCAGTATGTGACCGGGAATACTGTCAGTGGCACTTTTGGCATAAATCAGAAGCAGCCAGATTTCTCCGGCCTCTGTCCGAGAGGAGGACCGAAGCGGCAGGCATTGAAAAGGGAAAAACATGATAAGGCGTGATTGACTTTATGCATTCCCCCGGTCCGCAGTCCCACCTGCCGTTTGTTTACCATTGCCTCAGTTCGATGGGTAACCCGTCGATGTCATGTATCTCGGCCCTCTTCGATTTCCCCAGTTCCACCGGTCCCCAGGTAATTGGCACACCCTTCCCTGCGAGATACTCTATTGCCTGGTCCATATCCTCCACCTCAAGAGCCATCATCCGGTAACCAGCGCTCCACGGCTCCGTAGTCGCACAGGCAGCGTCCGGAACCCGCATGAGCTCCAGCACCGTGTCACCGAGTTCCAGATAGGCGATCTCAGCGAGAGGCGGTGCTGCAACCTTCAGTCGCTGCTTGACAGCAAAGCCCAGAACCTCGGTGTAAAACAGAATGGATTTTTCGAAATTGCTGGGGATGATCTCGACATGATCGATGCGCTTGAACATCGCTAACCTCCTGAAGCATCATCCATCCGCGAATTACAGAGTTTGCGTGACGGAAGCAATGGTAACTGCCAGCGTGGCCCGTGCCCAGGCGAATTTTGCCTTAAGCAGGTCAAAATCCGGACCGGAGGTTATAAAGGCTGCAGTGCCCTTGATCAGGAAACCGGTGCCGGGACCGAGATTACCTGCCACCTTGCTGCTGCCCAGGGTTATCAGGACATTACTGTTGAATGCAATATTGGCCTCTGTGCGATGCATGTAACCGGCAGGAATCAATAAGCGCCCATCGCCGCTGATTCGTATGTAACTGTTCCAGGTGTTGACCATATGCGGCCCATCCGGCCCCAACGTGGCAATGGCTACCACCCCATCATGTTTCAGCACTTCCAGCAGTTTTTCCGGAATCATCGTGATTACCTCCTGTTGTTTGTTATAGTATACAGCCTGATATTCATAATGTGTCATCATCAATTGGAACTATATTCAGTAGTCACAGAAACAAGAGAGATGGTTTCCCTCGCCCGAAAAGACTGACGGGTCAAAGCCATGTCCGATATGAGAAAAAAAGCAATTGACACGGGTGACATTTGTGTACATAATTTAGGTCACACATGGAGGCAACCAATGAAATTTTTGAGCGTACGTGATTTGAGGGGCAAATCTGCTGAAGTCTGGAAAGATCTTCCGGCGGAACGGGAGATGATCATCACGAGCAATGGGAGACCGATTGCCATTCTTGCGGCAATAAATGAATCGAATCTTGAAGAGTCTTTGTCCGCATTCCGGCAAGCGCGCGCAGTCAAAGCGGTAGCGAGTATTCAGCGCCGGTCGGCAGACAAGGGAGCCGACAAGATCACGATGGATGAGATTGACGAGGAAATCAAAGCTGTCCGCAAAAAGCGGGCAACAGCGCGATGAACATCGTTCTCGACACCAATGTCCTTGTTGCCGGTCTTTTGTCCCCGTTCGGTCCATGCGGAGAAATTGTCCGCATGGTTTCGTCCGGTGATCTCACGCTTTCCTTTGATGCCCGCATCTTGACCGAATACGAAGAAGTTCTCGACCGACCCAAGTTCAAGTTCGATAAAGACAAGGTCTCTGCCTTTCTTGATCATATCGAGCATCGCGGACTCACGGTCGCAGCCTCTCCTCTCTCCCAAACATTGCCCGACATCGATGATGAAGCATTCCTGGAAGTGGCTATTGCCGCACAAGTTGAATGTCTCGTCACAGGAAACCAGATTCATTTCCCATCAGAACTGTGCCAAGGCATGACGGTTCTTTCTCCTGCCGAATTCCTGGCATTTTACAGAAAACGGCACCTAGTATCGGCGGAAAGCCGATAAGTTGCGTGCTGCAGTCGAGGAATAGAAGAGAAGGGTCAACTCTCCATATTCCATTTTATATCGGTACTGCATTTATCTATTTATGGGGAATGGAGAGTTGACCCCTATAATTTCCCGGAGGGACAGAATGGATGATCGGAACTCACCTCAGACCAAAGACGACCTTGCATGGATTTATTCTCTGAAGAAGAGGATGATCATGGGACTGCTCGGCCTTCTGATCGTTACGACAATCATCTCGATGGTCCTTATAGCTGTCGAGGTAAGAAAACGGGTTATGGTGGACAGTGCCGAAAAAACACAGGAGCTTGCAGAGACGATAAAATCGAGTCTGGGGATCCTCATGTTGAAGCGGGACCCCAATGCGATCCAGGATACCCTCGATGCTATCGGAAAGAACCGGGATTCCATTGTGAAGGCCTTCATCCTCAATAAGTCCGGCAGGATCGCCTATTCCTCGGAGAAAAAAGAGATCGGAAAGGTCTTGAACCGGTTTGAGGAACAGGCCTGCCAGGGCTGCCACCGTGATATCGGCAAAGCCCCTGCTGACATAACCACCATCATCGAGGTCGACGGCGTCAGGATCCAGCGCAACGTCATGGTCATTTTCAACGAACCGGCCTGTTCCGGATGCCATGCGCTGACCGACCGCATCAACGGGAAGTTGATCATCGACCGTTCCCTGAAGGGAACCACGGCGTTCATCTCATCACTCGAAATGATCATCTTCGGATCAGGAGGCCTCTGCCTGGTCATCATCGTCCCGTTTCTGATCAGACAGGTCAACAAGTTCGTTACCGAGATTTTGAGCAAGAACCGCGAGGTCGAACTGCTGGTTGCCATTGCAAAACGGCTGAGCAGGACCATCGATGTAAAGGAACTCCGGCTCATTGCCGTCGATGTGGTGAGCGCCGTGTTCGATGCCGATGAGGTTACGATTATCCACCCCAAGGAGATCCAGGAATGTCGACTCTATCGGTGGGAGAGGAATAAGAACGAGCTGGTGCGCAACAAGATCGACTGCGATCCGCACGTGCAGGAAAAAGTGCTGGCCTGGCTCGACAACAGGCTTGTCAATAATAGTGTGTCTCCAAACGGGAGAGAGGTGTATGTACCCATTGCCAAAGGCACGACAGGCCTGGCGCTCATCACCTTCAGGAATCAGGACCGTGCATTCGATCCTGAACAGCTCAAATTCATCGACCATGTGAAGAATCATATGGCCATCGCCTTCGAAAATGCGCAACTGTACTCCATGGCGATAACCGATGAACTGACACGCCTTTATTCAGTCCGCCATTTCCACTACAGCATCGGAAGAGAGTTCCAGATCTCCGAAACAACAGACGGCTCAATAACGCTCCTTATGATCGATATCGATAATTTCAAGTGGGTGAATGACACGTACGGGCATCCTCTGGGCGATGTCGTACTGAGGCAGTCTGCGCAGTGTCTGCTGCATTCGATCAGGGATAACGACCTCGCATTCCGGTATGGCGGCGAAGAGCTTGTCGTGCTCCTTCCTTCAACAAAGCCGGAGGGCGGAGTAGTTGTGGCCGAACGGATACGCGAGAGCATAGATAATCATCTTTTCGAGGAGGGGAGTCTCCAACTGAGGATCACGGTGAGCATCGGTCTGGCTTCCTATCCGCAGCATGCCGCGAATTCTAAAGACCTGTTGTCCGCCGCTGATAAGGCGCTCTACACGGCAAAAAAAACCGGCAAGAACAGGGTCGTTATCAGCGGCAAGGACTGACCCGGTTGCGCACGGTTCCTAGGGAGCATTGTTTCGACAGGCAGAAAAGGACTAGAAGGGCAACAGACCGTACACATTTCACAAAATTCAATAAAAAGTCCGCGAGAGAAGGTTAACTAGGTCAAGGGAAAGCTGAAAATATAAATTGTGTAGCCCTGACCCCTGAGTTTTATGCTGGTCGCACTCCTTTCATTGCTGATTATTGTCAACATAAGGGGAGCTTGAGGGATCACGAAAACAAAAATTGACATACGTGCCAATATTGGTACAATGGTCTGCACATGATCGATATTTCTTTTGTCCTTAAAGTCGTATTCTATCGTTCTGAAGCTGGTAATGAGCCGGTCCGGGAATGGCTGAAGGATTTGCATCGTGTTGACAAGCGTCAAATCGGCGAAAATATCAAGACAGCCCAACTTGGCTGGCCTTTGGGAATGCCCCTCATCAAAAAGATCGACAAGGACTTATGGGAAGTACGAACGAGATTGGCAGACGGCATTGCACGGGTTTTCTTTACGGTTGATGGCGAGTACATGATTTTACTGCATGGATTTATAAAGAAATCACAAAAGACCCCACAAAACGAACTCAAGACGGCATTGAGCCGCCTTGGTACCTACAAAAGAGGCTCAAAATGAAAAGCAAACATTTAGGATCAAGTTTTGACGATTTTCTTGAAGAAGAAGGTCTTCGAGCGGATGCGGAAGCCGCAGCAATTAAAAGAGTCATTGCTTACCAGATTGAAATTGAAATGAAACATGCGAAATTATCAAAAACCGCTATGGCCGAAAAGATGCACACCAGCCGCACAGCTTTGGACAGGCTTCTCGATCCCGCCAATGTCTCCGTCACCCTTCAGACCCTCGAAAGAGCGGCCCTTGCCCTCGGTAAAAGCCTCAAAGTAGAGTTGGCATAACTAAGCGCAACACCGGTCGGCAAAAATCCGCCGCCGGTGTGCTCCCGGCCGTTACCAACCATACAAGGACACCACATGACCACCCTACCCAAATGCCCCTCATGCAGCTCGGAATACACCTACGAAGACGGAGAGATGTACGTCTGCCCGGAATGCGCCCATGAGTGGGCAAAAGCAGCAGCAGCGAGCGCGGATGCCGACAGTGTCGTGCGTGACGCTTTCGGCAACATTCTCAACGACGGCGACTCGGTGACCGTCATCAAGGACCTGAAAATCAAGGGATCGTCATCAGTGGTCAAGGTCGGCACCAAGGTCAGAAACATCCGCATCGTCTCGGGAGACCACGACATCGACTGCAAGATCGACGGCATCGGCGCCATGCAGTTGAAATCGGAGTTCGTCAAGAAGGCGTGAATGAAGGTAACAGGGATTTGGGGGGCAGCCGATGCCCCGTTATCCGCACACACAAAAGGGACGACATCGCTGTCGTCCCTTTTGTGTTACTCCGATTAACCGCCGCCGCTTACGCGAACAGCTGGTTCAGGTCCTTCAGCACCTCATCAACGCTCAGCCCATGGGCCGAGCACCCCTGCTCGAGGCTCTCCGCCTGTGCGCCCATGCAGCCGACGCAGCCGAGGTTGTATTTTGCAAACACCTTGACGACATCGGAGTGCATTCTCATAACCTGGGCAAACGTCATATCCTTGGTAATATTCTGACTCATTGTGATCCTCTCTGTATTTTGATTATCATTTCCCGCGCGAATCCGGAAAAAGCTCCAGATGCAAGGCTTGCGAATCCTGAAGAGTGAGGCGTACCCTGGCGGTACGCCGCAGCGACGAAGGTTGAGCGTAACGCCGCAGACGGACTTTTTACGAATTCGCTATTCGTATTTGATGTCGAGGACCTCGTATTCCTTCACTCCCGCCGGCACCTTGGCCTTGACGGTATCATCGAGTTTATGGCCGATCAGGGCCTTCCCCACCGGCGAGGTGCAGGATATTTTCCCCAGCTTGATGTCGGCTTCGTCTTCACCCACGATCTTGAAGGTCGACTCTTCCTCGGTTGCCGTGTCATAGACAGTGACGGTCGCGCCGAATACCACCTTGTCCGGTTTCAGCTTGGAGAGATCGACCACGTAAGCCCTGGCGAGCTTGTCCTGCAACTCCTGGATACGCCCTTCGAGGAAGCTCTGGTTATTCTTGGCGGCATCGTACTCGGCATTTTCGGAAAGGTCGCCGTGAGCGCGGGCCTCGGCAATGGCCTGAATAATCTTCGGCCGCTCTTCGCGGATCGAGCGCTTCAACTCTTCCTGGAGCGCCTCAAAGCTTTCTCTGGTTAAAGGCACGGAATGGGACTTCTTCATCTCTGCTCCTCTTTGGATGAAACGCCATATTTGGGCGCTACCGGCGTTGCTTCGTCGTCGGATTCCTCAGCGTACTTTCAGTACGCCTCCGGAACCTCCTCCTCGCTGTCTTGGTATCATCCCAAATCTGACGTTTCGATATCACATCGTGTTCAGAAACTTAACCTAAGTAATCCTGGATCGGCTTGACGCCCAGTTCCTTATGGCGCATGGCGATAATGCCGTCAACGACCGCCCGGGCACCGGCGGTGGTCGTGTAGTAGGCTATGTTGCTCACCAGGGCGTTCCTGCGGATGGAAAAGGAATCCGCCACCGCCTGCGCCCCCTGCGTAGTGTTGATCACCATACAGATCTCGTTGTTTTTGATGGCGTCGACGATGTGGGGACGTCCTTCGAGCACCTTGTTGATGACCTCGACGGGAATCCCCTTCTCCTGAAGATATGCGGCGGTACCCCGCGTGGCAACTAGTCTGAATCCATTATCATACAGCTTTTTAGCCGTGGTGACAACATGTTTCTTATCAGCGTCACGCACACTGATGAACACTTTGCCCGACATGGGGAGCTTCACCCCTGCCCCCAGCTGGGCTTTGGCAAAGGCCATGGCGAAATTGTCGTCAATCCCCATGACCTCGCCGGTTGACTTCATTTCCGGCCCGAGGATGGTGTCCACCCCGGGAAACTTGACAAAGGGGAAGACCGACTCCTTGACAGCGACGTGCCGCGTCACAATTTCCGTAGTTATTCCCAGCTCAGCCAGGGTCTTGCCGGCCATGATCCGGGCAGCTATCTTGGCCAGGGGCCTGCCGGTGGCTTTTGACACGAAGGGGGCGGTGCGGGAGGCGCGGGGATTTACTTCAAGGATGTAGATGATACCTTCCTTTACGGCAAACTGTACGTTCATGAGACCCTTAACGTTCAATTCCATGGCCATCAGTTTCGTCTGGCGCTTGATCTCCTCGGCAATATCGGCGGAGAGGGAGTAGGGAGGGAGGGAACAGGCCGAATCTCCGGAGTGAATGCCCGCCTCCTCGATATGCTCCATGATCCCGCCTATTACGGCTTCCGTACCATCGCACAAGGCGTCTACATCGATTTCGATCGCTTCGTCGAGGAACTTGTCGATCAGAATGGGATGCTCGGGGGAGGCCAGTACGGCGGTGCGCATATAGCGCTGGAGGTTTTCCGCGTCATAGACGATCTCCATGGCGCGCCCGCCCAGCACATAGGAGGGGCGGACGACCACCGGATAACCGATCCTGTCCGCCACCTTCTCCGCCTCTTCGAAGGAGCGTGCCGTGCCGTTTTCCGGCTGCAGGAGCTTCAGTTTATGGAGCATCTCCTGGAAGCGCTCCCGGTCTTCCGCCCGGTCGATGGAGTCAGGCGAGGTTCCGATGATCGGCACGCCGGCCTTCTCCAGGGCAACAGCGAGCTTGAGCGGAGTCTGGCCGCCAAACTGGACGATCACCCCTTCAGGCTTCTCGATCTCCACGATGTTGAGGACATCCTCGAAGGTGAGAGGCTCGAAATAGAGGCGGTCGGACGTGTCGTAATCGGTGGAGACGGTCTCCGGGTTGCAGTTGACCATGATCGTCTCGTAGCCGTCCTCGGCCAGGGCGAATACACCATGCACGCAGCAGTAGTCGAATTCGATCCCCTGCCCGATCCGGTTCGGCCCCCCCCCCAGGATCATGATCTTCTTCCGGCTGGTCACCTCCGCTTCACACTCATCCTCATAGGTGGAGTAGAGATAGGGAGTATAGGCGACAAACTCGGCCGCGCAGGTATCGACCCGCTTGAACACCGGCCGGATGCCGAGCGAGAGGCGCAAGCGCCGGACCTCTTCCTCGGTCCTGTCCCAGAGGCGGCCGAGAAACTTGTCGGAGAAGCCGTACTGCTTCGCCTCGCGGAGGAGGTCGGCAAAATTTACCCCCCCTCCCCCGGCGAGAGGGGGTTGAGAGGCAGGGAGATATGGTGCGGCCTTCTTCAGCTCGTCCTCTTTTTCTATAATCTGGCGGATATTGTGAAGAAACCAGGGATCGATGGCCGTGATTTTGTAAATCTCGTCCACCGTCATGCCGCTCCTGATGGCATCACCTATATACCAGGGACGCTCCCAGTTCGGCGTGCGGAGCTTGTCGAGAAGGAGCCCCTGCTCTTTGCCGGTGAGCGCCCGGCGCGTTTCGTTGGTGATGTCGAAGAGCCGCGACTCCAGTCCGCAGGAACCGATCTCAAGGGAGCGGAGCGCCTTCTGGAACGATTCCTTGAACGTGCGGCCGATGGCCATCACCTCCCCCACCGACTTCATCTGGGTGGTAAGGGTGGCATCGGCGGCCGGGAACTTCTCAAAGGTGAATCGGGGGATTTTGGTCACCACGTAGTCGATGGTCGGCTCGAAGCAGGCAGGGGTTTCCCGGGTTATATCATTTCTTATTTCGTCCAGGGTATAACCTACCGCAAGCTTGGCGGCGATCTTGGCAATGGGAAAGCCGGTCGCCTTGGAGGCAAGGGCGGAGCTCCTGGATACCCGCGGGTTCATCTCGATTACCACCAGCCGGCCGTCCCGGGGGTTTATGCCGAACTGGATGTTGGAGCCGCCGGTGTCCACCCCTATCTCGCGGATGATCTTGAGCGAGGCGTCCCGCAGGATCTGGTATTCCTTGTCGGTCAGGGTCTGTGCGGGCGCCACGGTAATGGAGTCGCCGGTATGGACTCCCATGGGGTCGAAGTTCTCGATTGAGCAGATGATCACCACGTTGTCCGCCGTGTCGCGCATCACCTCCAGCTCGTATTCCTTCCAGCCGATTACCGACTCCTCCACGAGGATCTCGTTCGTAGGGGATGCCTCGATGCCGACCAGGGCCATCTTTTCGTATTCTTCCATGTTGTAGGCAATGCCGCCCCCTGTCCCCCCGAGAGTATATGAAGGTCGGATGATAGCCGGGAAGCCGACCTCCTTGATCACATCCATCGACTCCAGGTAGTTATGGGCCAGGCCGGAGCGGGGAACCGCCAGGCCGATCCGCCCCATCGCCTCCTTGAACAGGGTCCGGTCCTCGGCCATCTTGATGGCCGGCAACTTGGCGCCGATCAGCTCCACGCCGTATTTCTCCAGCACCCCGTTCTCGGCCACCGCAACGGCCGTGTTGAGGGCCGTCTGGCCGCCGAGGGTGGGAAGAATGGCATCGGGGCGCTCTTTTTCGATGATCTTTTCCAACACCTCCGGCGTGACCGGCTCGATATAGGTCCGGTCGGCAAAATCCGGGTCGGTCATGATGGTGGCTGGATTGCTGTTCAAGAGGACCACCTCGAACCCTTCCTCCTTCAGCGCCTTGCACGCCTGGGTACCGGAATAGTCGAACTCGCACGCCTGGCCGATGACGATCGGCCCGGCGCCGATGATGAGGATCTTATGGATATCCGTTCTTTTTGGCATGAATCAGTAACTCCTATTTAACAGGGATATTCAGGATAATCAGGATGAAAATCATGAGACTCCAAAAGGAATCCTCATTCATCCTGCTCATCCATGTTAATTCGCAAGCAATCTTACTCCTGCACCCAGCCGTTCTCCAACCCGGCAGCTTCGAGAGCGTCCACAGCATCCCCGTACTCCTCGTCAAAGAGTTTCCGCTGCAGCCCCGGCGTATCTGTGGCCCGGTGGGCCGGGAAATACTGCTTCATAAGTGAGATATGGGTTTCACGCCCCAGGTTTGCCGCTATCCAGGCAAGGGTCTCCCGGGTGCCGGCGCCCCCTTCCGGCAGCACCAGGTGCCTGATGATCAGGCCGCGCACCGCTCTGCCCGTGTCATCTGCCCGGAAGTGTCCCACCTGGCTGAGCATCTCTGCGACAGCAGCACGATTTATGTCCCGATAACCGGGTGCCGAGGAGAAGCGGACCGCCTCGTCTTCTCCCGCATACTTCATGTCCGGGAGGTAGATGTCCACGATACCGTCCAACAGCCTGAGGGCATCGACCTTCTCGTAACCGCTGGAATTCCAGACAATGGGAAGGCGGAACCCTCCCTTGATCGCCAGGTAGAGCGCCGCCAGAACCTGGGGGAGAAAATGGCCCGGCGTCACGAAGTTGATATTGTGCACTCCCTGCCCCTGGAGTTTAAGCATCTTCCCGGCCAGTCCCGCGGTCGGAATATCAGTGCCGTTGCCCAACTGGCTGATGGGAAAATTCTGGCAGAAACGGCAACTGAGGCTGCAGTTGGAAAAGAAGATAGTCCCCGAGCCCCTGCTTCCTGAAACAGGAGGTTCCTCGCCATGATGGACATTGGCGGAGGCTATGCGCGGCATCCAGGCCACCCGGCAGACGCCGGTCGCCCCGGCAAGCCTGTTGACCCGGCAGTCATGGGGGCAGAGGTCGCAGCTCTTCAGGCGGGCGTATGCCTGTTGTATGCGCTCGTGCAGCTCTCCCGAATTGTAAATTTCGTGATATCTCATAAAAATCCGTGAATAGTGAATGGTGTAGAGCAAATCTCCTCACCTCTCACCTCTCACTATCCTTTGCTGGCCCGGGCATGCGCCGCGAGGAGGTCCACGAACCTGGCAAACAGGTAGTGGGAATCATGGGGACCGGGCGAGGCCTCGGGATGGTGCTGGACCGAGAATATGGGGAGCGTTTTATGGCGCATCCCTTCTACGGTCTGGTCGTTGAGATTTTCGTGGGCCAGTTCGCAGGCATGGGCCAAAGAGACGATATCCACGGAGAAGCCGTGGTTCTGGGCGGTGATTTCCACCTTGCGGGTAGCCAGGTCCATGACCGGCAGGTTGGAGCCGTGGTTGCCGAACTTGAGCTTCATGGTCTGCCCTCCCAGGGCAAGCCCCAGAAGTTGATGGCCGAGACAGATACCGAATATCGGCAGTTTCCCGACGAACGTGCGGATATTCTCGATGACCCCGGTCATCGGTTCGGGGTCGCCGGGGCCGTTGGACAGGAAAATCCCGTCCGGCTCCATGGCCATGGCCTTTTCGGCCGGGAAGGTGGCGGGAACGACCGTCACGTCGCAACCGGCGGAAACCAGGCAGCGGAGAATATTGAGCTTGATGCCGAAGTCATAGGCTACCACCTTGTATTTCAAACTCTTCCGGTCGACCTGGGGATACCCCCCTTCCAATTGCCAGAGGCCCTCTGACCAGTGATAGGGCTTTGCGCAGGTCACACCGCCCGCCAGGTCGAGCCCCGCCATGCTCGGGACACTCCGCGCCTTTTCCACCAGGCGCTGGTGATCGAAATCAACGGTGGAGATAATCCCGTTCTGGGCGCCGCAGTCCCGCAGATGCCGGGTCAGCGCCCGGGTGTCGAGCCCCTGGATGCCGACCACCCCGTTCTCTTTCAGGTAGGAGGCGAGGCTCATGGTAGCGCGCCAGCTGGAATAGCAGTCGAGGTACTCCTTGACGATGAAGCCGGACAGGTAGAGCTGCCTGCTCTCGACATCCTCGGGATTAATGCCGGTATTGCCCATCTGGGTATAGGTCATGGTGACCATCTGCCCCTTGTAGGAAGGATCGGTCAACACCTCCTGGTAGCCGGTCATGGAGGTATTGAACACCACCTCCCCGGTCGCTTCACCGGTAGCGCCGAATGACTTCCCTTCAAAAATGCGCCCGTCGGCGAGCGCTAACACTGCTCTCATGTGGTTGCTCCTGTATGTTAACTCCTCCCTTTTGCAAAGGGAGGTTGGGAGGGATTTGGTCCGTCTGTAAATCCCCCCTTGCCCTTCAGGCCCGTCGTTGGGTCCCCTTTGCCAAAGGGGGGTAAATTCGTCAATCTTTTCTATAGACTATCTTCCCGCCGACAATGGTATACGCCGCACACCCCTTCATGGTCTTCCCGAGCCAGGGGGAGTTTTTCGACTTGCTCGCCAGCCCCTTCTCGGTTACCGTCCACTCCGAATCCGGATCGATCACGGTGATATCGGCCGGCGCCCCTGCACTCAGGGTCCCACGATCAATGCCGAGGATTTTTGCCGGATTGCATGACATCTTCGCAACCATCGCCTTGACGTCCAGAACCCCCTCTTCGACAAGCCGCAGCGAGAGGGGAAGGGAGGTTTCCAGGCCGATGATGCCGTTCAAGGCCAGGTTGAACTCGATATCCTTCTCGTCCAGATGGTGGGGCGCATGGTCGGTGGCAATTACGTCGATAGTTCCGTCGGCAAGGCCTTCCTTGATGGCGGCCACGTCATCCGCTTCGCGCAGAGGCGGGTTCATCTTCGCGTTGGTCTCGTAGCCCCGCACCGCGTCATCGGTCAGGGAAAAATAATGGGGCGCCGTTTCACAGGTCACGTTAACGCCGCGCGCCTTTGCCTCCCTGACGATCCGGACCGCTCCCCTGGTCGAGACGTGGGCGATATGGACGGGAGAAGCCGTGTACTCGGCGAGAAATATGTCCCGCGCCGTAGCAATGTCCTCGGCCACCCGCGGAATCCCCTTCAGTCCGAGTTCGGTGGAGGTGAATCCTTCGTTCATAACCCCTTCACCTACCAGGGCCTTCTCCTCCGCATGGGAGATCACCATGATCCCCATGCCCCTGGCATACTCGAGGGCGCGACGCATCAGCTCGGCGTTCGTCACGGGGTGGCCGTCATCGGAAACGGCAACGCATCCCGACTCCTTGAGCTCGCCCATCTCGGCCAGCGCTTCGCCCCGGCTCCCCTGGGTAATGGCGCCAATCGGAAAGACGTTTACCACACCTTCCCTTCTCGCTTTGTCGAGGATATAAGCGGTAACGGTTTTGTTGTCATTCACCGGCTTCGTGTTGGGCATGCAGGCAATGGAAGTGAACCCGCCGGCTGCCGCGGCTTTTGTGCCTGACACGATATCTTCCTTGTATTCGAGACCGGGATCACGCAGGTGGACATGCATGTCGACCAGGCCCGGCACCACCAACATCCCCTTGGCGTCCAAGCTTTCAGCCCCCGGTGCCTTCAGCCCCTTCCCTACTTCCTTGATCTTGCCCTCTTCAACGAGAATATCCAGGATGTCGTCGATGCCCCGGGACGGGTCGATCACCCGGCCGTTTTTAATCAGTAGATTCATAGCTGTTCCCCTCTATAGTGGCAATATAGTGTCGCTTTCACAGAAACGGTCGATTTTGTGCAAGGTCAAGGCGCCCGAGGGGTTGCAGCGCAGGCGTACTGATAAGTACGTCGAGCATGCAAGTCCGAAGGGGAACGCCGAGATTGCGCAAAAGCGGCCGTTTCACTCCGTAGGAAGCTCGCCGCCGGAAACATGGTAGAGCATCGCCATCCTCACCGCCACCCCGTTCTCCACCTGCTTCAGGATAAAGGACTGGTCGCCATCAGCCACGCCGGAGGAAAGTTCCACCCCCCTGTTGATGGGGCCGGGATGCATCACCATGGCATCTTTCTTTGCCAGTTTGAGGTTTTCCGGATTGAGCCCGTAATAGCGGGAATACTCCTTCATGGTCGGCAGCAGGGTCTTCCCCTGGCGTTCCAGCTGAATGCGGAGCATCATCACAACATCGGCATCGGCTATGGCGTCACGCATATCATTGCAGACGGTGACGTTGCCGGTCCGCTCGATCCCCGGCGGCACCATGGTAGGCGGGCCCGACAGGAAAATGCTCGCACCCATTTTCGTGAGGCCCTGAATATTGGAGCGGGCCACCCGGCTGTGGGTAATGTCGCCGACAATGGCCACCTTCAGCCCCTCGAGCCGGCCGAATTTCTGCCGCATGGTCAGCATGTCGAGAAGCCCCTGGGACGGATGCTCATGGGCGCCGTCACCGGCATTGATGATGGAGCAGGGGAGCCTTTTGGCAAGGAAGTAGTGAGAACCGGAAATGGCATGGCGCATGACGATGATGTCCGGTTTCATGGCCAGAAGGTTGAGGGCGGTATCCATGAGGGTTTCACCCTTGGTCGACGAACTCGTGGACGTGGAGATATTGACGGTGTCGGCCGAAAGTCTCTTGGCCGCAATCTCGAACGATGTCCGGGTCCGGGTGGAAGCCTCGTAGAAAAGATTGATGATGGTCTTGCCGCGCAGCGTCGGCACCTTCTTGATCTCGCGGCTGTTGACCTCCCGCATGTTTTCAGCCGTATCCAGCAGGAGCTGGATCTCATCCCTGGTCAAATCCCGCAGTGCGATAATGTCCTTGTGCTTGAAACCCATGTCCAGTCTCCCCCTCACTGTAGGGGCAGGTCTTGCCCCTGCCCAGGATTTGGGCGCCCGCGAGGGGCGCCCCTACAAGTATTATTTTTGCAGCACCACATCAGTCGGGTTGTTCACCGAATCAAAGTTGACCACGATCTTTTCCTTAACGCTCGTGGGAACGTTGCGCCCGACGAAATCCGCCCTGATCGGCAGTTCGCGATGCCCGCGGTCCACCAGGACCGCAAGCTGGATGCAGGAAGGTCGGCCATGGTCCATGATGGCATCCATTGCGGCGCGTATGGAGCGGCCGGTATAGAGTACGTCGTCCACCAGGACCACCTTCTTGCTTTCGATGGAGAAAGGGATGTCCGTTTTGCCCACAGGCCGATGTTCGGAATGCCCCTTGATGTCGTCACGATAGAGGGTAATATCCACTGCGCCGACCTGCACCTTGCCCCCCTCTATTTCTTCCAGACGACGGGCCAGTTCCTGGGCAAGATAAACCCCGCCGGTCCTGATGCCGACCAGAACAAGATCCTCCACCCCCGTGTTCTTCTCGAGAACTTCGTGGGCAATCCGGGTAAGCGCCCTTTTTACCCCTGCCACATCCAGTATTACCGTGCTGTCAGATCCCAATGCGCCCCCTCCTTTCCGTGATGAATCCGTAAAAAGTCCATCTGCTGCGTTACGCTCAACCTTCGTCACTGCGAAGTAGCTCACGCTACACCTCATTCCTCAGGTACGCCGCGCCTTGCATCTGGAGCTTTTTACGGATTCATCTGAAAACCAGCGAATTTTGCTTCGTATAAAAGCCACTTCAGATTGAGCTGCTCCTGAGCAAAAAAAGAGCCTCTCCGCCGCAGGCGTAAAGGCTCTTCTGGATACATATTTGTATTCTCTGTTTATCACCTTTGCTAACCTCACGGGGTTAAATTAAAAGGCAGTTCATTGAAATATGGAGTATGACTGCAAGGAAATTTATCACCATATATGAACGGAGTCAAGGGAGAAATCGTCACAAAAAAAATCAGTCCTGAAATAATTCTGAACGTGCGGAATCTTCACTTCGCTGACTGCTTCAGCGTTGCGACCGTCGCTCCCCAGCCGCCACCGTCCTCTCCTGCCAGCCGAAACGACGCGACAGAGTCGAGGCTGGAGAGGATGGTGTGGACCGTGCGGCGCAGGTTCCCCTTCCCTTTCCCGTGGATTATTCTCACCTCGCAAATCCCCTTTGTCCGGCAGGCCGAGAGATATGCCGGCACAAGGTCCCCGACCTCGTGCGGCAGAAAGTTATGGAGGTCCAGGACCCCATCGATGGGGAGGATTACCGCCTCTTCTTCCATGTTCCGCTCCCGCTTCAAATCCGTTGCCCAATTGCCCGAAAACCGCTATAATTTTAACTTAAATTTTCAACTCTTACAATGGCGTAAACTCCCCAGGTTTCGACAGGTCCCTTTCGGGGCATGCGAAAGGACCCCGGCATGTCCGAAAAAACCCGCTGGCTTCTCACCCTTTGCCTCGCCCAGTGCTTCATCATGCTGGTCTTCATCAACTATTCCGCCATACTCCCCCTGCTCGTCCAGGAATGGGGGATGAACAATACTATGGCGGGCTCCATATTTTCCGTCTACCAGCTGGGATACATCGCGTCGGGCGTCATCCTCAGCGTCTTGACCGACCGGCTTAACACGAAACATATCTTCATCGCTTCGGTCCTCTGGTCCGGCACCGCCAACCTCCTCTTTGCCCTCTATGCCCACGATTACACGAGCGCCTTAATACTGCGGGGCATCACGGGGATCGGCATGGGGGGGACCTACATGCCGGGACTCAAGCTCGTGGCGGAGAAATTCGCTTCCCATGAGCGGGGGCGGGCAATCGGTATCTATGTAGGCTCGCTGGTGCTCGGGGCATCTCTCTCGCTGGCCGTCACCGGTGCGACGGCATCTGTCGCGGGGTGGCGGATGGCCTTTATCCTCTGTTCGATTGGGGTCTATATCGGCGCGCTCCTTTCCCTCCTGGTTTTCAAGGGATACCGTCGTGTCGACCACCGGAGCGAAGGGGCCGGCTTCCGCGCGGAGATCGTGAAAAACAGGCCCGCCTTTCTCATGATCCTCGGCTACGGCTCGCACATGTGGGAAATGTACGGGATGAGGAGCTGGCTTGCCCCGTTTTTCACCGCCGCCCTGATCAGCCACGGCATGGCGCGGGGAATCGCAACCGGTTGGGCCGCCACTGCAGCGGCTGTAATCATCGGCATCGGTACGTTCTCTACAGCCATAACCGGCACCCTCTCGGACAGGCTCGGCAGGACGAGGACCATCACCATCGTCATGTGCGGCAGCGCCATTCTCTCCTTCTGCTTCGGCTGGCTCATCAATGTCAACACCTATGTCACCTTCGCGGTAGGTCTTGTCTACGGATACATCATCGTCGCCGAATCGCCGGTCTTCTCCACCGGCCTCACCGAGCTGGTGGCGCCCGGCTACCTTGGAGCAGCCATGGGGATGCAGTCACTGGTCGGCTATTCACTTGGCATGATCTCCCCGACGGTATTCGGCTGGGCGCTGGACCTCTGCAGGGGTTGGCAGCCGCTGCCGGGAATAAGTGTCGATTGGGGGATTGCCTTCGCCACCGCGGGAGCGGGAGCCCTCACCGGCCCGCTCTTCATGTACCTCCTGCGCCGTTGTCCTGAAAGTGCGCAGATGGCGGGGGGGAAAAAATGAAAAAAATGACCCTCTTCAAAAAAATCCTTGCGGCAATGCTTCTGCTTTCCCTGCTCCCCCTGCTCGTTTCCGCATTGATCCTGGCCATGAACCTTGGCACAGTCCGGGACAAACTCGCCGACAAGATTGCCACTTCCGCTGATCAGCAGGCCTCGGAAAGCCTCAAGCAGCGGGCTGAGCAAGTGGCGGAAAATATCTCCAATTTCCTTCATGAATGCAAGAGCGACCTCAGACTCCTGACAGTGCTTCCCCGGACGCCTGAAATCCTCGGCTCTTTTTATACAAACCGAAAGGATGAAATCTGGTATCGCACCGGTTCCGCACAGGCCCCGAAGGAGATCAGGGAATGGGTGCCCCGCTATGCATCGCTGGCCGTGATCGACAGGAACGGCCGCGAAACCTTCGTCATCAGGAACGGCAGGGTCCTGAACAGCTCGGAACTTCGCGATGTCTCGGTGCCCGCCAATACGGAATTCAAAAATGAAGAGTACTTCGGCATCACCCGTAAACTGAAAAAAGGGGAGATGTCCGTTTCACACCTGACCGGGTTCCATGTCTCAAAGGCCGCGCAGCTCGCCGGGGCCGGCGACCCGGAAAATGCCTTCAATGGAAAGACCTACAAGGGAGTAATCCGCTTCGCCTCTCCCCTTTTCGACAAGAGGGGGAATTTCTCCGGGATCGTCATGATCGCCCTCGACCACCGCCACCTGATGGAATTCTCTCAGCACATCCTCCCCGGCAAGAATGCGGAAATCGTCTTTCCTTCCTACCAGAGTGGCAATTACGCATTTATATTCGATGACGAAGGGTGGATAATCACCCACCCCAAATACTGGGATATACGGGGGCTCGACAAGGCGGGGAAACTGGTCCCCCCCTATACCGACCGTTCGTCGCAGGAAGATGTCGCCAGCGGCAGAATCCCCTACAACCTCGACCATGCCGGCTTCATTCATCCCAACTATCCGGTCGTAGCACGCCTGGCCAGGGAAAAAAAGGGGGGCTATGTTGACATCACCAATGTGGGGGGGGCACGAAAAGTCATGGCTTTTGCCCCCATTTTGTATTCCGGCGGTGACTACAAGCGGCACGGCATCTTCGGGGCGGTTACCATCGGCTTCCAGGTGGACCAGTTCCACGAACTGGCCAGGGCCGGTGTATCCCTCCTCAACCACCAGATGCAGGAACACGTTGCGGCGAGCGTCCTCATCGTGACCTTCACCTCGCTCATGGTGGTGCTCTGCGCGTTGTTTCTCTCCCGCGGGGTCACGAGGCCCCTGGCGCTCCTGGCCGATGGCGCCCGGCGCATGGCGGAAGGGAGCCCCGGGAATCGCGTGGAAATCTCAAGCAGCGACGAGATCGGCGAGCTGGCCGACAACTTCAACAAAATGGCTGCGGAACTGGAGCTTCGCAAGAACAACCTGCTCCGGACCCTGGAAGAACTCAGTTCCTCCAGGAAAGAAATCCTCGAGGAGCGCAACTTCAAGGAGAGCGTTCTGGAGAGTATCACCAGTGGTATTCTGACCTTCTCTTCCGATGGGGTTCTCACCTCCATCAACGGAACGGGGACAGGATTCCTCGGGGATGGCGCCCGGCCGGGTGTGCACTTCTCCTCAATTTTCCAGGGATGGGGAGACATGACGGAGCGGGTTGCCCTGGTCCTCGCCGGCACGAAAGGCTACGGCCGCGAGCCGCTCGACGTGGAAAGGGACGAGGTGTCCCGATATTTCGAAGTCGGTTTCTTCCCCATCAGCGAAGGGACATTCAGCGGGATAACGATAACCATGCGTGACGAAACAGTGCGTGAGAGACTTCGCGAGGAAATGACCCGGATGGACCGGCTTGCGTCCCTCGGCAAGCTCTCAGCAGGGATTGCTCACGAGGTGAGAAATCCTCTTACCGGTGTCTCCCTGCTCCTGGATGACCTCCACGACCGCGCCGACTGCGACCCCGGAAGCCAGGCCATGATGCAGAAGGCCCTGGCCGAGATCGAACGGGTGGAGAGGCTCATTTCTTCGCTGCTCAATTTCGCATCCCCTCCCAAGGCCCAATTCCGGGAGGGGGAACTGAACCGGGTCGTCCAGGACACCATCCTGCTTCTGCGGAGGCTGTGCGAACAGCAGAAGGTGGCGCTTTCCTTCACCCCCGAAGATATTCCCTCTTTCCGGTTCGATATCGAGAAAATCAAGCAGGCCCTGCTCAACCTGGTCAAGAATGCCCTCGAGGCGATGCCGCAGGGGGGGAGGATCGCGATTTCAACCGGCATGGAAGACGGAACGGCGATCATCACGGTCGCCGACAACGGCCCCGGCATCGAAGCCGGTGACCTCCCCCTCATCTTCGAACCGTTCTTCACCCGGAAAGGGGCCGGCACCGGGCTCGGCCTTTCCATCACCCAGCGGATCGTCGAGGAGCATCACGGCAGGATCGCAGTGGAAAGCGGGCAGGGAAACGGAACGACCTTCATCATCCATCTCCCGATGAAATCCGCATAGCGGCCCCCCTCCGTTTGGGCATGAATAAAGGCCGCTCCAGGTTTCCTGGAGCGGCCTTTATCGTACGAGTTCTCCAGTGCGGCAGCACTCATGCCCGATCCGGCATGCAACCGGGAGGGCTTGTTCCAATAGGCATTCAAGATGTCACGTGTAGGGGCACCCCTCGCGGGTGCCCGATTGGGCGGACGCAAGGCCCGCCCCTACAAATCCGATGTGCAATTTATGTCATCTTGAATACCTGAGGCTGACTCACCTCAGATAACCTCCTGGCCAATCTGCCGCTCCAGGATACGTTCAAACGCAGCAACACATTCACTGTCCCATTTGGTTCCCCTGTTCTTGCGGAGAATCTCCAGCGCCGCCGCAGTCGATATCGCCTTTTGATAGGGACGGTCCGTGGTCATTGCGTCATAGCCGTCCGCAACAGCAATAATGCGGGCGCCGAGCGGAATGGCCGGCGCTTCCAGTTGGCGCGGATACCCTTTTCCGTCGGGTTGTTCGTGATGGGCATGGATAAACTCGAGCGCATCGCCCAGGAAGTCGAGATTCTTGAGTATTTCCGCACCCGTGGTAGGATGCTGGGTAATTTCCTTTATCATACCGGGCGTATTCTCGCCTTCATTGGCATGAAACAGGCGATCAGTAAACTTGATCTTGCCGATGTCATGGAGAATCCCGCCAATTCGGACTGTTTCGATGGTTGCTTCGGCAACGCCCATTTCACGGGCAATCTCTGCGGCGATGTGACCCACCCGCTCGGCATGGCCGCGTGTGCAGGCATCCCGGGCCTCCAGCGCCTGGGCCATGGCCTCCACCGTTTTGACGGTGTTCCGGCGCACTTGTTCATTGAGTCCCTGCAATTCTTCAATCAACAGGTCCAGGTTGTATTCGCGCGCCTTGATCTTGACCGTCATCATTCCCACCGCCTCTGCAATTTTCCGTAGCGGTTCGGGAACCCTGTCACCGGTCAGCGGCATGATGTTGTTCGAGTAATTGCCGTCGCCGATATTGTGGATTATCTGCAAAAGGAGATCGATTTTATCTGGCGAGGTCTCGGACATAGTGGACATTCTCCATGCACAGTTAGTGAAGTCGTTTCATTGTACGGGAATTAACCGCACGGTACACTACGGCCTGATAACCGATCCGGCTTGCATAAGGCTTTCGGCAATGGTTAACATGTTGGTCACCACCCCCGCCCTGAGCTTCTCCTTGATGTTGAAATAGTCGAGGCAGGCCCCGCACGACATGACTTCCGCCCCCCTGTTGCCGAGTTTTTCCAGGGCCTCCAGCAGTTCCGATCCCTCGGTGGAAAGAAAGACGCCTGTGTTGACGAAGAGTATCCGGTCCGGAGCTTGTTCCAGGTCGAGCAGGGTTATGATAAAGTTCTTCATCAGAAGCCTGCCGAGTTCCTCCGGCCCCTCCCCCATCCGGTCCGCTGCGATAAACAGTACCGTCTTTCCCGGTTTACCTGTTTCCCGGAGGACAGTCGTCGTTGTCGCGCCGCCACCGGTAATGGTCAGGGCAAAACCACCCTCCACCTCGGCCTCTTCGACCAGGCAGCCGCGGGTTACGGCAAAACGGGTGACGTTTTCCCGCGGCGCACCCGGGTCCACGAGCAGTTGTATCGCCTCTCCGCCGGATTCCTCCAGCCCCCTCTTGGCAGTGACGACCGGCAACGGACAGGCCATATTTCTGCAGTCAATAATTTTCATGGGATAAACCGTTCTTTCATTCTGAAATTTCTTACATGGGAAATTAACAGTTTTTTTGCAGGACAGTCAAATGAATAATAACTGAGGATATATCTGGTTATTTCCCAAATTTCAGCTCAGTTTGCCACGTAGAGTCAGCGGGATAAATATCTACGTATAGATTTTAATAGAGACCGGCATATTCAGGTAAAGATATATTTGCTTATTTACTTAAGTACATATTTCACCTATACTATACTATGACAAATTAATTCGTTGCAGCTTCAAGGAGATAGCAGCATATGCTCAAGGATGATACGAGAGACCAGATACCCCTTTTCGAGCTCACAGTACCGGATAAATCCACCGGGTCAGCCCCTGCGGCGACAGATAAATCACGGGAAACAGCCCATGAAAAGCCTGCTCCCAGGAAAAAATCCTCGCCGGAAAAGGTTTCGTACAAACCCTTGGCCAGGGAGACGAAACGTCACGGCGCAGCCCGCCCCACGGCGATAAAAAGCCGAACCGCCAGGACTGCGCCGGCACCGGTGCCGGAAGGTGACGTCCGCCTGACCGCCAACATCCGGGAAGACCTGCACCTGAAACTCAAGATCGTGGCCGCCACGCGGCGCACCACCATCGGCGAACTGATCGAAGAACTCGTGGAGCGCTACCTCTAGCAGGCTGAACATATACATACGTATTTACAAGTACCGGCACTTCTTTACTTATGCTCATTATATGACTGACTATTAATTGCTTCAAGATATTGCACATACTTTCTTCAAGCACCTCTTAAACATTTCCCTGAAGCCGTGACGCAATCGAAAACCTTACCCAATTCAGTGCGTCATCAAGCAATCCTGTGACGGAATAATCTGCAGGGATACCCCTTGCGGGTATCCTGATTACGGGCACCCGCAAGGGATGCCCCTACAAAATAGATCACGGATTCAATATCTCTTCCGCTTCCACCTGTATCCCCTTTTCGCAAAACACTCTTCCCCTCCCCTCACTGGTTAACCATAAATCTTTTCAAGTTGACAACGGCCTTCTCCCTGTGCTAATGAGTCTGGAGGAGGATTAGCCATGAGAAGAACCATAGCGGCTATCGCCGACAGGATCATCGGCGGCGGAGCCGTCACCGAAAGGGAGGCACTGGAACTTGCCGGAGCCGCCGGGTCCGATCTCATTTTCCTGTTCGCCGAGGCGAACCGCCTCAGAGAATCCGTTTTCGGGAGCGGGATATTTCTCTGCTCCATCATCAATGCCAAATCGGGACGCTGCCCGGAAAATTGCTCGTTCTGCGCCCAGTCTGCCCACCACTCGACCGAAGCGCCGGTCTACCCCCTTGTGGACGAAGAAAGGATGGTCGCCTGCGCCAAGGAGGCGGAATCGAACGGCTCCTGCTGTTACGGGATCATCACCAGCGGCACCGGCATTGCCAAAGGTGAGGAGCTGGAGCGGATCCGCCGCGCCATCCTGCGTATCAGGAACGAAACCTCCATTTCCCCGTCCTGCTCCCTCGGCATCATTGACCGGGAAACCGCCATGACCCTGAAGGAAGCGGGAATGGAGACCTATCACCACAACCTGGAGACCTCACGGAGTTTCTTTCCCAAAGTCTGCACCACCCACGACTACGAGGAGGATGTGGAAACTGTGCGGGTCGCCAAGCAGGCGGGACTCAAGGTATGCTGCGGCGGCATTTTCGGCCTTGGCGAGAACACGTCCCAGCGACTGGAACTCGCCCTCACCCTGCGGGATCTTGACGTGGACTCTATCCCGCTCAACTTCCTCAATCCTGTTCCGGGGACCCGCCTCGAAGGCGCCTGCAACATTACCCCGATGGAGTGCCTCAAAACCATCGCCCTCTTCCGGTTCATACTCCCGAAAAAGAAAATATCGGTCTGCGGCGGCCGGGAGAAGAACCTGCGGGACCTCCAGTCGTGGATATTCATGGCTGGTGCGAGCGGGACCATGGTCGGCAACTACCTCACCACTGCGGGACGCCCGGTTGAAGTTGACCGGCAGATGATCGGCGACCTGGAACTCGATGCGGCCAGTTGCTGTGAGTAACCGCGGAATCTTCATAACCGGCACCGACACCGGCGTCGGCAAAACCTTCGCCGCTGCGGCTATCGCCCGCCTCCTCCGCAACCGGGGCATAAACGTAGGGGTAATGAAACCGGTAACGAGCGGCTGCACCGAAATGAATGGCAAACGTATGTCGGAAGACGCAGAAATCCTCGCCTGGGGGGCGGGGGTCGATCCTGTCGATCCCGACATCGCTCCCTACTGCCTTGCGGCCCCGATCGCGCCTTCCGTGGCCGCGGCCATGGAAGGAATCCGCCTGGATTTTGGCCGCATCGGCGATGCCTTCGACCGGCTGGCGGCGCGGCATGAATTCATGATTGTCGAGGGGGCCGGAGGGCTCATGGCGCCGCTGGCCGGTGGACTCATGGTTGCCGACCTGATCGTCCGCCTCGCCCTGCCGGCCCTGGTTATTGCCCGACCCGACCTCGGCACCGTAAACCATACGATCCTCACCTGCTATGCCGCGAAACAGCTCGGCATCGAGATCAAGGGGGTGATTATCAATAATTACCCGGAGATTCCCGATCGTGCCGCCGAATCGGCCCCCCACCTGATCGATTCCCTCTCCGGAGCGCCGCTTCTCGGAATTTTTCCCCATCTGGAGGGTGATGACCCAAAGGGGATTGTGGAGCGCCTTGCGGAACAGCTCGCCGCCGAGCCTGCCACGAGGATTATGTTGAGGGAGATCGGCATAACCTGATAATCCGTCACAGCGTCACCGAGAAACAGAGAACGATGAGAGCGGAAGTGCGGAAGATAGGAAGTTCGGAAGTTAAAGTCTTTACTTCCGCGCTTCCGCCTTCCAAGGGAGTTACCCCGCATGGACACCAAAACCCTCCAGGAATACGACCGCACCTATGTCTGGCACCCTTTCACCCAGATGCGGGAGTGGGAGAACGACACCCCCATCGTCATCGAGCGGGGAGAAGGTTCATACCTGATCGACACGGACGGAAACCGATGGCTCGACGGGGTAGGTTCTATGTGGACCAATGTCCACGGTCACTGCCGGCCCGAGATCAACGGGGCGATCAAGAGGCAGGTGGACCGGCTTGAACACTCGACTCTGCTCGGGCTCACCAACGATCAGGCAGCCATTCTCGCCAAGCGCCTTGTCGATATCGCTCCAACGGGGCTGTGCAAGGTCTTCTATTCGGATAACGGTTCCACCGCGGTGGAGATCGGCATCAAGATGGCCTTCCAGTACTGGCAGCAGGTTGGGCGGCCGGAAAAGACCCGCTTCATCTCTTTCAAAAACGCCTACCACGGCGACACCATCGGCGCGGTGAGCGTCGGCGGCATCGACATCTACCACGAGGTTTTCCGGCCCCTTCTGTTTCCGACCATCCAGGCGCCCTCCCCCTACTGTTATCGCTGCGACCTTGCGCCGGAGAGGGACAAGGCTGCGTGCGGCAGGCACTGCCTTGCAGAACTGGAGCGACTCATGCAGCGCCATGCCGCAGAAACTGCAGGTCTCGTCATCGAGCCGGTCGTACAGGGCGCCGGCGGGATGATCGTCCAGCCCGAAGGTTTTGTCGGGAAAGTCCGTGAGCTGTGCGACCGGTACGGCATCCTGATGATCGCCGATGAGGTGGCGGTCGGCTTCGGCCGGACCGGAACAATGTTCGCCTGCCAGAAGGAAGGCGTTACTCCCGACATCATGGCCCTCTCCAAGGGTATCACTGCCGGGTACCTGCCGCTCGCCGCCACTCTCACCACGCAAAAAATTTACAATGCGTTTCTCGGCGATTACCGCGAGTTGAAAACTTTTTTCCACGGCCATACCTTCACCGGCAACCCCATTGCCTGTGCGGCCGCCCTGGCGAGTCTCGACCTCTTCGAACAAGACCGTCTCCTGGAGACGCTCCCGGAAAAAATCGCGTTTCTGGCGGAAAGGCTGAACAGGATGTCCCGTCTCATCCACGTGGGAGAGACGCGCCAGGCCGGGATGATCGGCGGAATAGAACTGGTGGTTGACAAGGAAACGCGGGAGCCGTTTCCGTGGGAGGAGCGGATGGGGATCAGGGTCTGCCTGGAGGCCCGCAAGCATGGCCTCTTCCTCCGTCCCCTCGGCAACGTGATCGTCATCTTCCCCCCCCTTGCCATATCCCTGTCTGAGCTGGCTGCTCTTCTGGACGGTATCGAGGCTTCGATCAGGGCGGTCACAGAGTAGAGGCAACAAATCTCAATATCCGAGAGCTTTTTTTGTTTATATTACAGCGGCGATTAAATAGATCAATGTAGGAGCGCCGCCCTCGGCGCGATAATCGCGGCGAGGCGCCGCTCCTACGTAAATGAAAGATTGTCCTGTTTAGTTGCCGGAGTAATAAGACTATATTCGGACAGGAGAGATAAAAAAAGGGGGCGATAATTTCGCCCCCTTTTCACGTATGACTCCGAAAACTCAGAATTTACCGCGGATGACTTCTGCCATGAACACTACCGGCGTCTTGCCGTTTGAATTTGTATCCTGGATGTCTGGGATAACGATCGGCATGGACAACTTCATTTTGCCGTTTTCCATCACCACCAAGGCTTTGCCGATGCTGTAGGCTGCGCCGACCATAACCCCGGTGGCAGCCCCGTATGCCATGTAATCAAGGTTTTCTACCTGTTTGTTTGCAAATGCCATCACTGTGGCGCCGACCAGGGAGCCGGACAGTCCCCCATACATGGGATCGTCAAGTACCCCTTTAAAAGCATTTTCTGCAGCTCGACACGGGACAGACCAGCATACCGACAGGAAAAACGACAAAACCATCGACATCTTCCGCATGAAACTGTTCATGTATTCTCCTTTGACCGGCTCTTGCCAGACAAACTGATTACATGCAACAAACCAGCCAATAGTTACAAACAATCCTATAATTGCCAACATATTGATTTAGTGGGGTTTACAAAGTTGGACTTGAGAGTTTGTTAACCTTTTCACTCAAGATTGCGGAATATTTTTGCGAAATGGCGTAATTTTGGTACAGCACGGCTGCTAATTCGCTACCGTTTCTTCGCAAGTTCGGCGGCCAGGCGCAGTTCATCCTCCCTGCTCTGGACAAGGTTATTGAGTCGGGCGCTCAGCACAGCATCAAGCAGCTCCCTGTAACGCGGGCCCTCGGGCACCCCCATCCTTTTCAGGTCTTCGCCGTCGATCCGGGAGTGCACGTTCTGGAGCTGGGTAACATAGAGCGAGATAAACTTCTTCACTTCGTCGCTCCCGGTCTTCGCCATCATGTAGAGGAGGACTTCCACCGGAAGGTCCCTGAGCCAGGAATATATTTCACTCCGTTGCGCCACGCCGCGTCGCGCCACCCTTTTCCGCATAGTCTGCAGCGCGGCCAGGCCCAGCTCCCGCATCTCGCAGAGCTTTTCCCGGTAATGCTCGCCGATGGAAAGCCGGGTGCAGGTATCCCGGAATTTACTGCCTGATAGCTGGTCGCAGAGGGCGAGTAAATAGACCGCCCACTTTTCGTACTTTAGTTCGAGGAAAAGGAGATCGAACCAGGACACGATCTGCTGGACTTCATCCAGAAGCTTGCGGATTGCGGCAGTCATGTGAAGGTCCGGATGGATGAAGCGCAGCAGTCCCAGTTCAGCCAGCCTCTCCACTGCACGGAGCGGGTCCCTCTCCCGGAGAATGTGGACCAGTTCGGTCAGGAGCCGCTTCCCGCCGAGTTTATCCAGAAAATTCATCTTGACGGCATTTTTGATGAGATTTTCCGTATGTTTGGCTATGTGGAAACCGAGCCGCTGTTCGAAGCGGATGGCCCGGAAGACCCTGGTCGGATCTTCAACGAAGGAGAGATTGTGCAGCACCTTGATGACGCGTTCCTGAATATCCCGCTGCCCGCCGTAAAAGTCTATGAGAAGCCCGAATTCGGAGGTATTGAGGCGGATGGCAAGGGTATTGATGGTGAAGTCGCGCCGGTAGAGATCAACCTTGAGCGATGATCGCTCCACGGTGGGAAGGGCGCCGGGAGACGCATAATATTCGAGGCGGGTGCTCGCCACATCGATCTTGAATCCGTCGGGGAAAACAATGACCGCGGTGCCGAATTTCTGATGGCTTTTAAAGCGGCAGCCGAACTTACCGGCAAAGGTCTCTGCGAAGAGTATGCCGTCACCTTCCACGGTGACGTCGATATCGCAATTCTCCAGTCCGAGAAGAAGATCGCGGACGAACCCGCCGACGGCATAGACCGGGAGTGTCAGCTCCTCCCCTGTGTTTCCCAAGTCCTTGAGAATTCGGGCAATGCGCGGCGCATGCTGTTTATTGATGAGCCGTTCCGCTTCTTTCCGCCTGACCGGAATAGCATCCCTTGCCAGGTCGTAGAGCGCCTCGCCGGTGTACATGAAGCGGAGAAGATCGGTGCGGGTAACTGCCCCGACCAGTTCCCCCCCATCTAAAATCGGCACAAAACGGCGGTTATGACCGACGAAATATTCCTGGATATCGGCCAGTGGAGTATCCGGGGCCGCACTCATGAATTCGGTATGCATGTAATCAGTGACCGGCACATCACCCAGGTCGTGATAGAGGGCCTGCTCCACGATCCGCCGCGAGATGATGCCGAGCATCCGCCCGTCTGCCATGACCGGCATGGCATTGACATTGTACCTGGTGAGCAGTTCACGCGCCTCGCTGATGGTAGTCGTGGCGGGCATGGTAATCACCGGAGAGGTCATGATGTTGACAGCCAGGCGCTTCGGGTTGACCTTGACCCGCAGGATATCTTCAAGACTGCGCAGTATCTGGATGACGGTCAGGTCGCGTACCGTGGCTGAAGCTGCAGTGGCATGCCCCCCTCCCCCGAATTCATGGAGGATGTCTCCCACGTTCACTTCCGGAATGCGGCTGCGCGCCACGATATATACCCTGTTCCCCATGCCGACAACCAGGAAAAGGGCCTGGAGGTTCTCCATATCCCGCATCATGTGGGCCAGCACGGCGATATCGCCGATATAGTGGTCAACTGATGTGTGGGCGATGGATAACTCAACCCCGTTGAGGCTGGTTGTTTTGAGGGACTTGAGAAGGTCGTTCAAGAGCGAAACCTGTTCGGGGGTGAGTTCCTGGGTAATGAAGTCGGCAACCGTGTTGAGGTTGGCCCCGCGCTCGAGGAGCCAGGCCGCAGCATGGTAGTCGTCACCGGTGGTGGAGGGAAATATGAGGCTGCCGGTGTCCTCGTAGATGCCGAGCATCATGAGGGTCGCTTCGGTGGCGTTTACCGTAATCCCCCGGTCACGGAGGATGAGCGTGAGAATGGTGGTCGACGAGCCGCTTTCACGGATGACCCCGCCGCTGAAAACGATATCGCCGGATGATTCCGGGTGATGGTCATAGATATGCACTTCGAGTCCGGGCTTTTTGAGGATGTCCGCAAACTTTCCGATCCTGGAAGAATGCTGGCAGTCCACGAGGATCAGGCGGGTGACCAGGGAGATATCGATATCCTTGAGGCGGGTGAAATCGAGGACGTAGCTGGTGGACTTGATAAAAAAGTCCCTCATGCTCTTCTCCTGGGACCCGGAGAAGACCATGAGTGCATCGGGATAGAGCTTCTTGGCGGCGACCATGGCGCCGAGGCAGTCGAAGTCGGCGTTTACGTGGGTGGTTATTACGTCCATTAAGTTTATCCGTGAAAAAGTAGCCCCAAAAGCAAAGGAACGTGAATTTTTCGCAAGGTCAAGGCGAGCAAGGGGCGACGCGGAGGCGTAGCAACGCTACGCCGCACAAGGAGGCCTGAAGTTCAACGCAGAGATTGCGAAAAAGTCGCGTTCCTCACGAAACCGTTAATGCGGCGTAAGCAACGACTTGGCGATTATCACCGGTCACATCGCCGCTGGTGGCATAGCGGACCAGCTCCGCTTTCGTGGCGCCGAGTTCCAGGGCAGCCACGAGCATGACGGTCGCCGGAACAACCCCGCACATGGTGATCCCCTCGCTGCGGCAGACCTTCAGGAGCCCTTCGGGATTCAGGCCGAGCATCTCCCGGATAGCTAGATTGTCCTTGGCCCGCGCGTCTGCCGCCGATTCATAATGAGTCATGTCCGAACTCGCCACGATGAGGGTATCCTCGCCAAACTCCCGTATCGCCAGGGATATCCCCTTCCCGAGAGCGCTGCAACTGGCAAAATCTCCCAAACCGAGGCAGATGGGAACGATGCGCACATCGGGGCGCATGAATTGGAGGAACGGCACCTGCACCTCGAGAGAATGCTCGTAATGATGGGCTGTGCTGTCATCTTCCACGAGAGGGGAGTGCTTGCCGATGAGCTCAGCCAGGCGGGTATTGATCGGAACGGTCCCGAGCGGGGTTAGCCATTCCCCGTCGGGATAGAGAGCCGCCCTGGCCCCGAAGCCGTGATGATTGGGACCGAGGATAATGACGGTCGCCGGTATTTCGATCCGGCCGTACACGTCACCGGCGACCGCACCCGAGTACATGTATCCGGCATGGGGCGCAACGATCCCCATGACCTTTTCCCTGGCGGGCCTTATCGTAACAAGGCTTTCAAGCTCCGCCCGCAGTTTTCTTCCGTCACCGGTATAAAACTGTCCCGCAACCGCCGGCTGGCGAATCATACATCCCCCCGCCTGTCATTATTCAGTGCCGATCTCATCGGCCGGCCCCTCCAGCGGCAGTTCCGCCTGCTCGACGTCGGCATACTGTTCTGCCAGCTCATGAATATCCCTGAGGGTCGGCAAGCTTGCCAGGTCCGGTAGGTTGAATACCTCGAGGAATTCCCTCGTGGTGCCATATATAAGCGGCTTGCCGGGAATGTCTTTTTTGCCCAGGATCCTGATCATCTTCTTCTCGAGCAGGGTCTTCAAAACCCCTCCCGAATCAACCCCCCGCAGGTATTCGACCTCCGTGCGCGTTATCGGTTGACGATAGGCGATCATTGCCAGGGTTTCCAGGGCAGAGCGGCTGAACCTGAAAGTCTTGCCCCGGGCGAGGCGCCGAATGTAGTCGGCGTTTTCCGGGCGGCTCCGGAACTGGTACCCCCCCGCCACTTCGGCCAGGTAAATGCCGCGCCCTTCCCGTGCATACACTTCCCGCAACCGTTCCACCGCACCCTGGACATCGCGCCGCTCGTGCTCTTCAAGGATTGCGCAAAGTCTGTCAATTGTCAACGGAACTTCGGAAATAAAGAGGAGACTTTCAACAACGGATTCAAGGGGCTTGCCGGTCAAGGAGTTCCTCCTCGGATATGTCACTTTCCAGGAGCGTCGGCACGATCCAGATTACGCCGAAGCTGTTCGCCTGGAGGAGCTTCACCATTTTCAATTTACAGAGTTCCAGAATCGCCAGGAAGGTAACGATGATATATTCCCGGGTGAGGGGGGCGATGAACAGGCGCTCGAAAATCATCGACTCCTTCCCCCGGAGCAGGTCGAGTATCTCGTTGATCCGGTCCGCGATGGTGAGCCCTTCGGCGCCCACTTCATGAAAAGTGTCTTCCGGCACTTTGGCCAGGAGGCTCCTGAATGCCTGGATCAGATCGAACAGCTCGACCTCCGGTACGGCATCGTCCGTCTTCAGGTCGGCAATTTCCGGGGAGATGAACTTACGGGCAAAAAGTTCTCTGCCGAGCATCTCGCATTCCGCCAGCCTTTCTGCCGCGTCCTTGTACCTCTGGTACTCGAGGAGCCTGCGGACCAGTTCGGCACGGGGGTCTTCCTCTTCCGGCTCGTCTTCGTCCTCTCCTGCAACAGGCGGCAGCAGCATCCGCGACTTGATCTGGACAAGGGTGGAAGCCATGACGAGAAAATCCCCGGCGATATCGAGATTGAGCTCCTTCAACAGCTCGATATACTCCAGGTATTGTCGGGTGACGGAGGCAATGGGAATATTGCAGATATCGACCTCATTCTTTTTGATCAGGTAGAGAAGAAGGTCGAGCGGTCCTTCGAAGGATTCGATCCGGACGGTATAGGCCGACTGCTGGCTGTCGGCGAAGAGCCTTTCCTGTACGTCTGTTGCCTGCAAATGGCACTCCCCCGGTTGATGGCGCACTTGGCTCAACCCTCAACAGTCTTCACATTCTACATCTTAATGGCCTGCCGCACTTCTTTCATAGTTACGCTTGCCACTTCGGCCGCCCTGCTGCTTCCGGCAGCAAGCACGTCATCCACGAGCCCCTGCTTTGTGACAAGCTCTTCACGCTTTTCCCGGAAGGGTGCCAGAGCTGCCACCAGGGCCTCAGCCTGGATTTTTTTGCACTCCACGCAACCGATCTGTGCGCTCCTGCAGGCGGTGATAATTTCGGCCTTCTGTTCCTCGGTCAGATAGCGGTGATTCAGCGAAAATGCCACACACCGGTCGGGTTCACCCGGGTCGCTCCGCCTGGGGCGCTGCACATCGGTCACCATCGACATCACCTTTTTCCGGGTTTCTTCAGCGCTTTCCGAAAGGAATATGGCATTGCCGTAGGATTTGCTCATCTTCCGGCCGTCCAGGCCGAGGAGTTTCGGGGTTTCGGTGAGAAGTGCCTCCGGCTCGGGGAAGACCGGGCCATAGAGGTGGTTGAAGCGGCGGGCAATCTCCCGCGTTATTTCCAGGTGCGGCAGTTGGTCATGACCGACCGGAACCTGCATAGCCTTGTAAACGATGATGTCTGAAGCCATCAGTACCGGGTACCCGAGAAAGCCGAAAGTGGAGAGGTCCCGGGCAGTCAGGTTTTCCTGCATCTCTTTGTAGGTGGGGTTTCTTTCCAGCCAGGATACGGGGGTGATCATGGAAAGTATCAGGTTCAGCTCCGCATGCTGGTGAACCATGCTCTGCTGGAATATGGTGCTCCTCGAAGGGTCGATGCCGAAGGCAAGCCAGTCGAGCACCATATCACGGGTATTGTCCCGGATTTCGGCGGTGTTTGCATATTCGGTAGTCAGGGAATGCCAGTCGGCGGCAAAGAAAAAGCATTCATAGCCGCTCTGCAGTTCCAGCCAGTTGGCGAGCACACCGTGATAGTGCCCCAGGTGGAGCTTGCCGGTAGGTCTCATACCGCTGACAACGCGCTTGTTTTTCATGTAATTCCGCTCCTTGAACATATTTTTCAAGGCGCCGCAAAAGGCTCCTGATGCAGGGCTGGCGAATCCTGTGGACTGGGATGTACTTTGCAGGCACACCGCAGGGACGAAGAAAGCGCGTAACGCAGCAGATGGGCTTTTTACGGTGCCGTTACCTCATGAGAAACTGGGTCACGCTGAACACCAGCCTTGACTGCGGTCCCGCCAGCAGATGGATGCCTGCATTAAGCAAAGGACTGATGACATACTGGAAAATGCTCGGGATGTGGAGCAGGTCAGGCAGAAAAATCAGCGCAAGGATGATTATCATGCCGTACGGCTCCAATCGGGCATAGGCCATGGACTGGCGGTACGGCAGAAGCCCCACCGCTACCCTCCCTCCGTCGAGAGGAGGGACGGGAATAAGATTGAAGATGGCCAGGATGAGATTGATGTACAAGGAAAAAGCCAGCATCAGGGCAATCGGGTCGATGAACATCTGCATCATGGCAGCGTCGGGAATCTTGTCACCCAGTGCCACGAGACAGCGCAATGCAAGGGCTGACAAGGCTGCAAGAATGAAGTTGGTTATCGGCCCGGCAGCGGCAACCCAGATCATGTCGCGCTTGGGATGCCTCAGGTTGTTGAAATTTACCGGCACCGGCTTGGCCCAGCCGATTCCGATAATAAAGACCATCAGGGTGCCGATGATATCGAGGTGCTTGAGCGGATTGAGGGTGAGTCGCCCCATGTAGCGGGCGGTATTGTCCCCCAGCTTCTCTGCCACGTAGCCGTGAGAAACCTCGTGGCAGGTTATGGCCATCAGGGCGGGAACGAGCATCACCGACAGTTTCAAGAAAAAGTGTTCCATGGAACTCCTTGTCAGCAAACCATGCAAATCATTCTTTTCTAGCAGATACGGGCGGCAAAGTCAACGGGAGCACGAAACAATGATTTTATGCTGATTTCCAGAAAACGGTAAACATTGATGCAATGCCGGCAAGACACCCCAAAATTAAAAAATTAGTTTTTTCATCTTTCTTTTAAACAATAAAGAAAGGCGGGATCGCTCCCGCCTCTTTTGTTGCAGCCATGCCGTTGTGATGCGGCTTAAATGTCGTAGTACAGGTAGAACTCCATTGGTACCGGACGCATCCGGACCGGATTGACTTCGGCTTCGATCTTGTACTCGATCCACTTCTCGATGACATCGATGGTGAAAACGTCCCCTTTGAGAAGAAACTCGTGATCGTCCTTGAGACAGTTGAGCGCCTCTTCCAGTGTCCCCGGTGCAGACGGGATATCCTTGAGCTCTTCGGGTGAAAGGCCGTAAATGTCCTTGTCGAGCGGCTGGCCCGGATCGATCTTGTTCTCGATGCCGTCGAGTCCCGCCATCAGCATGGCGGCAAAGGCAAGGTAGCCGTTGCAGGAAGGATCGGGAGTACGGTATTCGATCCGCTTCGACTTGGGGTTGGTGGAGAACATGGGGATCCGGATTGCAGCGGAGCGGTTCCGGCTGGAGTAGGCCATGTTCACCGGAGCTTCGAAACCGGGCACCAGGCGCTTGTAGGAGTTGGTGGTCGGGTTGGCGAAAGCGGAGAGCGCCTTGGAGTGCTTGATGATACCGCCGATGTACCAGAGGGCCATCTGGGTCAGCCCTCCGTACTTGTCGCCGGCGAACAGGTTCACGCCGTCCTTCCAGATCGACTGGTGAGTGTGCATCCCGGAGCCGTTGTCGCCGTAGAGCGGTTTCGGCATGAAGGTGACGGTCTTGCCGTTCCGGTAGGCAACGTTCTTGACGATGTACTTGAACCACTGGAGCTTGTCGGCCATCTTGACGAGTGAATCGAAACGCATGTCGATCTCGGCCTGTCCGCCGGTGGCGACCTCATGGTGCTGTGCCTCGACGCGGATGCCGACTTTCTGCATTTCCATCACCATCTCGTTGCGCAGATCGTTCAGGGAGTCGGTCGGGGAAACCGGGAAATAGCCTTCCTTGTGGCGCGGCTTGTAGCCAAGGTTGGGGAACTCTTCCCGGCCGGTGTTCCAGGCGCCCTCGGAGGAATCGACAGCGAAGAAGGACTGGTTGGCGCTCAAGTCGTAGCGGACGTCGTCAAAGATGAAGAACTCGGCTTCAGGGCCGAAAAAGGCGGTATCGCCGGCGCCGGTGGACTTGAGGTATGCCTCGGCCTTCTGAGCGATGTTGCGCGGATCGCGGCTGTAGCCTTCCTTGGTGATCGGGTCGAAGATATTGCAGATCAATGAAAGCGTCGGAACAGCGATGAACGGGTCGATTTTGGCGGTGGTCGGGTCCGGGACGATGATCATGTCGGAGGCGTGAATCGGCTGCCAGCCGCGGATGGAGGAACCGTCGAAGCCGACCCCCTCCTCGAAGGTGTCTTCGTCGAACTCGCTGATCGGGACAGAGAAGTGCTGCCAGATTCCCACGAAATCCATAAATTTGAAATCAACCATCAGTGCGCCGTTTTCCTTGGCAAACTCTACTACTTGTTTCGGTGTCATCAAACTCTCCTTTCAGGTTTAATTAAATTACAGACGGTCACAGGGCGTCTTCGCCCCGTTCACCGGTTCTGATGCGGACAACCTCTTCAACTGATGTGACAAAAATCTTGCCGTCGCCGATACGCCCGGTCTTTGCGGCCTGTTCGATGGTTTCGACAACCTTGGCAACGACTTCGTCACTCGTGATAATTTCCATCTTTATCTTGGGAATGAAATCTACGACATACTCGGCGCCACGGTACAACTCGGTGTGCCCCTTCTGCCTGCCAAACCCTTTTACCTCGCTGACGGTTATTCCCTGTATGCCGATCTCGTTGAGTGCTTCCTTAACCTCGTCCAGCTTGAACGGTTTAATAATCGCTTCGACTTTTTTCAAGGATCATCACCCCCTGATGCGTGTATTTAAAAACTAATTGAAGAGCCCGTAATTATAGGGAGCTTGCCGGTAAAATGCAAGGGCAATTGAATACCCGGTAACAATTCAATGATAAGCATAGCAAAATATCTGCCTAAATAAAGCGAAACCGAATAATAACCTGAAAACAGCGGGTTAGGCCCGGATATTTTTGACGTAGAACTGCACCATCGCCATAATCGCCTAAATTGTAAACAGTACGGACAAACAACTGCCTACTAATTATGCACCGAGACATCCTATATAGGTGACGTGTACCTGAATCCATGAAGCAGATCGGGAACCGTACCCAATTCAGGGCGTTATCAAACAATCCAGGTGACGGATAAATCTGTAGGTATACCCCTCGCGAGTATCCTGATTACGGGCACCCGCAAGGGATGCCCCTACCATAACCGTCACGGATTCAGGTTGTAAATAATGGTTTGGAACTGTATAGTTGGACAAGCAACTGATTATCCGTTCAGTTTTCAGACGAGCAACACCGCAGAGGAGACCCCGCATGACCGTAATCCTGCTGTTCCTGGTGCTTTCCCTTGCAGGCAGTGCAGCAAGTGCCGATATTTACCGATATCTGAATGATGAGGGAGTAGTATGTTTCACGGATACCCCGACGAACAGGAATGCGGTGAGGATTGCAAAAGAAAAGAGGGATGCCCGGCGCGGCGGTTCAAAAAAGGCACCACCACCTGCCCATTCTGCTGCGGTAACTCCTGAAACAACTAAAGGTGGCCGTGCGTCTTCGGCACTCTGCGAAATCGGAACTGATCACGCTCTCCCGGTCCCGGGACGCATCTCATCCGGAGTCGGGCTCCGCCACGATCCCATTGACGGAATGCTCCGGGACCACAAGGGGGTTGACATCGCCACGCCGGAGGGGACGCCGGTCCGGCCGGTCGCTCCAGGCGTGGTCGACTTCAGTGGCTATCGCCAAGGGTACGGCAATACGGTAATGGTCAGGCATGATGACGGGATGATCACCCTCTACGCCCATAATTCCATCAACCTCAAGAGTACGGGGGAACCTGTAGACAGGGGGTCAACCATAGCCTTTTCCGGGTCGACGGGGCGCACCACCGGTCCCCATCTCCACTTCGAAGCCTGGAAGAACGGCGTGAACATGACCGCGTCTTTCGTTCCCGGCGCGACATCCGCAGGGCACGAAGGCATCCGCAGAATAGTACAGGCCGATGGGACAATGCTGTTCACGAATCTGCCGTAACAGCAGGCACTGGGCGCTAGGCTCGAGGCACGAGGGCAAACCCAGAGCCTAACGCCTAACGCCCATCGCCTTGCCTCTTCTTCGTATGTCTCGTCGGCACCGCCCGCCACGGGTCATCGGGCCAGGGATGTTTCGGATAGCGACCCTTCAATTCCTTTTTCACCTCCGGATACATGCTGTTCCAGAAGCCCTTGAGGTCCTGGGTGATCTGGACGGGACGCCGCGCGGGCGAGAGAAGGTGGAGGACAACCGGCACCTTCCCCCAGGCGATCGTCGGCGTGTCCGCCAGGCCGAACAGCTCCTGCAGCTTGACCTCCAGTACCGGCGGGCCATCAACCGTGTACTGAAGGGCAATCCGTGACCCGCTCGGCACCGCGAGATGGGTCGGCGCTCCTTCATCGAGCC
>JBGPCQ010000006.1:0-43202 GCA_041481895.1 Geobacteraceae bacterium | reverse complement strand
TTCCCATCCCACACCGCTCCAATAAAAAAGCCGCTTCTTGCGGAAGCGGCTTTACGGGCTGGTAACGCAGACATGTTCAATACCCTTCATCCTTCATGAATTCCAGTTCCTTGTACGCCGCGTCCAGCTTATTCTGGAGCACGCCCAATTCCTCGTTCGTATAGACGGCTGTTCCTTTATTGATTTCCGCGTTCAGGCGGTCGATCCGCTGGTTGACGGACAGTACTTCGTCGGTGCAGTTTTTGGCAACCAGCAGGCATTCATCCTTCTCCGTCGTCCACTGCGGTTCCGATTCGATACCCTCGATATTCCCGATGGCCAGGACCGTTGCTGCGTTCAGAAGAAGAGATGCCGCCACGGCGGTAACAACTAACAGTATCCTTTTCATGGCTTGCCTCCTCGACACACAGTTACTTCCTCGGTACTGATAGTATAGCAATTTCGGCCGCGAATGTTAATGATAATCATTATCACCGCAAGGATGAATTATGAATTATGAATTATGAAAAAAGGCAAAACCATGCCTGCCACAGGCAAGGATGAAGGATGAATTATGAAGGATGAAAAAAGGCAAAACCATGCTGCTTGACAGTCAATCTCATGTAGCCTTGCCGTGCTCCCGTTTCCTCTCTGCACCAATAAAAAAGCCCGCATAAAGCGGGCTTTCCTGATTTTTTCCTGAAGTATTAATCCTCTTCCGCCTTCCCCCAGAGGTTCCTGGCGATCTCGTCGAGGAGCGGCGGGATCCCTTCGCCGGTGGCGGCGGAGATGGGGAAGACCTTGAGGCCGCGCTCGGTAAACCAGGGGAGGACCTGGGGGAGATTTTCCCGGACAGCCGGCAGGTCGAGCTTGTTGATGACGATAATCTGCCGTTTCCGGGCCAGTTCAGGGTCGAACTGCGCCAGTTCGCGGTTGATCGCTTCATACTCCCGAATCGGATCCCTGTCCGGCATCCAGGAGATATCGAGGATGTGCAGGAGCAGCTCGGTCCGCTCCACGTGCTTCAGGAACCGGAGCCCAAGCCCTGCACCTGTGTGGGCACCTTCGATGAGTCCGGGCATGTCGGCGATGACGAAGGAGCGGTAGTTTTTGTAGGGGACCACCCCTAGGTTCGGCACGAGGGTAGTGAAGGGGTAATCGGCGATCTTCGGCCGCGCTGCGGAGACTTTGGCGATGAAGGAGGATTTCCCGACGCTCGGGAAGCCCAGGAGCCCCACGTCCGCCATCAGCTTGAGCTCCAGCCTGAGCCAGCGCTCCTCGCCCGGCTCGCCGGGCTGGGCGAATTTCGGCGCCTTGTTGGTCGCGGAGGCGAACCGGGCATTCCCCTGGCCGCCGCGCCCCCCTTTCATGAGGAGCACCGTCTGCCCCGGTTCGCTCAGGTCGGCCAGCACTTCCTCCGTCTCGGCATCTTTGATTACGGTCCCCTGGGGGAGCAATACCGTCAGGTCTTCGCCGCCGGCGCCGTGCCGGTCCTTCCCCATCCCGTGCTTGCCACGTCCAGCCTTCAGGTGGGGTTTGTGACGGAGGTCGAGGAGGGTGGCCAGATGGGGCGAGACCTGGAAGATGACGTCCCCCCCTTTGCCGCCGTCGCCGCCGTCCGGGCCGCCGAGCGGGATGAACTTCTCCCGGCGGAAGGAGACGCACCCGGCGCCGCCGGCGCCCGATTTGACTTCAATTTTTACTTCATCGACGAATCTCATGACTGCCTTGTGCTGTTACCATTATTTTTTCCGATTAGTGCTGATCTTCAGCCTGCCCCGAAAACCTTTGGAACCGCGAAGCACGCAAAGTACGCAAAGAAAATCTGAAACGAAAGGGTTTAACCCCTGAAAAGAACCTTGCGTTTCCCTTGCGTCCTTTGCGTCTTGAGCGACCGAAGGGAGCGGGCGGTTCGAGGTCTTGATTCAAGACTGGCTGAAGATTGAAACTAATCAGGTTATTCTTAACGACAAAAGCCCGGAACCGATCAGCTCCGGGCTTCTGCGTGTTTATGAACGGCCGGCTCAGTTAGCCGGATAAACGGAAACCTTTTTCCGGTCCTTCCCCATCCGCTCGAACTGGACGATGCCGTCGATCAGGGCGAACAGGGTGTAATCCTTGCCGCAGCCGACATTGTTGCCGGGATGGATACTGGTGCCGTGCTGACGATAGAGGATGTTCCCTGCCCTTACGGTTTCGCCGCCGAATTTCTTGCACCCCAGTCTCTGGCCGGATGAGTCGCGTCCGTTGCGGCTGCTGCCGCCTGCTTTTTTGTGTGCCATATCGTTATGCCTCCTGGGCCACGGGTAAAACCCTAGGCGTTAATCGTTTCGATCTTCAGAATGGTTCTGAGCTGACGATGTCCGTTGAGTTTCCTGGTTCCTTTACGGCGCTTGGACTTGAAGACGAGAATCTTTTTGTCCTTGCCCTGCTCGACGATCTTGCCGGTTACAGAGGCGCTGGGCACTAAAGGTGTTCCGATCGCAACCTTGTCGCCGCCAACCATCAGGACTTCACTGAGTTCGACGGTGTCGCCCACCGCCCCCTCAAGCTTTTCGACCTTTAACAGGTCTCCCTCGGATACTTTGTATTGCTTCCCTCCGGTTCTCACTACTGCGTACATGTACTTCACCACCTTCGCGCATATTTTTAGCTGAGCGCTAGAAAATATCTGAAAAACAGCCTTTAGTCAAGGAATATTTTCCGATTCATACAGGTTCAATCCGGTTAGTCTAGATTCACCAACACCTCATCCCCCTCGACCTTCACCGGGTAGACTTTCAAGGTATACTCGGGGAAATTGTCGCAGGCTCCGGTCTGAAGACTGAAGCGGTAGCCATGGCGCTGACAGGTAATGTGGTCGGCGTCCTTGATGAGAGCCCCCGAGAGCGGGGCTCCCTGGTGGGGGCATTCGGGTTCCATGGCAAAGACCCTCCCCTTGACTTTGACCAGGAGAATGTCACGGCCGTCGACGGTGACCAGTTTCTTTCCCCAGTCGGGAATTTCAGCGACTTTGGCGGCGAATTGCATAACAAACCCCAAGAACGTTTTTACAGGGATGTACAGGATAATCAGGATTGGAAGGCTTACCGCATAGGTTTGTCGTTATCCTGTACATTCATGTTAATTCGGTTTGCCGATTAGTGCTGATCTTTAGCCAGCCCGAGAACCTTTGTAACCGCAAAGAACGCAAGGAACGCGAAGAAAGCTTGAAACGAAAAGGGTTTAATTCCAGAAAAGATCCTTGCGTTTCCCTTGCGTCCTTTGCGTCTTGAGCGACCAAAGGGAGCGGGCGGTTCGTGGTCTTGACTCAAGACGTAGATTGCACTGGCTGAAGAGTGGAGCTAATCAAGCTCGGTTTTCCTAAGTTAATGCCGGAGCTAGTTGATGGTGATCTCGAACTGCTCCTGATGAAAGCCCGGCTTTGCCCGGACGATGATCCGTTTTTTTGATTTTTTTTCCAGCTCTTCCAGGCCGCGTCTCTCCTCGTCGTAGAGCAGGTCGGCGACCTGGGGATGGACGGTCAGCGTCACCTTGGTTCCGCCGCGGACGTCGAGCATTTCCCGGTGGAGCTCCCGGAAAATTTCGTGACAGACGGTGGTCTTGGACTTGATATAACCCCGCCCCTCGCAGTAGGGGCAGGGTTCGCACATCATCCGGCCGATGCTTTCCCTGACCCGTTTCCGCGTCATCTCCACTAGGCCCAGTTCCGATATTTTCAGGATGTTGGTCTTGGATTTGTCGGTTTTCAAGGCATCTTCCAGCGCGGTGAAGACCTTTTCCCGGTTAACTTCCTTCTCCATGTCGATAAAGTCGATAATAATGATGCCGCCGATGTTGCGGAGGCGGAGCTGATAGGCGATCTCCTTGACCGCTTCCAGGTTGGTCTTGAGGATGGTGTCTTCGAGGTTGTGCTTCCCCACGTACCGGCCTGTATTGACGTCGACGGCGGTCAGGGCCTCGGTCTGCTCGATGATGATGTAGCCGCCCGACTTGAGCCAGACCTTGCGGCCCAGCGCCCGGCTGATCTCCACTTCCAGCCCGAAGTGGTCGAAAATCGGCTCCTCTTCGTCATAGAGCTCGATGGAATATTTCATCTTGGGGGCAAATGTGGTGATAAACTGGACGATTTTGTCGTGTTCAGGCCTGGAATCGACGACGATCCGGTCAACCGACTCGGTCAGGATGTCCCGGACCACTTTCTGGGTCACATCCAGGTCGGAATGGATGAGGGAGGGGGCAGGGGCTTTTTCCTTTTTTTTGACGACCTCGGCCCAGAGCTTGGTCAGGTAGTTCATATCCGCGATCAGGTCTTCCTCTGACTTTCCTTCCGACACCGTGCGCACGATGAACCCGCTTCCCGGCGCCTTGATCCTCTCAACGATCTCTTTAAGCCGCTCCCGCTCTGCTTCGTCCTCGATCCGCCGGGAGATCCCGACGTGGTCCACGGTCGGCATGTAGACAAGGTGGCGGCCGGGGAGGGAGATGTGCGCGGTAATCCGCGCCCCTTTGGTGCCGATCGGCTCCTTGGAGATCTGGACAAGCAGTTCCTGCCCTTCCTGGAGGAGATCTTCGATCGGGTGCAGGGGCTGCAGCAGGGGCTCCTCCCCCTCCTGCGGCTCATCTTTCTTGCCGTTCCCCTCCATGAAGGATTCGTAATCTTCAATGGCTTCGAAGACATCGGCCACATAGAGAAAAGCGGCCTTTTCCAGCCCGATGTCCACGAAGGCGGCCTGCATGCCGGGGAGGACCCTGATGACCCTCCCCTTGTAGATATTCCCCACGATCCCCTTGACCTTGCTCCGCTCTATGTAGAGTTCGGCGATGGTACCGTTTTCAATGAGGGCGATCCGCGTTTCCTGCGAGGTGGTATTTATAACCAGCTCATTGCCCATGGGGTTACTCCTGGAAACGGAGCTTTTTCGCCCTGGCTGCGTAAGTCTTCGGGTTCGCTTGTACGGCGTAGCGCTGTTTATGCCCCACGGGTACTACGCCTCCGCGCTCTCCCTCGACAGCCTTGCCAGGACAAAAAATCTGCGTTTCCTGATGATAGTATTTAAAAACGAACTTTTAATTTCTGAAAACAACGTCCAGCTTTTCTATCCGCGCCCCTGCCAGCTCAGCCGGGGAAAGTCCGGTCACGGCAGCTGCGAACTCCAGCGGCTTCCCCCTGCCGACGAGCATCTCCAGTGAAGAGGCATCAGCCTGCAGCGCGGTCAGTTCCCGGCGCAGGTCGAGATCCAGGGTCTTCCCCCTTTTCTCCCGGTGGAAAGGGGAGGTCTCCAGCGCCAGGAACCTCTCGGCACAGGCCGGTAGGTCGAGCGTTAATGGGTCGGGCAATGTGACCCGATAGCGTACACTTTCCATGATAACCGACAATGACTCCCCCCGCAACGGTATTTCGCGTGCCTCAAGAATTTCCATCCCTTCGGGCAGAACAGTGTTGAGCCTCTCTTTGACCTGGTCGGCGCCGTAACCCGCGGCGATCTCCATATCCATGTACTCGGCCCATGATTCCACGCCGACCGAGAGGGCGGTGGCAAAGGAGAATTTCGGGTGCGGGTGGAATCCCTGGGAAAACCGGATCGGAATGCGCGCCCGAGCCACAGCCCTGCTGAAAAGGTTGATCATCTCCAGGTGGCTCAAAAAACGCATTCCCCCGGTTTTTCGAAAGCGGAGGCGGACCTTCGCTGCGGCATCCGTCGGCTGGTGCAGAGGCTGTTCCCCCTTCAGGGGAGGGGCAACCTGCACCCCGGCGGGATCCGGATTATTCAGCCGCATCATGATCAGGTTGAAATCGCAGACACCGCAGCCGGTGCATACGCCGTTCCGGCAGTCGGGCGTGGCGGAACCGCTCAAGGCATTTTCCCGCTCCGTAAGGAGAAACTCCCTCGTTACCCCGCAGTCGAGATGGTCCCAGGGGAGTATCTCTTCAGTATCCCTGCGGCGATGGTAAAAAAGCGGATCGATGCCCGTGGCAACAAATGCTTCCTGCCAGGCCGCGAAATTGAAGAGCTCTCCCCAGCCGTCGAAGCGGCAGCCGAGTTCCCGGGCCTTCAGGAGCACCGTGCCGAGACGCCGGTCCCCCCGGGCAAAGACCCCTTCCAGGAAGGAGAGGGGGGCATCCTGCCACTTGAAGTTGAGCTTCCGTTTTTTCAGCTCCAGCCGCAGGAACTGCTGTTTTTCGCGGATTTCCCCGAACCCGATCTGGGGTTCCCACTGGAACGGCGTATGCGGTTTAGGGACAAAAGTGCCGACGGAAACATTGACCTCGCCCCCTTGTCCGGAGCGCCGGCCTTCATTCTTGACCTTTTTCGCGAGCTCCGCAATGCCGAGCACGTCGTCCATGGTCTCCCCGGGAAGGCCGATCATGAAATAGAGCTTGATTACCCGCCAGCCGGCGCTGTAGGCCGCGAAGGCATTCTGCAGCAGGTCTTCTTCGGTAATCCCCTTGTTGATGGCCTGGCGGAGGCGCTCGCTCCCCGCTTCCGGCGCCAGAGTGAAACCGGTTTTCCGGACCTTTTTCACCTCGTCGATCAACTCCGGGGTCAGTGTGCCGACGCGGAGCGAGGGGAAGGAGATGGCGATCCGCTCATCGGCATACCTTTTCATCAGGGTCTGCAGAAGGGGGGCGATACAGCTGTAATCACCGGTGGAGAGGGAGAGGAGCGATATCTCGTCGTAACCGGTGGTGCGGAGCGTCCGGTCGATGAGTTCGAGCAACCGTTCCGGCGACCGTTCCCGCACCGGCCGGTAGATATACCCGGCCTGGCAGAAACGGCAGCCCCGGGTGCAGCCCCGGGCGATCTCCATGCTGACCCGGTCATGGACGGTTTTCAAAAAGGGTATGATTGGCGTGTCGGGGTAGGGCGCCGCGCTCAAGTCGGCGACAAAGCGGCGCCGGACTTTCGGATATCCCTCTTTCAGGGGGAGAATGCCGGCTATGCGGCCCGCGGGGTCGTAACGAACGTTGAAAAAAGAGGGGATGTAGACCCCTTCGATGGCGGCGAGCCGTTCCAGGAGCTCGGCCTTCGGCCTGCCGGTTTTTTTCCAGTCACGGCAGGCAGCGGCTATTTCGAGCACGGCCTCCTCGCCGTCCCCCAGGAGAAAGGCATCAAAAAAATCGGCCAGGGGTTCCGGGTTGAAAGCGCATGGTCCGCCGCCGAGAATGAGAGGATAGTCATCGCCTCGCTCCGCGGCCATGAGGGGTATCCCGGAAAGTTCCAGGATGTTGAGGATGTTGGTGTAGGAGAGCTCGTACTGCAGGGTGAAGCCGAGGATATCGGCGTCTGCGGGAGGCCTGCCGCTCTCGAGGGTGGTCAGAGGGCTTCCGGTGGTACGGAGGAGACCTTCCATGTCGGGCCAGGGTGAGTAGAGCCGCTCCGCGGCTATCCATTCCACTCCGTTCAGGATGGCATAGAGGATCTGCGAACCGAGATGGCTCATCCCGATTTCATAGACATCGGGAAAAGCCAGGATGAAGCTGAGGTCCGCGGACTTCTTTCTTGATGCCCCCATTTCGCCGCCCAGATAGCGGACCGGCTTTTCCACTGAAAGCAACTGATTGTTCTGCAAAAATCCTCCAGCAGCGGAAGCGTATCCGATAGTTCGGATCCGCACTAACCCTGTGTATTGGTTATAGCATCCTGAATCCGTGAAGCAGATCGAAAACCTTACCCATTTCAGGGCGTTATCAAACAATCCAGATAACGGATAAATCTGTAGGGATACCCCTTGCGGGTATCCACGGTTACGGGCACCCGCAAGGGATGCCCCTACGAAATCCGTTACGGCTTCAGGAGGCATCTAAAAAAAAAGGTCCGGCGGTGACCCGCCACGACCTGAAACCATTCTAGCAGAATAAGGTGAACGGTGGCAAGGGATTATGGCCCTTCTTAATCGGTTCCTGTCAGGGAACGGCTCTATATCCTTACGGATACCCCAATAGCGGTAGAGTCGGGAGGATATAAGGTGCGATCACTGAGCTGAGAAACGGTAAATTGAGAAAAACTACAAAGAATAGGATAGTTACAAAAACAATGATACGTGGCACGGTATCTGCTATTAATAAATCCAAATCAACTTTCAAAAGGAGATTCACCATGAAAAAAGTTCTGTCCTCTATCGTAGCTGCCCTTGTTGCCGTTTCCTTCGCCGGTCTTGTTTTCGCCGCTGACCCTGCCAAGAAAGAAGCTGCTTCTGCTCCTGCTGCTCCTGCTGCCGGTGAAGTGAAAAAAGAAGAGAAAAAGCCTGCCAAAAAAGGCAAAAAAACCACGAAAGTCAAGAAAGCCGAGAAGAAAGCTGAAGAGAAGCCCGCCGAAGCTCCGGCTGCAGCTCCCGCCAAGAAGTAATTTCCTCGCGATCCAAGAAAAAAGCCGCATCTTCGGATGCGGCTTTTTTTTACTTTTTTGCCGATGGTCTTGAAATATCGGTCAACTACTCTTTCTGCCAGACATAGGCAGGATCGAAATAAGGGGCATAAAAGCCGGGATAGGAGACGAAAAAAGTAGTGAACTCGGCAGCCCCCGATAACGTCCTGATGAGCATCATCCCGAGCCCTTTCAAGGGGCCGACGAAAATTCCCTTTACCGCGCCGTCGTCCCTGGAGGTTGTGTAAATCTGTTTAGGGAACTCCAGCCAGCCGGTGGCAACATTGGCAATGCCGCGTGCCGCCTTGTTCCCCATGCCGTTCATGAGTTCCTGCGGAGAGCTGTTTTCTATGGTGTTGAAATTTCCCGCGATGGCCGCTGCGCAGAGAGGTCCTCCCAGAATACAGCACAACAGGGCAGCAGAAAAAACATTCTTTAACTTCATGTTATTTCTCCTTGCTTCCGTCGGAAACCTCTGCCGCTTCACTTTCTTTTGGCTTGGACGGGTCAAGTCGATTATCCTCCCACCCTTTCCAGACAAAATCGGGATTGATCATGGAATCATAGTAGCCGGGCTGGGGGACCAGGAACAGGATTGTCTCCGTGACGCCGGCAAATGCCCTGTAAAGGGTCATCCCGAGCCCCTTGATGGGGCCGGTTGCAAAACCTACGGCACCTCTGTCCCGGGATGACAGGTATATCTGCTTGGGGAGCTCGACAACGCACGTTGCCGCATTGGTGAAGCCGCGCACGAACTTGTATGCCATTTTTTCCATAACGACATCGGAACGCTGCATTTCCTGGGCAAAAGCAGGAGTGACACAGCTCACAGCGATGAGCAGGAGCGAGAAAGTGATGAATATTCGCATGGAATCTCCTTTTGGCGAGAAAGCGATTATAGACGGTATTCTTGTAACATAAATAGTGCGATGTGGCAAGTAGCCAGTCAACGTGGGAGAAGGATGCGAACGAAAAAAAACGGCGCAGTTTTATAACCGCGTCGTTTTTCTCCGAAACAGAATAAAAACGGAAAAGTTCAATGTTTATTTGGCATGCTTGGCCAGATAGCTTGCTACCCCTTGAGCGGTCGGTTTCATTGCTTCGTCTCCTTCCTGCCAGTTGGCCGGGCAGACCTGGTCGCCATGGGTTTCCACGAACTGCAAGGCATCCACCATCCGCAGGGCCTCGCTGACGCTGCGGCCAAGGGGGAGGTCGTTGATAACGGCGTGGCGGATTATCCCCTTGGTATCGATCAGGAAGAGCCCGCGGAGGGCAACCGCCTCGTTGAAAAGGATCCCGTAGGACTTGGCAATGGCCTTGTTCAGGTCCTGCACCAGCGGATACTGGATGTTGCCGATACCGCCATTGTCAAGCGGCGTGTTCTTCCATGCCAGGTGCGTGAATTTGGAGTCCACCGAAACGCCGATCACTTCGCAGTTCTTTTTCTTGAAGTCCTCGAGCCGCTTGTTGAAGGCGAGGATTTCCGAGGGGCAGACAAAGGTGAAATCAAGCGGGTAGAAGAACAGGACGACATATCTTCCCCTGAAGGAAGAAAGCTTGATCTGACCGAAAGAATTGTCCGGCATTACCGCTTCCGCAGTAAAATCGGGGGCTTCCTGGGTAACGAGGGTACATACACACATAACGCTCTCCTTTGCTTGGATTGAATTGGATAGAAAAAAAATATCAGGCAAAAGAGCATTTGTCAATCTAAAAAGACAAAAACAATCCTTTTTATCTTTTTAGGCTCCGTTAACAGCACAGGGCTTTTTCCCGCAGACTTCCCCCCGGATGCCGATGGTAATTTCGGTGCAGGGAATCTCTTTCCCGGAGGCTGCCAGGGCCTGTTTCGCCGCCATTACGATACCGCCGCAGCACGGAACCTCCATGCGGACCACTGTTACGCTCCTGATCCGGGAGACCCGGAACAGCTCGGTAAGCTTCTCCAGGTAGAAACGGTTATCGTCGAGCTTCGGGCATCCCACCACCAGCGCCTTTCCTGCCAGGAAATCCCGGTGAAACCCGGCGTAGGCAAAGGGAGCACAGTCGGCGGCAATCAGGAGATCGGCGTCCTGGAAAAAGGGGGCATTGACAGGGACGAGGTGAAGCTGGACCGGCCACTGGGCCAGGCGGCCCGGCTCCTTTTCACCCTGGGGTGCTGTCGCGACGGACGGTTCGGGCGGTGTGAGGCTCAAGACTCGCGAGCCGGGGCATCCGCCATGGTGGGCGGCGCGGTGCGGTTCGTCCGGCAGGGTATGGTGCGCCGACGGGGCATGGGGACGGCCGATCTCAGTCAGGTGCAGTTCCACCGCTGATTCATCGAACTCGTCCGCATCCCGCTCGATAACCCGGATGGCGTCCTGGGGGCATTCCCCCAGGCAGGCGCCGAGTCCGTCGCACAGGTTGTCGGCGGCCAGTACCGCCTTGCCGTCAACGATTTTGATAGCCCCTTCGGCGCACGAGGGGACGCAGAGCCCGCAGCCGTTGCATCTTTCTTCATCGATCTGAACTATTTTTCTGATCATCTATTGTATTCCTTTCAATTCAAAATCCATTGAGCCTCTTGTAAAAGTCCTTCCCCCTCCCTTGACGGGAGGGGGCGAGGGGGAGGGTGAAGTTGCAATCACCTGAAATTATGCCATCCTCACCCCCACCCCGACCCTCCCCCGTCAAGGGGGAGGGAGTGTTTGCGGAATTTTGCAAGGGCCTCCTTTGATAGCTATTAAAAAAGGTAATGCCACAAATAATCCAGCCTTCCCCGCATGATCATCCTTTTCCCGGAAAAAGCCATGATCTCCCGAATCCTGGCGCGGTATTCCCTGCCGTAGCAGTGGATGCGGCAATGCTTGCAGGAAGGTTTCGGGTCAAGCGGGCACTTGCGCCGCTTATCCAGGGCATATTCCATAAGGGCCCGGCACTCCGAACAGAGGAGGAGACCCTTGCCGAACATGTCGGCAAGGTCAGGAGGCAGCGGAACTTCCGCCTGGTTGTCGTGCTGTATTCCGCAGAATACCCGGACAAAGCTGATGATGACCTTGAGGTCTTTTTTCTGTGCGCCGGTGAACTGTTCCATAGGGGGAGTCTAGACGAAAATCTATGAAGAAGATATGACGGAGGTCAAAAACGGCTCCTTTCACCACCTTACCGTCGGCCTGATGTTATCGGGGGTATAGTTCCTGGCGATCCGCCACCCCTTGCCGGGGATGAAAACGGGCGCGAAGCCGAACGCAATGAAGCCGAGGAGATCGAGTCCTTCCGCCAGATCGGGGTCGTACCTCACGACCCGGAAGCCGACCAGGTCGCCCGGTTCGGGATAGTCGGTCGCCTCCTTGAGCGTGCAGGCCCACACCTCCCTGCCGGTGTCGCGGCCTGCCAGCCGCAGCAGGAAATAGCGCTCCCCTTCGCTCCCTGTTTTCCCTTGCTCAAGCACCAGGGCAGGAATAACCGCTTCCAGCAGGATGCGGTTATCCAGATGCCGGCAGGCGTAGTCGTAGGCAGCCTGGTTGTCGGGAAAGACCCAGGGCTCCGGCGCTGTTTTTCGAAACCAGTCGAACATAGCATTTCTCCGAGGGGGTGGTGACCGGGCAGGTGGAGGAGTAAGTATAGCAGAATCGGCCGTGAAAGTGGGGAGGGAAACATGACGATTTTGCTTTTCCGCGCAAGATGTGCTATGTATGAATCCGTATGAGACCTGTCAAACCTGTTATTATTCCCCGGGCAGAGCACCCCATTTCGCGCGGGTTGCTCAGTCCCAATGCTCTCCGGGTACTGTACCGTCTCCGGGACAACGGCTTCATCGGCTACCTGGTCGGCGGCTGCGTCCGCGATCTCCTTTTGGGGCGTGAGCCGAAAGACTTCGACGTGGTCACCGACGCCACTCCCGGGCAGATCAAACGCCTGTTCCGCAACTGCCGCCTGGTCGGGAGGCGCTTCCGTCTGGCACACCTCCATTTTCCCGACGAGATCATCGAGGTCTCGACATTCCGGTCCGGGGTCCCCGATGAGCCCGAAGAGGGAGGCGGGCCGCCGCCGCCCGAAGGGCGCGGCCATGCGCCCCGCCACCTGAAGAGCGAGGAGGGGATGGTCCTGCGGGACAATGTCTTCGGCTCGCCGGTACAGGATGCGCTCCGCCGCGACTTTACCGTTAATTCACTCGCGTACGACATTGCCGATTTTTCCGTAATCGATTATGCCGGGGGGATGGAGGACCTGCGACACGGGATAATCAGGACTATCGGCGACCCGCAGGTACGGTTCACCGAGGACCCGGTGCGGATGCTCCGCGCCGTCAGGTTTTCCGCCATGCTCGGCTTTACGATCGAGACGGAAACATGGGAAGCGCTCCTCGGCCAACGTGATGCCATTGTGCTGGCTTCTTCGCCGCGTCTCTACGAGGAGGTCCTGAAGCTTTTCCTCCTGGGCGAAGGGGAGAAAAGCTACCAGCTTCTGCGCCGGACCGGGCTGTTTGCCGCACTCTTTCCCCACTTCAGCCACTGGCTGAACAGCGAAACGGACGGGTTCCCCCATACCAGGATCGGAGAAGCACTCGAGCGGATAGACAGCCGCATCCAGGAGGGCGAAAAAGTCCCGCCGCACCTCCTCGTTGCCTTCATGTTCGGCCAGTACCTGGAGGAAAAGGGGGAACGGTTCAGAGCGGTGGGGGTCTCGCCGCAGCAGGCAATGGACCGGGCGGTGGCTGAGTTCCTCGAAGAGCTGGTCCCCACTGTCCAGATCCCCAACAAGGTCGCTCTGCAGGTCCGCTCTATCCTGGGGTGTCAGGCCCGGTTTCGGAAAACACCGGGGAAGCAGCCCCTCTCGTTCATCCGGAGGCCCTGCTTCGGGGAGGCCCTCGACTACCTGCGGATTACCGATGACAGCAGGGGAGAAGCCCGGGAACTGTCGGCATGGTGGGAGAAATTCGTACGGGATAATCCTGAGCCTGCCGGGGCGGAATCCTCCGGAGAGAACCTCACCCGTCCTCCGGCGGGACGCAAGCGAAAAAAACGGAGGAGGAGAAAGGGGCGACCGGGCGAAACCGGACCTTAAAAACATTAATCTGAACAAGAAACAAAACTGGAACTAAGGCAAAGGCCGACAGGCAACGCAAAGGCGCAAGGGGGAATGCCGCAGCGACACCGGGAACGATGCTATTTGCCCGCCATCATTTTGAGGCGCTCCATTTCATAGACAATGACACGGCTCCCGTCCACTTCAATCAACCCTTCTTCCTTCAGTTTCTTCAGTGCCCGCGAGAGGGTTTCGCTTACCGTGCCGAGGCGGGAAGCCAGTTCACCTTTTTTCATATCCAGATCGAGATAGGTTTTTCCCTGGAACGTGGTCGATTTCTTTTCGGCAAGGTCGATGAGGTAGCCCGCCAGGCGCGTCGGCACTTCCGCAAAGGTGAGCTCCTCGATCTGGCGGGCGAAGCTGCGCAGCAACAGCGACAGGGAGACGATAAGATTGAGGGAGAAGCGGGGGTTCCGTTCCAGGAGCCCCATGAACGCCTCCTTGGGGAAAAAGAGCGCTTCCCCTTTTTCCAGGGCCCGGGCTTCGGCGGGATATTTGCCGTCGCCGAAGAAAGCCGCCTCGGCAAAGGTCTCGTTAGGATGAACAAAATGGAGCACTTTTTCCTTGCCGTCCTGGGAAAACTTGCACAACTTGATGCTGCCTGATGCCAGAAGGTAGAAGCCGGTGGCCGGGGCTCCTTCCGTAAAGAGCGATTCCCCCTTGGAGAAGCTCCTCTTTGCGGCTATGGTCGCCACTTCCTTCATGTTCTCGTCGTCCAGCCCCGAAAAGAGGAGTGATTTCTTCAGTATCTGCAGGTTGTCCATGTTACATCCTTTCGTGCGGTACGGCTTCCCGACGTCCGAAACTATCACACATCCCTTCCGAAAGGCAAGCGGGGGAGGTCCCGCGGCATTCTTTTTTTGTCTGTCCGCGGAATTGAGGGTAAACTGTAACCCGGAGGATCTACCGATGTCCCACGATCATGACGTCATAATTCTCGGCTCGGGCTCCACCGCGTTTGCCGCGGCGCTGCGGGCCCAGTCCCTCGGCGCGAAAGTGCTGATGATTGAAAAGAGCGTCCTGGGGGGGACCTGCGTGAACTGGGGGTGCATTCCCAGCAAGACTCTGATCCATGCCGCCCAGTTCTACCAGGGTGCAGAGCTGGGAGCACGGATCGGCCTCGGAACATCCGGAGGAGAGATCGACTGCGCGGTCCTTAACGCCCATAAGGACGGGGTGGTAAAGCATTTACGCCAGACGAGGTATCTCGACATCCTCAACGGGGTGCCGGGCCTGACGCTGCTCAAGGGGACCGGCCGTTTCCTGGCTCCGCACACCCTGGAAATCGGCGACACGATCATCCGGGGCGATAAATTCCTGATCGCCACCGGCGGCGTGCCCAGGATCATCGAATTTCCCGGCCTCCAGGGCGTGGATTACCTCACCAGCCGGAGCGCTCTTCTCCTGAAGCAGTTCCCCAAATCCCTGGTCATCATAGGCGGGGGAGTGATCGCCCTGGAACTGGGGCAGATGTACCAGCGGCTCGGGACCAGGGTTACTATCCTGGAGCACGGATCACGGGTTCTCCCCGGCATGGAAGCCGAGCCGGCCTTCGCTGTGCAGCAGGCATTGAGCGGAGAAGGGATGGAGATCGTCCTCGATGTGTCTGTCTGTTCCGTGCGCAAAGTTTCCGGGCGGACCGTGGTAGACGTGGAACTGGGCGGCCGCCGGCAGGAATTTGCCGCCGAGCGGCTGCTCCTGGCGGTCGGCACCGCGCCGGCCTCTACCGGGATCGGACTGGACAGTGCAGGGGTGGCGGTGGATCCCAGAGGGTTCATTACGGTGGATGAGCGGATGCGCACTAATGTCCCGGGGATATGGGCGGCCGGCGATGTAATCGGCGGCATGATGGTTGCCACGGTCGGCGCCCGGGAGGGGATCGTGGCGGCGGACGATATGCTCAATCCCGGCTGCGGCTGCCGGATGGACTACCTGTCGGCCCCCATGACCATCTTCACCGATCCGGAACTGGGGACGGTGGGCTACACCGAAGAGGCAGCCCGGCAGGCCGGGTTTGCGGCCGTCACCAATCTCCTGCCGGTAGCGGCCATTCCCAAGGCCCGTGTCACCGGCGCGACAGCGGGGGTGATCAAGATGGTGGCGGACAAGGAGACCGGCCGCCTCCTGGGGGTTCACCTGGCGAGCAGGCATGGCGCGGAGCTGATCAACGAGGCGGCTCTGGCCCTCCGGTTGCGCGCTACCATCGAGGACCTGGCAAATACCCTGCACGTCTACCCGTCGATGGGGGAAGGCTTGCGGATGTGCGCCCAGGGGTTTAGCCGGGATGTGAGCAAACTCTCCTGCTGCGCCGAGTGAAAACGCTGAAAAACGCCCGTCTGCGGCGTTGCCCGCGTCGCTCTGCTGCTCACATACTGATGTATGCTGCGCTGCTCGCTCCTTGGCGTCTGGCATCCGGGCATTTTTGAGCGTTTTCACTGGATTCACTAGCTAAAAAAACCGCCCGTCTGCGGCGTTGCCTGCGTCGCCCCGAATCCCGAAACTAATTCTGCGGATACCACCTCCTGACGACGAAACCCTTGACGCCGCGAGCCGCGGCTCTCCTGAAATCGTCCACGGGAGTTCTGCTCTTCATGGCGTCAATCAGCGCGGCGCGGAGGGGGCGGACCCGGACCCCGTCGGGCTTCCCCGAGCAGTCGAGACGGCTCTCGATGACCCGCTCCCGGTCCAGGACGATCAGCACGTGACCTTGCCAGACGATCAGGTCGAGCGGCTCCAGCTGCCGGACGATGGCCGCGGCGCTCGAGCCGTCAATCGGCACGGGGGCGCCGAAATCGATGAGGGCGGAGGTGTTTCTCGGGGTAACCCCACCGGTTGCCTCGTAGAGGAGGCCGGAGCAGTCCACGCCGTGCAGCTGCCGGAGGCCGGCGGTTTTCGGGTCGGGCGGAGCCTTCCGGGGCGGCGGAAAGAAGGTGAGCATCTCCGGTATGCCGCTGCGCAGGTTCCCCCCCCAGACGTAGGCGCTCCCTTGGGCGGCCAAAAGGTTGGCGATTATTGTTGCGCGGGGCGGCAGGCTGCGCGGTCGGGGGGGGGGCGGGTCAGGCGTGGCTGTTACGAAGCGGCTGTCGATGAAATAGCCGGTTTGCGCAGGGAAAGGGTAATCGTCGGTCGTGACCCGGTAGACGACGCTGCTCCCGTTGCGGATGACCGCCTCGATCCGGAACGGGGTGAAGGGTAGGGCGACGAATTCGAGGGCGCGAAGCTGTCCGCAGGAGTCGGTCCGGAGGGTTGTGCCGTCCGGGCCGCCGAAGACGCCGGTGAAGTCCGGGGTATTGAGCACCGGAGTCGGGAGGACGGCCACGGCGTAGCGGGGCGCTTCCCCGGCACCGCAGGCCGCGGCCAGCACCAGGGAAATGATGAGAGCGGCAAGTGAAGCGGAAATTTTCATGTGAGCCTCGGGTAAATGGGCCTCTTCCGTGCAGACGAGGAGAAAAGAGACCGGCCATTTTACTCTCTTCTGAGATGCCTCTCGTGGTGAAAGGACGCTCTTTTACAGAATAACAAATTATGTCGTTGTATGGTATATTTTAACGCATAATCAGCGCGGGCCGATCCCGCATTGACATATCCGCTTAAGGGCATATCCTTTTTATATAAGCCGCGCACTCCGGGAGGGGACCTATGCGGAAGCCGTTCATCCTTCTCATCCGCCTGCTTCCCTGGCAATTGCACGATGAGAGATTCCGGTCCGGAGCTGCCCGGATGGCACGCGGGCTGGGGAGACGGAGAAACTAGGTGAAAATACCGCGGACTTTGTCATGAAACAGGCCCTGTATATGCTGCTCGTCGTCTGCTCCCTTGGCTGCGGCATTGTCTCCGCTGCCGAGAAAGGGGAGAGTCGCGCGGTTGCGGTAAACTATGTCATCCGCAGTCTCGGCTCGGATATCGGCACGGTCAGCGCAAAGACCGTCGGCACGGCTCGTGACAACGATTTCCGCGCCGACGTCGATGTGAACGTGCGCCTCTGGTTCTTCGGTTTCTCCCTTACGAGCAGCGAGACGGCCAGCATTCGCGGCGGCAGGCTGGTAAGCTACCACAAAACGATTTATACCAAAGGGCACAGCCGGGAGATAACGGGAGAACTTGACGGCGACATCTTCACCATGGTGGTCCGCGACGGGGGGAAGACGGAACATAAGGAGTTCCCGGCGACTGGCTATGTGACCACCAACCTGGAGTATCCGGAGGTGACGCTGGCTCCCGGGGAGGTCAGAAGAATGCGGGTTGTCGATCTGGAGAACACCGAAATTGTCGACCGGGAATACCGTCACGTCGCTGAAGAGCAGGCCGAGATCAACGGGCGGGGCAGCCGTGTCATGGTGACTGATTTCGCCGACAAAAACGCCGAAGGGAGGCGGTGGACCGCGATCGTCAGTGGGTTGCCGGTTGTTGTGCGGCAGGAAGGGAAGGAAAAAACGGGGCTGTTCAACCCCTCCTATTCGGTGCGACAGACCAAGGTCACCGTCGATCCGTAAAAAATCCGCTGTCGCGGGCTTTGTCTGTGGCTGAACGTCTGGTATATTACTCATAGTACCGAGATGTTTGATTAATATATTCAGTTCTATAACCCAAAAGAAGGCTTGCTGCATATCCTTCAGATTTTATCCGCAGTTATCGGATGTTGTGGCAAAAAACGGGTTTAAAGGATTCTTTTTCAGCCACAGATAACGGCGGATAACGGCAAACTTCAAGACTCGTTACCTTTATTCTGGTTATAGTTCCGTTAATATTTAGCTATATTCAGCTCTCTAACTGGATATGTATAACAAAAACAGCGCCTTGCCGAAAGATGACTGGTTGTTTATCATAGATTATTCAGCAGCAAAAAGGCGGATTGTTGGCTGATGTCTGTTCATTGAAGACAATAATGCCTGGTTTGACTGCTTTTGCCAAAGCCGGACCCTGTTAAATAGCTTGACTTTGTTCCCGTAAAGCTGTTAGGGTGATACAAGTTCTGGAATACTCCCGGACAAAACTAACAAGAAGAATCAGGAGAAAGTACGATCATGGTAAATGGAACAGTAAAATGGTTTAACGACAGCAAGGGTTTTGGGTTTCTTGAGCAGGAAGATGGCGAAGATGTTTTCTGTCATTTCTCCGCAATCGCTGGCGACGGATTTAAATCCCTTGTTGAAGGCGATAAAGTAACGTTTGAAGTAACCAAGGGTCCGAAAGGGCTTCAGGCCGCAAACGTAACAAGAGTATAAGGCAGAGCATTCAGCCCGACACCAGAAAGCCCCGGAGAAATCCGGGGCTTTTTTTTATCCAGGTTATTTCAGGAGCCACTGGTGAACGACGGCCCCGGCCAGCCAGACGCCGAAGCCTGCCGAAAGTGCCACGGAAAGCGGCCATTGGCGGCGGAAACAGAAAAAGACGGCGGCAAAAAAGAGGATGGTCGGAATGATCCCCCAGAGAACACCCCGGGTATATTCGGTCAGCAGCAGGTTGTTCCCCGGCTTGTCGGTGGAGAGCCAGACCAGCACCAGGAGGGAAGTCAGGGGCATGGTGGCGATGAGCCCGGCCAGGGGAGGGAATTTCCTGCCGATCTGGACGCAGGAGATGATGATCAGGTTGGTGACGGCCAGCTTGATGAAAAACTGCATGGCTACTCCTTCATGCGGCCGGCTTCACCGTGAGCCCCTTGGATGAAAGCCGCCCGGAGGGGGAGGAGCCGAACCCCGTGGTTCTCCCGGAGAATCTTGAGGGCAGCGGCGATCCCCGGCGGTTCGTTGCCGTTGCCGTGCACCAGGATAATGCTCCCACTTTGCGGCGTCTCACCCTTGGCGAGCCAGGCGTCGCTGCCGATAGGGATAAGGGCAAGCTCCTTGAGTTTTGCCAGCAGATGCCGGTCGGCGACCAGACCCGGAAAGCGGAAGAAAGGGGAGGGTGTCAGGCCGTTCTCCAGCATGAGCCGTTCCGTGGCAAGGACCTCCTGTGCGAAGTCAGTGCCGGGAGCGAGGAGGAAGTTCCGTTCCAGCGGCGTCTTCGGATCATAAAAATGGTTGTATGAATGGTTCACCCAGGTGATTGCCAGCTTCCCCTGCGCGACCTGGTTCTTGAGCCAGCCGAGTTCGTCGCGGTGGCTTTCCAGCCAGTTGCCGGTCATGGCGATCGCCAGCGGCATTGCCCTGCCGTTCTGCCGGGACAGTCCAGCAACGGCCGTGAAAAACTCCTTTTCAAAGGGTCGCCGGGATGGACACATGTCCACCGTCAGGAACATGCCGTTTACCGGGAAATCGGTGTGGCGGGCGCCGTGGTTCTGCAGCTTGTAAGGGGGGGAGGTATGGCGGTCGAGCGCCTTGAGGAACGGGGTATCATGCAGCGCTGCAGGGGAGGGCTCCCGGGAGAAGTCGATGGCAGCTGCGCGTGCGAGCGAGGTCTCGAGGGTAAAAGGGTCAACGAGGAGGAAATGGGTAACCGCGTTGCTTTCGAACTGTCTGATAGCGACGCGGATGCTTCCGGAGGGATCGCGGCCCGGCTTGAACACGCTCCGGTAGCCGGTTATCTGCCCCCCCATGCCCTGAGAAGGCGTGGCGAGCAAGGGTGTGACAGCGAAGAGAAGGAGTGCTGCAGAAAGGATGAAGGCGCACAGCCTGGTCCTCGCCGGCCTGATATCTGTATCTCCGGGTCCTCCTCTGTGGTGAAGAGTCAACTTCATAAATCTAACCAATCACGGTCTGCAGTGCCCGGTCGATCTTTTCCACATCCACCCTGGTGTTGAAGCAGGGGCCGAAGGGGCGGTCATTGAGGACCCCGATGACCGGCAGCGGGTAGCAGTCCTTGATGCCGGAGGTCAGGTCGCGCTCGCACGCCACTGCCACCACCAGCTTCGGGCGCTTTTCGATGATGACTTTGCGGGCCAGGGTCCCCCCCGTGGCGACGGAGATGTCGATCTGGTATTTCTGGGCCAGCTCCGCCAACCCTTTGATGTCGCACCTGCCGCAGCGGATGCACTTGTTGATGTCGCCGGTGACCTTGATTTCACAGTCGAACAACTGGAGGCAGTGGGGGAGGAGGATGAGTATCCGGTCCGCCTTGACCAGGAGGCGCTGGGACTGCACCAGGCTGTTGTTCATGGCAATGAAGGACTGGCGGATGGTGTCCTTGGAGATGCCGAGCGCCTTGCCGATGAACTCTATCACCGGCAGGAGGAACCTGATCACCACCCCGCGCATGAACCGGGTGAACAGGATGTCTTTGCCGAGCGCTGTGGTGAGAACGAGCAGGAGGGTCCCGAGCAGGGCTGCCCCCGAGAGGGCGCCGAAAATGAGCCCCACGATGCGCGGCAGGTCAGGGTGAATGTTTGCCAGCCCCCGGTTCGGCACCCACCAGAGGAGGTAGATGCCCCCGACGATGAGGAGGCAGGTGACCCCCATGAGCGCCACGAAGAGGCGCTTGCGGGGTTTTGAGTCCGGTGTTTGGGGATCAGTCACGGGAAGAGTCCTTTTTCCCCAGGATAATCCCCGGTTCGATTTTATAGCCGGCCAGGAAATCGGCAGCCTTGAGCCGTTTGCGACCTTCCAGCTGCAATTCCTCTATAATGACGCTGCCGCCGGCGCAGGCCACTTCAAGCCCCTTTTTCCCGGACTGAAGGACCATTCCGGGTGCTCCCGAACCGTGGGCGACGCTGACCCGGCAGATTTTCAGGGTAGTGGCGCCAAGGAAAGTGAAAGCCCCCGGCCAGGGGGTCATCCCCCGTACCAGGTTCTTTACGGTCTGTGCCGTTCGGCCCCAGTCGATCATCCCGTCTTCTTTCTTGAGCATCGGGGCGTAGCAGGAGAGAGCATCGTCCTGTTCCCGGGGGACGAGTTTTCCGCCGGAAAGCAGGCCGAGGGTTTCCGCCAGGGCTTCGGCGCCGATGATCGCAAGCCGGTCATGGAGCGAGCTTGAATCCTCGTCCGGGTCTATGGGGGTGGCCTTCCTTACCAGCATGGCGCCGGTGTCGAGCCCCACATCCATCTGCATGGTGGTAACGCCGGTCTCGGCCTCGCCGTTGATGATGCACCAGTTGATGGGGGCGGCCCCGCGGTAGCGGGGGAGGAGCGAGGCGTGGACATTGATGCAGCCGTAGCGGGGGATGTCCAGCAGGGCCTTGGGGAGTATCTGGCCGAAGGCGACCACGACGATCAGGTCGGGAGAGAGCCCCCGCGCTACCTCGATGAATTCCGTGGCGCGCACCTTCACGGGCTGCAAGACCGTGATGCCGAGCTCCTCCGCCAGGGCCTTGACCGGCGGCGGCGCGAGCTGCTGGCCCCGCCCTTTCGGCCGGTCGGGCTGGGTTACCACTGCAAGGATCTCCTCGCCGCGCTCGATCAGTTTCTGCAGGCTCGGGCAGGCAAATTCCGGGGTCCCCATGAAAATCACACGGAGCTTCGACATCAGTCCGTCTCCCGCAGCTCTTCCTGGATGCGGCGGTACTTTCTCCTGAAGATCTCCCGCTTCAGAGGAGAAATGTGGTCAATGAAGAGAATTCCGTCCAGGTGGTCCATTTCGTGCTGGAAGGCTATGGCAAGAAGTCCGTCCGCTTTACAGGTTGTCTCTTCCCCTTCAAGGTTAAGGGCGGTGACCACCACCCTGGCATGCCTGCGGACATTGGCGGCATATTGGGGAACGGAGAGGCAACCCTCTTCTTCGTAAGACTCGCCGTCGGCATGGACTATGACCGGGTTTATGGCAATGATCAACTCGGGCTGTTCATCCTTGGCAGAGATGTCGATCACCACGACCCGCTGGTGGACACCGATCTGGGGTGCTGCAAGGCCGACGCCGGGGGCGGCATACATGGTTTCCGCCATATCCCTGACGAGTTCCCGGGTTTTTTCATTTATTACCGCAACCGGGGCCGATTTTTTCTTCAGTTCCGGGTCGGGGTAGGTGAGTATTTTTCGTATCATGGCCTTCCTTTGCAACCGTATCAATCTCTTTAATATATAAAGTTGGGCGGGAAAATGCAATGGTTTCCTTTCCCGGCATAACCGCCCGTTCGAGTTTGAGCTGCCGTGCCTGGGAAAGGGGCGACGGGTCCGCGCCCATGCCGCTATGAACAAGCTGCCTCTCCCCGGGCCGGAATAGACACGATCATTCTCCCGTCACGGTTGTCAGTTTTCATGGGATGCCGTGAGCCGGACAAAAAAGGGGCGACATGCCCTGAATGGCATGCCGCCCCTCGAGTTCAGCAGAAACCGTCAGGTTATTCGTTCCACCCTTCCGGGTGAACGTCGGCGAGCTGCTCCCAGTGTTCCGGCGAGCGCCAGAGGCTGGAGAGGATCAGTTCGCGGATATGAAGGAATTCCTTCGGCATACGGTCGTACATCTTGACGAACAGTTCTTCGTGAGAGATGACCTCATTCTGCCAGACATCCCGATCAACCGACATCAACTCGTTGAACTTCTCGCGGGGCATCTCCAGCCCTTCCCAGTCCATATCCTCGTAGCGCGGCATCCAGCCGAGCGGGCTTTCGACAGCAGCCGCGTGGCCCTGCACCCGGTCAGCGATCCATTTCAGCACCCGCATGTTCTCGCCATAGCCGGGCCAGATGAATTTGCCATTGGCATCCTTGCGGAACCAGTTGACGCTGAAGATGCGCGGCGGTCTGGGGATGGAGCGGCCGAACTGCAGCCAGTGAGCGAAGTAATCGGCCATGTGGTAGCCGCAGAAGGGGAGCATGGCGAAGGGGTCGCGGCGGACATTGCCGGTGGCCCCGACCGCCGCTGCGGTGGTCTCCGACCCCAGGGTAGCGGCAAGATAGACTCCGTAGTTCCAGTTGAAGGCCTGGTAGACCAGCGGGACCGTATCCTTGCGCCGGCCGCCGAAGATGAAGGCGCTCATCGGCACACCTTTGGGGTTTTCCCAGTCCGGGTCGATGCAGGGGCACTGGGAGGCCGGTGAGGTGAAACGGGCATTGGGATGGGCCGCCGGACGGCCGCAGCCCGGGGTCCACTCGTTCCCCTGCCAGTCGATAAGTTTTGCCGGCGGCTCGTTGCTCATCCCCTCCCACCAGACGTCGCCATCTTCGGTCAGTGCCACGTTGGTGAAGATGGAGTTCTTCTCGCAGGAGATCATGGCATTGGGGTTGGTCTTGTAATTGGTGCCGGGGGCCACGCCGAAATAGCCGTACTCAGGGTTGATGGCGTAGACCTGACCATCAGGGCCGGGCTTTATCCAGGCGATGTCGTCCCCGATGGTGGTGACTTTCCACCCCTTGTCCTGGAAAGACTTGGGCGGGATCAGCATGGCAAAGTTGGTCTTACCGCAGGCACTGGGGAAGGCGGCACCGACATAGGTCTTCTCGCCGGTCGGCGATTCGACGCCAAGGATCAGCATGTGCTCGGCCAGCCACCCTTCATCTTTGCCCTGCTTGGAGGCGATCCGCAGTGCAAGGCACTTCTTGCCGAGCAGGGCATTGCCGCCGTAGCCGCTGCCGAAGGACCAGATGGCGCGCTCCTCGGGGAAGTGAACGATGTATTTTTCCTTGTTGCAGGGCCACGGAGTATCCTTCTGTCCGGGTTGGAGCGGGGCGCCGACCGAATGGAGGCAGGGGACAAACTCGCCTTCTTTACCAAGAACATCCAGAACGGCCTTGCCCATGCGGGTCATGATCCGCATATTTACCGCCACATACGGAGAATCGGAAATCTCCACCCCGATCTTGGCGATGCTGGAGCCGAGCGGTCCCATGCTGAAGGGGATGACGTACATGGTCCGCCCCTTCATGCATCCCTTGAAGAGCCCGTGCAGCGTTTCCTTCATCTTTTTCGGTTGCATCCAGTTGTTGGTAGGACCGGCGTCTTCCTTGGACATGCTGCAGATGAAGGTCCGGTCTTCCACCCGGGCCACATCGATGGGATCCGACCAGGCGAGGTAACTGTTGGGGCGTTTCGCTTCGTTCAGCTTGCGGAACGTGCCACTCTGCACCAGCAGGTTGCACAGCTCGTCATATTCCTCCTGCGAGCCGTCGCACCAGTGGATACGCTCGGGCTCACACAATGCAGCGACTTCCTCGACCCATTTCATCAGCTGTTCGTTTTTCGGAACCTCGTAACTCATGCCCCTTGCCCCTTCCCGATTGTGGATTTTATTTTCACTAAAATATCACATCATCTTGTAAAATCAAGGTAAAAATTGCACATGACGAACGAAGGGGCGGCTATGTCGGACAAAATTCCATATTTGGCGGGAATTTCAGACAATCGGATTTTTGGGAGAATCGGGCGATGGAGGGGAGAGGGGATCCGATTATGGCGCTGCCTGATTTTTCAGAGAAGGAGAGATGCGGCGGCAGGGGCTCCGAAAAACGTCACGGTTCTTCGAATAACGGCTGCACCAGTGTCGTACAGCAGCTACTGTAGGTCCGGAGTGGGCTTTAAGAAAAGCAGAGGCACTCTTGGCGGAGGATGCCGGGTCGTTCCCCGAGGCTCCTGAGAGGATATGGGGCGAAACCTGATGCCGGGGTTTGCCGGATCAGGCTTTCTGTTCCCGGGCAGGCTTTATTACGTCGATTTCAGTCTTGTTCGCCACGACCTTGACGCTCCAGACAAGGCCGCAGGCGCCGCATTCCTTGACGGGCGATGCTTCGGCGGTAAACCCTGACGAATGGATGTCCACCTCGACGTTTTTCCTGTTTCCGCAGTTCGGGCATTTCATGACGACCTCCTTTTTCTCTGGTTACGGCTGAAAAAGCGAATCAGGCATTTCCCTGCTGATTTGGATCTCAATTACCATGGTTCCGGCGATCCTGGTGCTGCCGCTGTAATTAATGAACGTGTCAGAGGCTGGATGATATGTCATCAACAACGCTGAGAAAATCTTCCAGATCAGCGATCCGCATGTCGCCCATGTGGGGAATGCGGAAGGTTTTTCCTTTGATTTTACCATAACCGTCGTCGAAAGCGTAACCCCGCTCCCCCACTCTTTTTTTCAGGGTTGCCAGGTCGGTGCCCCTGGTGTTGACGGCGCAGGTGAGAGTGACCGAACGATACGGCTCGGCTGCGAAAAAACCATATCCGCGCTCGTTCACCCAGTCACGAACGAATGCCGCCATTTCCCCATGACGTGCCCACCTCCGCTCGAGTCCTTCCGCGAGCATGCGTTCGAGTTGCAGGTCCAGTGCGTAAATCTGGGATATGCAGGGAGTGGACGGGGTATTGTCCTTTTCGTCATGGGCTGCAAATTCGAGAAAATCGAAGTAGTAGCCCCTCCCTTCAATCCCCCTGCAGTGCGCCATTGCCTTCTCGCTGGCGGTGAAGACCGCCAGGCCGGGGGGGAGGCCGAAAGCCTTCTGTACGCCGAATATGCAGCAATCGATGCCGAGTTCATCAACCGGTATTTTGAGGGCGCTCATCGATGAAACGGTGTCGATGATGGAGATCACTTCGGGATATTTTTTCAATACCGACGCTATTTCAGGGAGCGGCGACATGACTCCGGTCGATGTTTCGTTGTGGATGAGGGTCATTGCGTCATACCTGCCGGTTGCAAGGGCCTGGTCGACAAGCTCGGGAGTAATCGGGTTGCCCCATTCAACCTTGAAAGCATCCGCTTCTTTGCCGCACCGCCTGGTAACGTCGTGCCACTTGTCGGAGAAGGCGCCGTTACAGAAATTTGCACAGCGCCTTCCGACCAGATTCCGGATTGCTCCTTCCATAACTCCGAAAGCGCTTGAAGTGGCAAGGTATACGTTTCCCCCGGTAAACAGAATTTTGCGCAAGTTATTTTTCACCCTGTTGTGGAGGAGGGCGTACTCAGGCATGCGGTGGCCGATCATGGGGGTTGCCATGGCCTGGAGGATTTCCGGAGCAACTTCAACCGGTCCGGGGATGAAGAGTTTTTTTGCCACGTCAGGACTCCTTGCGGTAGGTGGTATGTGATATATGTACAACTGCCTGATGCGCATTGAAGCTAGCAAAAGACATTGGTCTTGTCAAGAAATGTGTCCCCGTGACGCGAGAGAAACTCACAGAACAGCATGGTATAAAATTAATATACTTTTTTTATTGCAATTTGATGAGCCATTATTTATTATCCTACCCTAACTCGGCTCGCAAATACAATTCAAAAGCTCCACTTCCGTTACACAGCCCATTTGAAGTGATAAAAGCTTATTAGGAGGAGTGCATGTTGTCGCTTGTTTCTCGTTTTATTCTCCCGGTCCTGGTCTCCCTCGCCGTGGCCATGCCGGCTGCGGCCGAGCAGGGAATGGCCATCGATCCGGCTACCTGTCTCGGTTGCCACAGCAACAAGATTTCGGTTGCCGCCTTTGCCGCATCGGTTCACGGCAAGAATGCCTGCACCAGTTGTCACACTGAAATAACCGACCTTGCCAAGCACATGAGGAGAGAGGTCAAGGTTGAGAAGGTCCACTGTGAACGCTGCCACAAGAAGGAGACCAGTGAACATTTCGCCAGCGTGCATGCCCAGTCCGAGGTCAGGTGCGCCGATTGCCATACCGATATACATACCCATAATTACTGGAAAAACGACAAGCGCGTGGTCGTGGCGAAGTGCGTCCAGTGCCATGACAAGCAGGCGGTTTACCGGAAATCGATCCACGGCAAGGCGGTAACTGCGGGCAACCAGGACTCGGCCGCCTGCCACGACTGCCATAACCTGCATGCGATAAAACCGCTCGGCGATACGAAATCCCATGATAATCGCGAATTCCATACCAAGGTCTGCATGAAGTGCCATGCCGACGAGAAGATGATGAAGCGCAACAACGTCTTTACCGTCGCCGTAAAGTCCTACCTGGACAGCTACCATGGCAAGAACTACCGCCTCGGCTTCCCGGAGAAAGTGGCCGGTTGCGCCGACTGCCATACCGCCCACGAAGTCCTGCCGGCCAAGGATGCCAAGTCGAGCGTCAACCCCGCCAACCTGGTCAAGACCTGCGCCCAGTGTCACACGCGTGCCACTCCCCTGTTCGCCAAATTCTATGCCCACGGCGAGCACAACGACCGGGAGAAATACCCGATCCTCTACTGGACCTTCATTGCCATGACCGGTCTCTTGACCGGAACGTTTGCGGTTTTCTGGCTGCATACCCTGCTCTGGATGTTCCGCGGCTTCGTGGAGAACCGGGAGAAAGCCGCCCTGCTTGCCGAAGGGCATGTTGCGCACGTTATCCCCGAAGGACACAAGCAGTATCGCCGTTTCAACCGGCTGCACATCTTCCTCCATATCCTGGTGATCACCAGCTTCCTCGGGCTCTCTCTGACCGGGCTCCCCCTCAAGTTCAGCGACCAGGTGTGGGCCAAAGCGCTCATGTCACTCTATGGCGGATCACCCAATGCCGGACTGATCCACAGGATCTGCGCAGGCATAACCTTCGTCTATTTCTCATCAGCCATCCTGATGATCATCCACTTCCTCTTCATCAGGAAGGACTTGCCGGGGAACTGGCTGCAGAGGATGTTCGGACCGGAATCGCTCTGCCCCAACCTGCGGGACATTCAGGATGTTACCGGCATGGTGCGCTGGTTCCTGTTCAGGGGGCCGAAACCGACCTTCGAACGCTGGACATATTGGGAGAAATTCGACTTCATCGCAGTATTCTGGGGTATGTTTGCCATCGGCGGATCAGGCCTGATGCTCTGGTTCCCCGAATTCTTCGGAGCTTTCCTCCCCGGCTGGGCGTTCAACGTGGCGACCATAGTCCATTCCGACGAGGCCCTGCTGGCTACCGGCTTCATCTTTACCGTGCATTTTTTCAATACCCACGGCAGGCCGGAGAAGTTCCCGATGGATTTCGTCATCTTCAACGGCCAGATATCGAAGGAGGAGTTGATCGAAGAGCGTGGCGACCAGTGGAAACGCTACGAGGAACAAGGGATGATCGAGAAGCTGGAAGCCAGGAGAACCAGTGGTGTCATGTACGATTTCCTGGTCAAGGGGTTCGGCTTCACCGCCGTGGCTATCGGTATATTCCTGCTGCTCCTGATGATCTACGCTTTTGTAGCGCATTAATGCGGATGAAGTTGTTCAGTAGAAGAGGGGGGTGCCGATTGGCACCCCCCTTTTTTTATCCATGATGAAAGCTGCCGGCGTGACCAGGGGGATTCAGAATCTGCCGGCTGCCATCGTCTGCACTGCTAACTACTTCTATTTCTGAGGTTTTATTAATCCAATTTGTTTTGACAAAGCCTCATTCTCCAGTGTAGTTTATAGTGTTTACACAATCACACCTTTATGCGCATGCAAGATATAGATACGTGATTTACCTAAGGAGGTAGTTATGGCACTCAGAAAAACCGCCGGGTATGCCTGGAACATGATCAGCCTCATCGGCATGGTCCTGGCAGTCACCGCCACCGGACTGATTATCGCATTCCTGGCATTTGAATACATTACCGGGATAGAAAAGCCCTACCTGGGCATCATGACCTACTTCATGTTCCCCGGTATGCTGATATTCGGCCTTTTGCTCGTACCAATCGGAGCCCTTCGGGTGCGGAACCAGCGAAGAGTGAATTTGCTCAGCGGCACGTCGTCGATCGAGGGAATGGAGTCTCTCGAGTCGGAAATACCGCAGTACCCCCGGCTTGATCTCAATGATCCTGCCAAACGCCATCTCTTCATGTTTTTCATTATTGCCACCATTGTTTTCGTCATGATCGTGTCAATAGCCTCGATCAAGGGGTTTGAGTTCACCGAATCGACCACTTTCTGCGGCGAACTCTGCCATGTGGTCATGGAACCGGAGCACGTAGCCTGGGGCAATTCGCCCCACGCCAAGGTGAAGTGCGTGGAATGCCATGTCGGCCCGGGCGCCGCCTGGTACGTCAAGGCCAAGATTTCCGGCATGAGACAACTCTATGCGGTCCTGTTCCATACCTATCCCGAAACCATCGAAACCCCCATTGAAAATCTCCGTCCGGCCCGGGATACCTGTGAACATTGCCACTGGCCGGAAAAATTCTACTCCGGACGGCAGAAGGTATTCTACCACTATGCCCCGAATGAGCAGAATACCCCCCGGGAAATCAACATGCTCATAAACATCGGCGGGACTCCCAAGTCTCCCCATGCCAAGGGAATCCACTGGCATATCGGCACCGAGGTCGACTACATCGCCCGTGACAAGAAGCGACTGGAGATTCCCTATATCGCGGTCCATGGGAAGGACGGTAAACTGACTGAATATATGGACACCGAAAAGCCGCTCTCCCGGGAAGAAATCGCCAAGGCGGAAAAACGTATCATGGACTGTACCGACTGCCACAACCGCCCGACCCATATTTACCGCTCACCGGGGCAGGAGATGGATGAAAACTTCGTTTCCGGCCACATCGACATAGCGCTTCCTTATATGAAGAAGGTGGCGGTCGAGATACTGTCCAAGCCGTACAAGTCAAAGGCCGAAGCACATGCCGCCATCGACAGGGAAATCCCGGCGTACTATGCCAAAAATTATCCGGCAGTGGCCAAGGAAAAGGCAGCAGCCATCCAGAAGGCGGTTACCGAAGTGAAGGATATTTACTCAAGAAACTTCTTTCCCGACATGAAGGTGTCGTGGAACACCTATCCCAACCATATCGGCCACTTCTATGCCCCCGGCTGCTTCAGGTGCCATGACGGCAAGCACAAGGCTCCGGACGGGAAGATTATCTCCAAGGACTGCAATATGTGTCATACCGTCATAAGCCAGAAGCAGGAAAACATTCCCCCCGGCACCCAGGTAAAGAATTTTGTTCACCCGGTCGATATCGGTGACGAACTGATGAAGACCAATTGCAGCGAGTGCCACATGGCCGGCGGTGAAGACGTGCCGGGTGGTGGTGCACACAAGTCAGCAAATCATTGATTGACGGGTGGCCGGAAGCCGTTGCCCAACAAAAACCCCCGGGGGATTCGCCCCGGGGGTTTTTGTTGCCGGCATGCCACATGCCGGTGAATAGAGTGTTGCCTCATTAAGAGAGGCCATGGCCCCCTATAATTCTATGCTCACCCCATTCTCTTCATCGACGTCCTCGTCCGGTTCATAATCATCATCCATGACTCTGGCAAGAAACTTCCTGTTGTCCGAGATAATCTTTCTGATCTCACGTGTCAACTCGTCGAGGTCATTTTTTTCCATCTCCATTATTCAACCCCTCTTTTTTTCTATTCCCCGGCGGTAAAGCTCTTCATATCTCCGTGCCGAAGCATGCCATGAATAATCGCGGGTCATCCCCCGCCGTACGATCCCGGCCCACCCTTCCTTGTCCCGCCAGGCCCGGATGGAGCGCGTGAGGGTTGCCTGGAGGGCGGCAGAGGTATATGCGGAGAATGAAAACCCGGTCGGCTCAGAACTGTCACGCGGGTCGAAAACGGTGTCGGCCAGACCGCCCGTCTTTCTGACCACCGGGACGGCCCCGTAGCGCAGCGCAATCAGTTGGCCGAGGCCGCACGGTTCGTAGCGGGAAGGCATGAGGAACATGTCGCAGCCGGCGTAAATCCTGCGCGCCAGGGAAAGATCGAATTCGAAATTGAACGAGATGTTCCCGGCCTTTGGTCCCGCAGCATCGGTAATGAGGCGGACAAATTTTTCCTCGCCGTCACCGAGGACCGCCAGCTGCACCTTGCGTGCTGCCAGGCCGTGGAGCACCTCGGCAAGGAGGTCGAAGCCTTTTTGTGCCGACAGTCGCGAGATCATTCCCAGGAGCGGGATATCGGCCGACTGCTTCAGCCCGAGCAGCCGCTGCAGCTGCGCTTTGTTCTCTCCTTTGCCGGCAGGGTCCGCAGAGGAATAGGTGCAGAAAATGTCCCGGTCGGCTGCGGGGTTCCACTCGGTATAATCCAGTCCGTTGAGTATGCCGGAAAGGTCGGCTCCGCGGACCTTCAAAACCCCTTCGAGGCCGCACCCCTGTTCAGGGGTCAGGATCTCCCCGCAGTAGGTTTCCGAAACGGTATTGATGAGATCGGCAGTCAGTATCGCCCCCTTCATGAGGTTTATGCTGCCGTAGTACTCCAGCCGTTCGATGGAAAAGCATGAATCGTCCAACCCCATCTCTACAAGGGATGCCGGAGGGAAAAGCCCCTGGTACGCCAGGTTGTGGATGGTGTAGAGAACCGACATGTTTCTGAAAAAAGGATCCAGGTTTAATTCATACTTCAAAAGGATTGGAATGAGGGCGGTCTGCCAGTCATGGCAATGGAGCACGTCGGGGCGGAAATCCCAGCTTTTGAGGAGTTCCAGTACAGACCTGGAGAAAAACGCGAAACGCCGGGGATTGTCGGGGTAGTCGCCGACCGGCGTGCCGTACAGGTAATCCCGCTGGAAATAATCTTTATTTTCCAGGAAATAAACCGGTATGCCATTAAGGGATGTTTTCCGGAGCAGGCCGGTTTCCGTACGACCTCCGAATTCCAACCTGACGCGCTGCCCCGTGCTGCGTGCGGCAAAGCCTCCCCGGGCAACGGCCGTATAATAGGGGAGGATGATGCGGACATCATGCCCCATCCGCTTCAGCTCCTTTGGCAGTGAACCGGTGACGTCTGCCAGGCCGCCTGTTTTGGCGAAGGGGGCAACTTCCGAGGCGACAAACAGGATTTTCATGCCTTTAAATCTCCGCATCCCTGAGAAAGGCCGCTGCATCTTCGGGCGACGTGGGGTTGATGAAAAAGCCGGTCCCCCACTCGAAGCCGGCAATCTGGGTCAGGCGGGGGACCAGCTCGATATGCCAGTGATAATCGTATTCGATGGAACCCCAGTAATCCGGCTTGCCGAGTCTCTGTTGGAGGGGGGGAGCGGTATGAAGAATGAAATTGTACGGAGGGTCCGTAAGGACCGTTTTAAGCCGTGCCAGCATCTCCCGCATGGCCACCGCCAGCTCCGCCAGCTGGTCATCGTTCATGAGGGCGAAATCGTGGGAGTGGTGTTTCGGGAACAGCCTGAGCTCAAAGGGGAAACAGGAGGCATAGGGGGTGAGGATAACGTAATTGGGCAACTCCCTGACTACCCGGTCGCCGCAGGCCAACTCGAAATCAATCATGTCGCAGAAAATGCAGCGTTCTTTGCTGGCATAGAATTCCCGGGCGATCTTCAACTCGGTTGCCGCAACCGGCGGCGTCAACGGGACGGCGATCAGCTGGCTGTGGGAATGGGAAAGGGTGGCTCCGGCCCGGGAGCCGTGGTTTTTGAAGAGCACCATGTAGCGGAAGCGCATGTCGCGCCGCAGGTCCAGGTACCGGGCCCGGTATGCCTTGAGTACGCCGGTAATTTCGGAGGGGGTCAGGTCGGCCAGGCCCCGGTCGTGGTCCGGCGTCTCCACGATTACCTCGTGGGCGCCGATACCATTCATAACATCGTAGAGGCCGTATGCGCGATTGTTCAGCTCCCCTTCGACACGCAGGGCGGGGTATTTGTTGGGGATCACCCGAACCTGCCAGCCAGGGGAATTGGGTGGACCGGACGGGCGGAGAGCGAAGATCTCCGGCGGGGTTTTGTCTTCGTTTCCATAACAGAAGGGGCAGCTGGTCACTTCGCTATTGTCGGGTACTACCTGAAAATCCCGCGGTCGCCGCCCCCGCTCTGTGGCAATGATGACCCAGTGGAGTTTCAAGGGGTCCCATCTCAGTTCAGACATTTAACCTCCAGATAAACGGTTGAGAGTTGAGGGTTTTTCAACTTTCATCTTTCAATCTGCACCGCTTCTAAATCAACCAATTTTCTAATTCTATCTGCGGCCCTGCATACTTGAGGAGCATCGGGGCATCGGTGGGCCAGCGTCCGATTTCTTCAGTGTTGCGGGTCAAGGTTATGTAGCAGAAAATCTTCCCTCCAGCTTCGGGCGTGACTGCGTCGAGAGGAATCCTTACTTCGCAGACGCGGCGTATTTTCCAGTCGCAGGCTTTATCAAGCTCCTGCCAGGAGGATCCATCGTGTTTCTGCTCCACAGGCCCTTTATTCGACTTCAGGTCCATGACGACGCGGTATTCCCTGTCCAGCATCAGATGGATACAGAGCCGGTCAGTTTCGGAAAGGGAGTTGTCCAATGCGTTGATCCCGTCAATCCTGAAATAGAGGGCCTTTCTGTCATAGCCGTAGAAAAATGACTGGAGCAGGTTTTCAGCAGAATGCATGGCGGATGCCTGTTTGGACAGATCGTAGAGTCCCGCGTCGAGCCACTCGAAATAGTCGGTCACCACCCCGGTGATTACAGGGGTGATCAAGGCGGCAGGCTCCCGCACTAAACCGGCGAGACTCTTCTTCTTGATCGGCTCGAAAAGCTCCCGGGGGATCTCCTGGCCGAGGAGACGGTAAATGTTCATCAGGTGCCTGCGGAAAAGGGCATCGAACCTGTCGCTGTGGGGGGAGAAGTGGTCGTCGCCGTACCACCAGAACCAGTCGCTCCCTTCCGCGGCATAGAGTGATGCACAGATCAGTCGGGCGGTTTCTTCGACATCCTGGGGGATTTCCCCCCGCTGCGCAAGCAAGGCCGCAACTTTTGGGCTGGCTTGTACGGCAGCTGCCCGTGCCCGCGCGATATGGTCCCACCCCAGGTTTTCTTCCGGATGCCCCACCCACACCCCGAAATTGGCGTTAATCCATGAGCCCGGGTGGATGTGGGTAAGGGTCTGCTCTGCCGGCACCTTGGCCATGACCTCCGAAAAGCTCGCGAGCTCCAGTCCCGGAGTTTCGGCGACCTTTATGTAGAGTTCCCTGAGGAATTCGTAACCGTTATCGGGATAATACTCCCAGGCGTTTTCCCCGTCAAGGATGACCGGCACCACCCTGCTGCGCGGGGAATGGAGCCTGATATCCTTCAGTCGGGAGATCAAGTCGCTCACGGCCCGGCCCGGTTCCCACTGGGAATAGGTGAAACCTATCAGATCGGAAAGGGCGTGGTCGCGAAAAAAAAGCCTGAGGTCCCTCTCCCCGGAGCGGAAGGAATGGGAATTGTAGAGGGACTCTCTGCCTGGGCCGAGCCCCCCCGGCAGGCTCCGTGCCAGGATACTTTCATCGCTGGCTGTCCATTGGAGGCCGCAATCGGCAATGATTCCCAGCGCTTCATCGCTGACTGACCCTTCCGAAGGCCACATTCCCGCCGGTGAAAATCCGAAGGTCTTAGTGAAGTAGAGGACGCCCAGTTCCACCTGCCTCCGTGCGTCTTCGGGATGCCTGAACCGGGCAGTCGGGAGGTTTGCCCGGGGCATGGCCTCCTGGGCGCTTTTCATGTCGCACAGGAGGGGAAGAATGGGGTGGTAATAGGGTGAAACCGCCAGTTCGGCCTTTCCTTCCAGATGCAGTTTTTTGTACAGCGGGATTATTCCCTTGAGGATTTCCCGGTGCGCGGCAAAGAGAAGCGCCTTGTCCTCAGGGGTATAATTTTTCCCCTTGCGAATCAGATCCTGGAGGCCGGGAAAATGGCGTCTCGCAACCACGCCGGTCCAGGCCAGAAAGAACCAGACCTGGAGATCGAGCAGGTCCTGCTCCTTGAAGTGCCGCAGCCTGTCAGCCGGCCTCCGGGGGTCGTCGTCTCCTGCCAGGTAAAGGAGCTGAAGATAGCGCTGGTTGGGCTCGATCATCCGCTGCCGGTTGGCGGAAAAAAAGTTTTCCAGGACAAAAAGCCGGTCCTCTTCCCCCATTTCGGAGGGCGCCATCTCCCCCCGCACGAGAAACGGGTCGAGGACCCTGCCCGAGGCGTAGTCCTCGATCTGTTCGAGGAGGGAGGGGACAAGATTGAACACCGCCTTGGCGCCCGCTGTTTCATCCACGATGGCAGCCATGTCGTAATAATCTTTAACGGCATGCAGGTAGGTCCAGGGGAGAGCATACTCCCCCTTGATCGGGTCTTTGTAGTAGGGCTGGTGCATGTGCCACAAAAATGTGATGTAGAGCGGCTCGGACATACGAAAACCTTTGATTGAGGCGATGGGCGCTAGGCGCTAGGCGCGAGGAATTCAAACCCCGTGCCTCGTGCCCCGTGCCCAGCGCCTGGATGGTTTATTGCAGTTCCTTTTTCCACGTCTCCACCTTGCGCAGGTATTCGTCGAGGAGCCTCTGGGCGGCTTTCTGCTGTTTCGCCTCGGCGAAGATATGGATGTATGGCTGGTACTGGTCCGGGAGCACGAGAACCCAATCTTCGCCGAAATGGACCTTGATGCCGTCAATAAAGGAGGCTTCCTCGTCCAGGCTGTCTTCGCTCATCTTGCGCATGACCCCCCCCTTCATTTCCCAGGTGCAGGGGACCCTGGTCTGGAGAAAGGTGCGGCGGGGGACTCCCTCCAGTATGCTGGAAAGGGTAACGCCGGCTGTTGCCAGGAACTCGATGGTTTTGGTGATGGTGAACATGCCGTCGAAGGCGGCCTGGAATTTCGGAAAGGCGAATTTACCGTCCATTGATGCTGCAAGGACGACCTCGGTGGATAGGGCTGCTTCGATCATGGCCCGTTCAGAACTCTTGGTGCGGCGTACGGAACACCCCTTTTCGTGGGCCATGAGTTCAATCGCCGACGGGGCTGACACGGGAAGCGCGAAAGCCCCTCTGGCAGAGGTCCTGAGCATGAGGGTGACCATGAGCATCAGAAGATCTACCCCTTCGTAGACTCTGCCGGTTTCGTCAACAATGACCACCTCTTCCACGGTGGGATCGAGCCAGAAACCTGCCTGCGCCTCCAGTGTAGCAACGATCTTGGCAAGCTGGACAAGGCTTTGCGGCTTTTCCTCTGCCTTTTTGGCCCCCCGCTCCTCGTCGATATAGGCGTTCAACCCTATTACCTCGCACCCCAGATCGTTCAGTATGGCCGGGAGGATCTGGCCGGCCGGGGAGTTGCTGAAGTCTATGACCACCTTGAAATTCGCTTTTTTCAGCTTCTCCCGGTCTGTGGCGCGGAAAAATCCTTCCCGGTAGAAATCGAGGACCTGCGGCAGTTCGGTGATGCTGCCCGGCTCCTTATGGTGGGCCCGGCGGAAGTTTTCCTTGTAGAAAATCCGCTCCACGTTTTTGCCCATGGCGCTGGAGAAGTCGAGGCCGTCTGCATCAAGGAAGACTATTTCGGTAGATGCAGGGTCGTCAACCGCCTGGCGAAAATGGGCGCCCCCGACCTCGCCGAAGGTCTTCAGCTTGTAGCGGAGCACCGGCAGGGGGATCATCTTCAGATCCCGGACGTTGACCCCGGCGGAGAGTATCCCGCCAAGGAAGCTCCTTTTGAGCATCCGGGATGAGAGGGCGGCGTCGCGGCCGCTCAGCACGATACTCCCCTTGGGGAGAGAGGTGCCGTAGGCGCAGCCCAGCTTTGCCACAAATTCGGGAGTAAGCTCGATATTGGTCAATCCTTTGACCATCGCCCCTTCGAACAGGGATTTCTTCCATTTTTCCCCCCAGATCATGTTGGCGGTTACCGAAGAACCCGCCTCGATCACCTTTTTCGGCCAGATCTTGACGTCGCGCTTTATGAAGACTTCTTCACCGATGGAGGTATCGTCTGCCACGATTACCCCTTCTTCCATGACGACCCCCTGGCCCATCCGCACATTGCTGCAGATGACGGAATCGGTTATCCGTGCGCCTTTCTTGATGTAGACGTTGTCCCAGATAACGCAGCGGTAGAGCTTCACCCCCGATTCGATGGTGCAGTTGCGCCCGATCACCGAATCTTTTATCTGGGCGCTTCCCAAGAGCTGGGAGTTGTCCCCGATCACCACGGTTCCCTCCACCGTGGTTGTCTCATTGAGCTTCACGTCGGCGCCGATGCGCAGATCCTTGCCGACGAGATCCTGTTTCTGCTCGTCGATTTTTACGTTGATCCGGCCACGGAAGATATCATGGTGTGCCTCCCTGTAGGAATCGGTATTGCCGATGTCACGCCAGTAGCCTTTTACCGGGAAACCGAAGAGCGGTTCCTTATTTTTCAAGAGAAGAGGGAAAAGGTCTTGGGAAAAGTCGAAATTTTCTCCCTGCGGAATATACTTGAATATCTCCGGTTCCAGCACGTAGATGCCGGTATTGATGGTGTCCGAGATGACTTCTCCCCACCCCGGCTTTTCCAGGAACTGGGAGATTTTTTTGTCTTTGTCGGTGATGACGACGCCGAACTGGAGGGGGTCCTTGACGGACGTCAGGGTGATGGTGGCAAGGGCCTTCTTGTCTTCATGGAAATCGATGATCTTTTTCAGGTTGAAATCGGTGAGAAGGTCGCCGCTGATGATGAGAAAGCGCTCGTTCAGAAACTTCTCCGCGCACTTGACCGCACCTGCGGTCCCCATATCCTCGAGGGGGGTGACGTAGGTTATTTTTACCCCGAAATCGGCGCCGTCGCGGAAAAAGTTCTTGATTACCATGGGCTGGTGGTAGAGGAGCATCACGAGGTCGGTAATCTGGTACTTTTTGAGCAGTTCCACGATATGGAGCATGATGGGACGGTTCATGAGCGGGATCATCGGTTTGGGAAGATTACAGGTCAGCGGCTGGATCCGGGTCCCGAATCCCCCTGCCATAATGACTGCTTTCATTGAACGTTACTCCTTCGTCGTAAAATTAAGATAGAGATAGAGAAAAAGCAACAGCAACAAGCAATCACATGTCGTTACTCCACTTCTCGTGCTGTCAGGTTTTCTTCTTGGCCAGTACCCGCTGTATCTCTTCCTTGAGCTCCGTCAGATCGCTCGACTTGACGACGTAGCCGTCAGCGAGCCATGCGGAGAAATCGTCCTTGTAGAAGGAGAAGGCGGTGCTGAGGATAACCGGCATTTCATGGCGCTCCTTGACGATTTTCTGTAACAGGTCCAGTCCGCTCTCGTTCTTCAGCTTGATATCCAGAACCACGAGATCGAAGTCCCCCTGTTCCAGTTTCTCCGCGGCCTCGACAGCCGAGGCCGCGGTGGTCACGTCATGTCCTTCCTCGACAAGCTCATGCGCATAGAGAAGCCTGATGCTGCTTTCATCATCCACGACCAGTAATTTTGCCATTTAATCACTCTCCTTCCGGATCGGCAGTCTGATGGTATAACGTGATCCCCCTTCGGGAGGATTTTCAATGAAAAAGGGGTTGCCCTGCTTTTCGAGTATGGATGTGCAGAGCTGGAGCCCGAGATTGCTGCCGAGTTCGTGCAGTGCGGCGGCCGGGCAGGAATTTCCTTCGCAGGCTTCCGTGGCAGGGGGCGTGCCGTTGTCCTGGATTTCGATGTCGATGGCATCGCCGTGCAGCCGGGTCGTGAGGCTCATCCTGTCAACAGCGTCGCTCTCCATGACGGTGTTCAGGATAGTTCTTATACAGAAAACAATCTGTTTGTAATCGATAAAGACCACGGGCAACAGCTCCGCAAGGGCCAGGGAACAGGTGATCCCGCGGTTTTCCAGTTTCTCCTTGAATTTGCCGAATACGTTTGCAACAAGCTGGTTTACATCCCACGTATCCCTGGCGGGATGGAGGGAGTCGGCATAACTCAGCACCTCCTCCAGAACATCTTCGAGCTGCTTCGCCTCGTGCACGATCGATTCCAGGTATTCCCTGTTCTGGTCGGTTGCCGAGACAGTTTTCAGGAGTGATCTGGCAAACCCGCCGATGATCATGAGCGGATTCCGTATGGAATGGGCTATACTGGAAGTAATCCGCCCCACGAGGGCCATTTTTTCCATTTTCAGGATAAGATCCTGCTGCTCCTTGAGTTTGGCATTTGCCTCGGTCAGCTTGTCCACTTCCTCCTGGAGCCTTTCATAGAGAGAGGCCCGTTCCAGGGCAAAGGCCACGGGGAAGGCGAAGGTTTCCAGAAGCTGCATATCCTGGGGGGTTATCGGTTTCTGGGTGATGCAATTATCGGCGAGAATCACGCCTATACGGCGGCTCCTTGATATCAGGGGCATTATGAGAAAGGAATCCACTCCGAGGATCATGGCAAGATGGGGATCTACCTCTGCACTATCGAAGGCTTTCGTCACCAGGACAGGTTTTTTTTCCCGAAGAGCCCTGTTAAAGATATGGTTGTAGTCCGAGAGCGATACGGTGAGTTTTTCCAGCAGGTCGTGAAACTTGACCTTTTCCGACAAGAGCTTGGTTTCCTGAAAGTTTCTGGCCATTTCCTTGAGGTTCAGGTCGTTCTGGCCGATTTCCCCCCATATTTGCCACGCTTCCTCGTAATCACGCGGGCCGACGCCCAGATACCCCTTGAGGCTTTGCCGCTCCTTATCGGCCATCAGGAGGAAGGCGCGATTCAAGCCGAATCCTTTGCCTGCGGTAATGGCCGTCATTGCAACCGACAGCACTTCATCGAGATCAAGGGATGACTGCAGGACGACGTTCAATTCATGAAGAAACCGTATCTCCCGTGTCTTGCTGATGAGGAAACTGCCCATGGACTGGAGTTGCCCCTTCTGTTCGAGCAGTTCGGCAGTGACCAGCGGCAGGACCTCGGCCAGGGGGTGACCAAATTCCCGGAGATTCAGCAGATCGTTTTTAAACCTGGAACATTCCAGGCATTTTTCGAGTACCCTTCTCCTGTAAGCGGTATAGAGCTCTTCCTCGCCTTCGGATATATGAGGGCATTCATTGGGGGCGATCTCTTTTTTTGTCCAGCAACACTCCCAGTCCACCCGGACCTCCCATACCCGAAACAGTGCAAGCACCCGTAAATGGCCAAATTATAACAGCCCCCGGTACTTTTTCAAGGTAAATTCCGGGGGCTCTGTAGGAGAGGGATGAAAACCGGCAGCCGGAGAGAGGTGAAGCAGCCGATACCGCATGAACGGTCCGGAGGGATGACGGGGAGAGGAGCAAGGTGAACGAGCGGAGGCTACCCTTTTTTGGTTTCGTCGTCTTTTTTTGATGTGATATCGATTTCGTCCTTGCCGTCGGAAGCGTTTTTGAAGTTCTTGATGCTCTTGCCGAGCGCGCTGCCGATTCCCGGGAGTTTGCCTGCGCCGAAGACTACCAGGACAATGACAAGAAGGACTATAAGTGCAGGCATGCTGATTCCGAACATGTAAACCTCCGCTGATGTTTTCCTGTCAGTATTGCATTCCTGTCGTAAAAAAGCAAGCTGTTAGGCTGGCAGAGGCATGACAGACTGTTGAAGGAAGTTCCCGGGGGATTGCCCGGACGGGACCGGGCGGCGGTTTCCTCCTCTATGCAAATCACCCCGGTCGTGGTAAACTCCGGCCATGGATACCTTCAGACTGAACAGCGACTACCTGCCCCGCGGAGACCAGCCGCGGGCCATAGAGGAACTCACCGAGGGGATACTGAGGGGCGACCGTGACCAGGTGTTGCTCGGGGTAACCGGCTCCGGCAAGACCTTCACGATGGCGAATGTCATTGCCAATGTCAACCGCCCGATTCTGGTACTTGCCCCCAACAAAACGCTGGCGGCCCAGCTCTACGGAGAGTTCAGGGAGCTCTTCCCCGAGAATGCCGTTGAGTATTTCGTTTCCTACTACGACTATTACCAGCCCGAAGCCTATCTTCCCACCACCGACACCTTCATCGAGAAAGACTCCTCCATCAACGACGAGATCGACAAGATGCGCCATTCGGCCACCAGGAGCCTTCTCACCCGGCGCGACGTGATCATCGTCGCCTCGGTTTCCTGCATCTACGGCATCGGCTCTCCGGTCGAATACCAGGCGATGCATATCTTCTTCCATCAGGGGGACGACTACGGCCGGGACGAGCTCTTGAAGAGGCTCGTGGGGATTCAGTACGAACGGAATGACATTGACTTCCACCGCGGCGCCTTCCGGGTGCGGGGGGACATCATCGAGATATTTCCTGCGCATGACGACGAGCGGGCCCTTCGGATCGAATTCTTCGGCGACACTGTCGAGGCGATCTCCGAAATAGATCCTCTGCGGGGACAGGTAATCCAGCGACTTACAAAGTGCGCCGTCTACCCGGCCTCCCACTATGTCGCCACCCGCGAAACCCTTGAGCGTGCAATCGTGGGAATCAGGCTGGAACTGGAAGAACGGATCAGGTGGTTCCGGGAGCGTAACATGCTCGTGGAAGCCCAGCGCATCGAGCAGCGGACCTATTTCGACATCGAGATGATGGAGGAAATGGGCTTCTGCCAGGGGATCGAGAACTACTCCCGCTATTTCGACGGCCGCGCCCCGGGCGAGTCCCCCTATACCCTCATAGATTATTTTCCGAAGGAATTCATCATGTTCATCGATGAGTCCCACATCTCCGTCTCCCAGGTGGGGGGGATGTACCGGGGCGACCGAAGCCGCAAGGAGACCCTGGTCAACTACGGATTCAGGCTCCCCTCGGCCCTCGACAACCGGCCCCTCACCTTCACGGAATTTACCGCAAAGCTGAACCAGGCCGTCTATGTTTCCGCCACGCCGGCCGACTACGAGCTCCAGCAGTGCCAGGGGGTGGTCGTAGAGCAGGTGATACGGCCGACCGGCCTGATCGATCCGCAAATTTTCGTGCGCCCCGCCACGGGGCAGGTGGACGACCTTCTCCATGAGGTCCGCGAGACCACGGCCAGGGGGGAGCGGGTACTGGTGACCACCCTCACCAAGCGGATGGCCGAGGACCTGACCGGCTACTACCGGGAACTGGGGGTGCGGGTGAAATACCTCCACTCCGACATCGTCACCATCGAGCGGATGCAGATCATCCGCGACCTGCGGCTGGGCGAATTCGACGTCCTGGTCGGGATCAACCTCCTCCGGGAGGGGCTGGACATCCCCGAGGTTTCGCTGGTGGCGATCCTGGACGCCGACAAGGAGGGGTTCCTCCGCTCCGCCCGCTCCCTGATTCAGACCTGCGGTCGCGCCGCGCGCAACCTGGCCGGGCGGGTCATCATGTATGCCGACACGGTGACCCGCTCCATGCAGACCTGCATCGACGAGACCGCCCGGCGGCGCACCATCCAGACGGAGTACAACACGACCTATGGCATCGTACCCCAGAGCGTCACGAAGGGGGTGCGCACCATCCTGGGGTCGATCGAGGAAAGGGATTACTATACCGTCCCGATTGCCGCCGAGGGAGAAGAAGGGTATGTACCGGTCGAGGATATCCCGAAGCTGGTGAAGAAGCTGCGGAAGGAGATGCTGGCCGCCGCCAAGGACCTCGATTTCGAGAAAGCAGCCGAGCTGAGGGATCGGATCAGAAAGCTGGCGGAGCTGGAACTGGCGCTGAAGTAGCATATTAACACCCCCCGCTTATCCACAGTGAATATCAAAGAACAAACTCCCGCCCTATAATAATTGTCACTCGATTGCTTCCCGGCCCATTACGATTGTTCATACATTATTAATGTCAAATAATTACATAAAACCGTTATGTTACGAAAGATCTGCAGGCGTAGCGGTGATTTTCCTGTCAGTTGACATTGAACAAAAGCGCGATACGTTTGCCTTGTGCATGACCGTGCAATCGGAATCAGACCATGGGGTGTGGCAACAGAGCGAGAACTTGGAGGAGCCGCATGAACCGACAACTAAAAGGAGGGTATCAATGCCTGCGATCACGACCAAAGACGGCACGCAAATCTACTACAAGGACTGGGGCAGCGGGCAGCCGGTAGTCTTCAGCCATGGCTGGCCGCTCTCCGCGGACGCCTTTGAAGACCAGATGTTTTTTCTGGCCTCCCGCGGCTACCGCTGCATCGCCCATGACCGCCGCGGTCATGGGCGCTCGAGCCAGCCCTGGAACGGCAACGACATGGACACCTACGCCGACGACCTCGCGGCGCTCGCCGCAGCGCTCGACCTGAAAAATGCGATCCATGTCGGCCACTCTACGGGGGGCGGCGAAGTCGCCCGCTATATCGGCCGCTTTGGTACGAAGCGTGTGGCCAAGGCCGTGCTGATCGGCGCGGTGCCGCCGCTGATGCTGAAGAC